>JAJZEB010000110.1 GCA_021805805.1 Pseudomonadota bacterium | reverse complement strand
CGTCGGCGCACGCCCCGGGCTGGCCGCGCGCGTCGACCAGCCGCTGCGCCGCGGCGCGCGCCAGGCCGCGCACCAGGCGCAGCCCCAGGCGCACCGCGCCGTCCTCCAGGGTGCTGTCCCAGGCGCTGCGCACGGCGCACACCGGGCGCACCTCGACGCCGTGGCGGCGTGCGTCCTGCACCAGTTGCGACGGGGTGTAGAAGCCCAGCGGCTGGCTGTTGAGCAGCGCGACGAGAAACGCCGCCGGGTGGTGGCACTTGATCCAGGCGCTGGCGTACACCAGCAGCGCGAACGAGGCGGCGTGGCTTTCCGGGAAGCCGTATTCCGAAAAGCCCTTGACCTGCTCGAAAATGCCGTGCGCGAAGGCCGCGTCGTAGCCGCGCGCGAGCATGCCGCCGACCAGCCGCTCGCGCCACGCCTCCAGCGAGCCCTTGCGTCGCCATGCCGCCATCGCCCGCCGCAGCCCGTCGGCCTCGCCGGGGCTGAAGCCGGCCGCCAGCATGCTGATCTGCATGACCTGCTCCTGGAACACCGGAACGCCCAGGGTGCGCTGCAGCGCCGTGCGCAGCGCCTCGCTGGGGTAGCTGACCGGCTCCAGCCCCTGGCGCCGGCGCAGGTACGGATGCACCATGCCGCCCTGGATCGGCCCCGGGCGCACGATCGCCACCTCGATCACCAGGTCGTAGAAGCAGCGCGGCTGCAGCCGCGGCAGCATGCCCTGCTGGGCACGGCTCTCGACCTGGAACACGCCGACCGAATCGGCGCGCGACAGCATGGCGTAGGTCGCCGCGTCCTCGGCCGGCACGTCGGCCAGCGCGAAGCCGGGGCCGATCAGCGCCAGCGCGCGGCGCAGCGCGCTGAGCATGCCCAGCGCCAGCACGTCGACCTTCAGCATGCCCATGGCGTCGAGGTCGTCCTTGTCCCACTGGATCACGGTGCGTTCGGGCATCGCCGCGTTCTCGATCGGCACCAGCCGCGACAGCGCGCCGTCGCTGAGCACGAAGCCGCCGCTGTGCTGCGAGAGATGGCGCGGAAAGCCCAGCAGCTGGCGCACCAGCGCCATCCACTGGCGCACGGCCAGTGCGTCGGGGTCGAGGCCGACCTCGCGCAGGCGCTGCGCCGCGATCGCCCGCCCGTCCCACCACTGCACGTTGCGCGCCAGCCGCTCGACCACCTCGGCCTCGAAGCCCAGCGCGCGACCGACGTCGCGGATCGCGCTGCGCGGCCGGTAGGTGATGACCGCGGCGGTCAGCGCGGCGCGCTCGCGCCCGTACTTGGCGTACAGGTACTGGATCACCTCCTCGCGGCGCTCGTGCTCGAAGTCGACGTCGATGTCCGGCGGCTCGCGGCGCTCGCGGCTGATGAAGCGCTCGAACAGCACCTGCATGCGCGCCGGGTCGACCTCGGTGATGCCCAGGCAGTAGCAGACCACGCTGTTGGCCGCCGAGCCGCGCCCCTGGCACAGGATGCCGCGGCCGCGGGCGAAGGCGACGATGTCGTCGACGGTCAGGAAGTAATGCGCGTAGCCGAGCTCGGCGATCAGCGCCAGCTCGTGCTCGATCAGTCGCTGCACCGCGGCGGCGACGCCGTGCGGCCAGCGCCGCGCGGCGCCGTCGCGCACCCGCTGGCGCAGCCACGAATCGGGCGTGTGCCCGGCCGGAACGACTTCCGACGGGTAGGCGTAGCGCAAGGCGTCGAGCGAGAAGCGGCAGCGCTGCGCCACCTCCAGCGTGGCCTCGAGCAGGTCGCGCGGATAGAGCATGGCCAGCCGCAGGCGGCTGCGCAGATGCGCCTCGGCGTTGGCCGCCAGCGCCAGGCCGCAGTCGGCCAGCGGCCGCCCGAGGCGGATCGCGCACAGGGTGTCGAGCAGCGGCTGGCGCGCGCGGCGGTGCATGCGCACATTGCCGCAGGCCACCAGCGGCAGCGCGCTGGCGCGCTGCAGCGCGCGCATGCGCGCCAGCCACTGCGCGTCGTCGAGCTGGCGCTGCAGCTCGACCGCGAGCCAGCAGCGGCCGCTGAAATGACGCAGCAGCCAGCGCGCCTGCGCGAGCAGCTGGGCGTCGTCGAGCTGCCGCGACAGACTGGCCAGCACCACGCAGTCGGCCAGCGCGGCGCCGTCGATGGCGTCGCGCGCGAGCCGGTAGCGGCCCTTGGGCGCGGCGCGCCGGGCGCGGGTGATCAACTGGCTCAGGTTGCCGTAGCCGTGCTCGCCGCAGGCCAGCACGACCAGGGTGCCGAAGTCGTCGAGCACGAAACTGGCGCCGACCAGCAGCGGCAACCCGGCGCTGCGCGCGGCCTGGTGCGCGCGCACGATGCCGGCCAGCGAGGCGTCGTCGCACAGCGCCAGCGCCGCATAGCCGAGCTCGGCCGCGCGCGCGACCAGCTCCTCCGGATGGCTGGCGGCCTGCAGGAAACTGAAGTTCGAGCGGCAGAACAGCTCGGCATAGCCCGGCAACGCCTCGCCCATCGCCGTACCCCGGTTCAGGCGAACACGCCGTGCAGATACCAGGCGGCGTCGGCGCCGCGACTCTGGAACACCCACAGCACGCCGGCGCGCGCGCTGTGCGCGATCCAGTAGTCGCGCGCGACGTGGCGCGTGGCCTCGCCGTCGCGGTCCCACCAGCCGGCCTCGATGCGCTGGGGGCCGAGCAGCAGGCGCAGTTCGCCGTCGTACAGCGGCACCTCGCCGCGCTGCGCCAGGCGCAACGGCGCGTCGAGCAGGAAAGTCGGCTGCGGCAGCCGCGGCAGCGGCGCCGCGGCCGCCAGCGGCTGCAGCGCCGGCAGCCAGCGCTGCACCGCTTCGGGGCGGTGGTCGGCGCGCAGCTGCGCGCGCTGCACGCTGGGCACGCCCAGCCGCGCGACCACGCGCTCGAGCGCACGCTCCAGCTCGGCGCCCTGTTGCGCGGCATCGCGCCACAAGGTGCTCGACGGCGGCCGCCAGTCCGGCACCGGCTGTGCCTGCAGCCGCAGCTGCTCGACCGGGGCGCGCAGCCGCAGCCGTGCCAGCTGCTCGTCGAGCAGCCGCTGCAGTTGCGCGATGTCGCGCGTGGGCCGCGCGCAGCGCACCGGCAGCACGTCGTCGCCGCAATGCAGGGTGCAGCCGTCGACGCCGCCGGCGCGCACGCGCAGCCAGGCGCCGAGCTGCTGCAGCAGTTGCGCCGCACCGCGCTGCAGCAGCGCGGCATCGTCGCTGCGCGCCGGCAGCTCGAGCGCGGCGTCGAACGCCTCGCCGGCGCCGTACCAGGCGTGGGCCTCGGCGCGCGCGCCGTAGGCCGCGTCCAGCGCATCGAGCAGCGCCTGGCCGAAGCGCCGCGCCAGGCCGTCGCGCGGCAACCGGCGCAAGTCGCCCCAGCTGCGGCAACCGAGCTGCTCGAGGGTGTCCAGATGCGCGCGCGCCGCGCTCAACGCGTGCAGCGGCAGCGCGTCGAGCGCGTGCGCGCCGCCGCGCGCACGCCCCAGCGCGGCCAACGCGCTGCGCCCCCAGCCCGGCGCGGCGAGCCCCTGTTCGGCGGCCTCGCGCGCGATGCGCGCGCGCAGCGCGGCGGCGCCACCGAACAGCCGCACGCTGGCCGCGACCTCCAGCAGCACGGCCTCGTCGCACAGCGTCACCCGCGGCGTGAAGCGCAGCGCCCACAGCGCCACGGCGCAGGCCTCGGTGCCGGCGGCGGCCTCAAGCCACGGCAGGCGCAATGCGCACCACAGCATGGTCCATCTCCGGACGCGGCGCCGCCGCCGGCCGCAGCCGCGGCGGCAGCACCGCGTCGAGCGCGGCCGGCGGCGCGTGCAGGCTCAGCGGCTGCGGCTGCGGCGCGCCGCGGCGCTTGAACACCTGCAGCTGCAGCGCCCAATCGGCGCCGGGTTGCGCCAGCACGCGCAACGGCGCCGGCGAGCTCTCGGCGCGCGCGCCCAGCGGACGCAGCGCGAACAGCAAGGCCTCGCTGCCGGCGGCGCGCGCGTGCAGGCGGCGCAGCTGCGCCGCCTGCGCCTGCGGCAGCCACAGCAGCACCGCGCCGGCGGCGTCCAGCACCTGTTCGGCGACCCACAGCCGCTCGGCCACGGTCTGCGCCTGCACCCGGAGCAGTTGCGCCGGCTCGATGCCGCACTGGCGCAGGCCCGGCAGGTACGGCGGCTGCGGCGCGCCGATCAGCAGCACGCTGGCGCCGCGCGCGGCCACGCCGCGCAGCGCCGGGCCGAGCAACCGCCACTCGAGCAGCGCCGGGCGCGGGCTGAGGATTTCGCTCAGCGCCCCTGGCGGCCAGCCGCCCCCGGGCAGTTCGGCGTCGAGCGCCGCCCAGCCGCTGGGCTGCGCGCCGCGGCTGGGCGCGCCGAGCCCGCCGCAGGCGCTGCCGCGCCAGACCACGGCGGCCAGCGCATCGGGCAGAACGAGAGGGGCGGCGGCGGACATCGAGGCACACAGGCGGCTTGAAGACTGTGTAAATATACAGTATCTACGCACCGAGCAGGCATCTCGCGGCGACAACCGCGGCGCCTGCTCAAACTCACTGGGCGCGAAACCAAGCCGGGCTTATGCTGTGTACCGTTGCCATCCAGCCGAGCTTCTCGCGATGTGTGGTCGTTACGTCCTGCGCAGCCCGCCCGAGCGCCTGCGCGATCAGTTCGCGGCCGCGGCCGACGACCTGCAGTGGCCGGCGCGCTACAACATCGCGCCGCTGCAGGTCGCGCCGGTGCTGCGCGTGGTCGACGGCCAGCGGCGCATCGACCTGCTGCGCTGGGGCCTGGTGCCGTCGTGGGCCGGCGACGCGGCGATCGGCGCGCGGCTGATCAACGCGCGCGCCGAAACGGTGGCCGACAAACCGTCGTTCCGCGCCGCGTACAAGGCGCGACGCTGCATCGTGCCGGCCGACGGATTCTACGAATGGCAGCTGCGCGACGACGGCAAGCAGCCGCTGTTCATCAGCCGCCGCGACGGTCGCCTGCTGGCGCTGGCCGGGCTGTGGGAGCACTGGAGCCGCGCCGGGCAACTGCCGCTGCAGACCTTCACCGTGCTGACCACCGCTGCCGGCGCCTGGATGCGCCCGCTGCACGAACGCATGCCGGTGATCCTGCCCGACGAGGCCGCGTGGCAGCGCTGGCTCGATCCGGCCGCACGCGCCGAATCCCTGCACGACCTGCTCGGCGCCGCGCCCGACGATGCGCTGCAGGCCTGGGACGTCGACCGCGCGGTCGGCAACGCGCGGCGCGACACGCCGGAACTGATCGACCCGCTCGACCGGGAACGACAAGTCTGACCGCCGATGCCCGCCGCACGTACTCCGGCAACGCCGGCCCAGGCCGGCCAGGATCCGACCGATCGTTCGACCGGGCTCGCCAGCGCCGAGGCGCAGCGGCGTGCAGTGCGCTTCGGACCGAACGCGATCGAGCCGGCGGGAACTGCCTGGTGGCTGCAGTTGCTCGGCAAGCTGTGGGGACCCGTGCCGTGGATGCTCGAAACGGTGATCGCGCTGCAGCTGTTGCTGCACCGCGGGCAGGAAGCCCTGGTCATCGCCTTCCTGCTCGGCTTCAACGCGGTGGTGGCCTACGTGCAGGAGCGCCGCGCCAGCGATGCGCTGGCGCTGCTGCGGCGGCAACTGCAGGTCAACGCGCGCGTGCTGCGCGACGGCGCCTGGAGCCGCGTTCCGGCCGCGCAACTGGTGCCCGGCGACGTGGTGCACCTGCGCGCCGGCGACATCGTACCCGCCGACCTGGCGCTGTTCGACGGCGGCGTCGCGCTCGACCAGTCTGCGCTCACCGGGGAATCGCTGGCGGTCGACGCCGCCGCCGGCCAGCCGGCCTATACCGGGTCGATCGTGCGCCAGGGCGAGGCCAGCGGCGAGGTGACGGCGACCGGAGCACGGACCTACTTCGGGCGCACGGCCGAACTGGTGCGCAGCTCCGCGGCACCCAGCCACATGCAGCGGACCATCTTTTCCATCGTCAAGCGCCTGGTCGCCTTCGACGTGGTGCTCGTCCTGCTGGTCATCGCCTACGCGCTGCGCCACGCACTGCCGCTGGGCGACACCCTGGTGTTCGCGCTGATGCTGCTGGTGGCCTCGGTTCCGGTCGCGCTTCCGGCCACCTATACGCTGGCCACCGCAGTGGCCGCGTCGCGCCTGGCGCATCGGGGCGTTCTGGTGACCCGGCTGCCGGCGGTGGAGGAAGCCGCAGCGATGGACACGTTGCTGTCGGACAAGACCGGAACGCTGACGCTGAACGCGCTCGGCCTGGCGGCGTGCAAGGCGCTCGACGGCGTGACGGAAGCCGAATTGCTGCGCACAGCGTCGCTGGCCAGCGACGCTGCGACGCAGGACCCGCTGGATCTGGCCGTGCTGGCCGCGTGGCGCCAGCGCAGCGGCGCTGCGCCGGAGGACGCGCCGCGCAGCGCCTTCCATCCCTTCGACCCGACCACGCGCCTGAGCGAAGGCGTGTACACGATCGACGGCCGGGACTGGCACGCGCTGAAAGGAGCTCGCGCAGCCGTGCTCGAACGCTGCTCGGCGGACGCCACGCAGCGCGCGCTGGCCGAGCAGGCGGAGCAGGAACTCGCCACCGCGGGCGCACGCGTGCTGGCGGTGGCGGCAGGGCCGCAAGGCAGCCTGCGCCTGCTCGGCTTCGTCGGTCTGGCCGATCCGCCGCGACCGGATGCCGCGCAACTGATTGCCCGGCTGCGCCAGCTCGGAGTGCGCGTGAGCATGGCCACCGGAGACGCGCTGCCCACCGCGCGCGCCATCGGCGCGCGCATCGGCCTGGGCACGCGCGTGTGCACCGCCGATGCCGAACATCTGCAGCATCCCGAGGACTGCGACATCTTCGCCCGCGTACTGCCGCAGGACAAGCACGCCATCGTGCGCGCACTGCAGCGCGACGGACACGTCACAGGAATGACCGGCGACGGAGTCAACGACGCCCCGGCACTGCGCCAGGCCGAGCTCGGCATCGCAGTGGCCAGCGCCACCGACGTGGCCAAGGCGGCCGCCGGCGTGGTGCTCACCGACGCCGGACTGGCGGGCGTGCTGAGCGTCGTCGCGGCCGGCCGCGAGGTGCACCGTCGGATGCTGACCTACGTGCTCAACAAAGTGGTGAAGACCCTGGAGATCGTGGTCTTCCTCACTGCCGGGCTTTGGCTCACCGGCGGTTTCGTGATTTCGGCGCGGCTGATCGTTCTGCTGCTGTTCGCCAACGATTTCGTCACCATGAGCATCGCGGTCGACCGCGTGCGGCCGGCGGCGCGCCCGCAACGCTGGCGCGTCGGGCAACTGGTGGGCGCGGCCTGCCTGCTGGCCGTGGTCTCGCTGCTTTTTTCGCTGTCCGTTTACGCCTGGACGCGCGCACGCTTCGGGCTCGACGCCGCGCAGATGCAGACCGTGGTGTTCCTGCTGCTGGTGTTCACGACCCAGGCCAACGTGCACGTGCTGCGCGACGACGGCCGCCTCGGCGCCTTCGCTCCCGGGCTGGCGCTGGCCGCCGCGAGCGTCGCCGACGTGCTGCTGGTCGCCGCGCTCGCCGGCACGTCGACCCTGATGGCGGGCCTGCCGCCGGGGCTGATCGGCACGTTGCTGCTGCTCGTGGCCGGCTTCGCGCTGGCGCTCGATCAGGCCAAGCGCCTGGTATTCGCGCGCTCCGGGCTTGTCTGAAACCGCCCCCGACAGGAACCGGGGGCAGAAGCGGGTCTCGTCGGCAAGCGCGACTGGCGCGCTTGCGGGTCACAGCGGATAGTCGGTGCGCTTGACCACGGTGCGCAGCGCGAAGCCGCTCTTGATGCGGACCACGTGAGGCAACCGCGACAACTCCTGCTTGTGCAATCGCTCGTAGTCCTGCGGACCGTCGACCGCGGCACGCAGCAGATAGTCGAAGTCGCCGGCCATCAGGTGGCATTCGAGAATGTCCCGGCACGCCGCGGCGGCCTTCTCGAACGCGACCAGCACCTCCTCGCGCTGGCTGTCGAGCGTGACCTCGATGAACACCGTGCTGGCACGCCCGAGCGCGCTCGGCTCGAGCAGCGCGACATAGCGCGCGATGACCCCGTCGCGCTCGAGGCGCTGCACCCGCCGCAGGCACGCCGACGCCGACAACCCCACGGCGTCGGCCAGTTGCGCGTTGGGCATGCGCCCGTCGCGCTGCAGCAGGTTGAGGATCGCGCGATCGTGCGCGTCCAGATCAAGCATTTCGGCCTCCGCGCGGATAACGCGCAACCCTGTCGAAAAAACATGAGCATAAACGCCGCAATATTGCTTTAACAAGGGGTTTCACCGATCGAACTTGCAAGCCGATTTCGTTGCGCGCATCGCACAATTTTCATCATCCGCAATGTGCAAACCCCAGGAGTCCATCATGCTCATCGGAGTTCCGAAGGAAATCAAAGTACACGAATACCGCGTCGGGATGACCCCCGACGCCGTGCGCGAACTGGTCCACCACGGCCATCAGGTTCTGGTGCAGACCGGCGCCGGCACCGGAATCGGCGCCGACGACGCCGCGTATGTCGGCGCCGGCGCGCGCATCG
>JAJZEB010000109.1 GCA_021805805.1 Pseudomonadota bacterium | reverse complement strand
ACGGGCGCGGTCGCGGCGGCCGGGGCGGAGTCGGCGGCGGCCGCCGCGCGGGCGGTGCGTGCACGATGCGCAGCAGCACAGGGCGCGGCGCCGGCGGCGGCACGCGCGCCCGGGTGGCCGAGGCCAGCACCCACAGCAGCGTCGCGTGCAGCAGGGCGACGACCAGGACGACGGCGACGCGGCGTCGAAGCGGCAGCAGGGCGGGCCACGCCGCGCGCGCGCCGGCCGTGGTCACTGCGGCGCTCCCGCGGGCTCGACGATGCCCAGCTGGGTGACTCCGGCGCGCTGGGCCATCGCGAGCACCGCGGCGAACGCGCCATAGCGCGCGTGCGGGTCGGCACGGATCTGCAACTGGACCCGGTCGCCGTCGCTTGCCACTGCGGCCAGCAGGCGTTGCAGCTGGCGTGTCGAGCGCACCGCGGCACCGTTCCAGCGCAGCTGCCGACCAGGGCCGACGCGGACCTCGACCATGACCGCAGGCTTCGATGCGAGGCCGCTCGGCGCGGCCACGTCGATCACGTCGAGTCGCAGCGGAATGGTGATGATGAGCATGACCAGCAACACCAGCATGACGTCGATCAACGGCGTGGTGTTGACCTCGGGAGCGGCCACGCCGTCCTCGGCGGGAGCTGCCCAGCGCATCAGTCGCCGGCGTGTGCGCATCGCCGTGGCCACGCTCAGCGCTGCGGTGCGCGCGTGGTGAAGCCCAGCGTGGCGATCCCGGCGGCGTCGCAGGCTTCGATCACCTGGTTCACCGCGGCGAAATCGGCCGCGCGGTCGGCGCTGATCTGCACCCGCGCGTGCGCACCGGCTGCGCGTTGCGCCGCGAGCCGCCGGCGCAGCGCCGGCAAGCCGGAGAGCGCGGTGTCGCCCCAGTACAGCCGGCCACCGCGGGTGACGCTGATGATCACGTCGTCGCGCCGCGCGTGGCGGGGCGCGGCGGCTTGCCGCGGCAGCGCGACGCGGTCCGGCGCACGCATCACCGGGACCGTGATCAGGAAAATGATCAGCAGCACCAGCATCACGTCGACCAGCGGCGTGGTGTTGATTCCCGCCAGCGGCTGTGCGTCGCCGTCGGCTGCTGGCCCGGGCAGATGAAGCGCCATGTCCGCCGCCGGGTCCGTGCCGTCAGCCCGGGGCGCGCAGAGACAGCATGACGCTGTGCAGCTCGCCGGCGAAATCGCGCAGCTCGCCCAGCAGCATCGCATGCCGTCTGAGCAGCGCGTTGTAGCCGAGCACCGCCGGAACGGCAGTGGCGAGGCCCAGCGCGGTCATGATCAGCGCCGAGCCGACCGGGCCGGCGACATGGTCGATGCTGGCCTGCCCGCTCAGCGCGATGGCGGTCAGCGCATGGTAGATGCCCCACACGGTTCCGAACAGGCCGATGAACGGGCTGGTCGAACCGACCGTGGCGAGCAGACTCAGGCCCGACGACATGCGCCGCTGCGCGCGCTCGACCGCGCGCGCCAGGCAGATGTCGATCCAGTCGGCGAAGTCGACGCCCGCGTGCAGCCCCTGGTGTCGCTCTTGCGCGTGCAGTGCAGCCGCGGCAACCTGGCGGAACGGGCTTGCCTCGGCAAGCTCGGCCGTCGCAGCCGTCACGTCGGCGGCTTGCCAGAAGCGTGCCGCCACGTGCCGGGCCTGGCGCGCGACCAAGCCTTGCTCGACCAGCTTGGAGATGATCACGTACCAGCTCGCCAGGCTCAGCGCGAGCAACCCGAGCAGCACGGCGCGGGTCACGCCATCGCCTTCGCGCCACAGCTGCGGCAGGCCGTACGGGTTGGTGCCCTTGGTGGCGGGCGCAGCGGACGTCGGCGCCACCGACGGTGCGGGCGCCGGTACTGCGGCGGTGGAGGCGGCATCCGGCAGGCGGCCGGCCAGGCGCGCGCTGGCCGCCTGCGGCGCAGGCGGCTGCGCGCAGGCCGGCCGCGCCAGGCCCCATGCGGCGGTGGCGATCAGACTGCCGGCGACCAGTGCGGTGCCCAGGCGGCGTACGAGCGGAGATCGCGTCATGGCGGCTGCGCTGTGGTCGTGTCAGTTCGCTGCGGGCAGGCGCTGCAGCATCGCGCGCGCTTCGCCCGCGTACGACGAGCCCGCCGGAGCCAGACGCAATACGAGCTGGGCGCCGGCGCGCGCCGCGGCGGCGTCGCCACGCCGCGCATCCTGCTTCGCGACCATGTACGCGGCGGCGATCTGCCCATGCGCGGCAGCACGCTGCAGCCAGGCCTGCGACTGCGACGCGCAGTCCGATTCAAGGCGCGCGCACAGCACGCCCATGCGGTACTGCGCCGGCGCGTAGCCCGCAGTTGCCGCGGCGCGCAGCAGCCGCTCGCCGCGGCGCAGCTCGTCCGGAATCGAGCCGTCGCGCGGGTCGGTGAAGTCCGCCTCCGACAGCATCAGGCCCAGCCTGTACTCGGCGTGCACCTCGTGCTGCGCAGCGGCCTTGCCGAGAAAGTACGCCCCCTGCTGCAAGTCCTGCGTGATGCCGTCGCCGCGCACGTACACCATTCCGAGCAGGTATTGCGCGACGGCGTCGCCGCGGGTGTTGGCCTCGGTCAGCCACAGTACCGTGCAGCTGCCGCGGTGCCGTGCCTGGCATTGACGCGCGAGCTCGATTTGCGCCTGGGTGTCGCCCGCTGCGGCGCGTCGCCTCAAGGCCGGCGAGGCGGCGCGCGCCGGTGGCGAGACGAACCAGCGCCAGGGGTCGGCGGCGTGCCCGGCCGCGACGCCGCCCCACGCGGGAACGGCGAACATGCCGAGCAGGACTGCCTTGACGACGCGTCGCATGATCAGAACCCCCGTGTCAGTTCGATTCCGACACCGGCGTTGCGCCCCGGAGCAGCCTCGTAATAGCGGCCCTGGGAATCGGCAATGACGACTGCGCCGACGTACTGGCGGTCGAGCAGGTTGTCGACCCGCAGGTACTCGTGCAGCGTCCAGCGTCCGGCGTGCTGGCGGGTACCCAGCGACGCGTTCAGCACGCCCCAGCCCTGCGCCGCGGCGCTGTTGGGCGCGTCGACCCAGACCTGGCTGCGCAGCTGCCAGTCGAGCGTGGCGTACAGCCCCGGCATCGCGCGCGGCCGCCAGCTCAAGGCACTGTCGAGCTGCTGGCGCGGAACTCCGGGCATGGCGTGGCCGGCGTAGGGTCCGCCGACGAACTGGACGTCGATCAGGCTGTACGCGAGTCGCGCGTGCAGGTCGGCCGGAAGCCGCGCGTGCAGACCCAGATCGAGGCCCGAGCGCCGGGTGTTGCCGGCGTTGACGTAGGTCGTGCGGCCACCGATCGATTTGTAGACGACGATCTGGTTGTCGGTGTCGACGTGGTACAGCGCAGCATCGACGCGCAGCGCGCCGGCGCGGCCGCGCCAGCCGACTTCGGCGCTGCGCAGATGCATCGGTTGCAGCGCGAAATTCAGCCCGGGCTGGCCGTCCGGTCGATACGCCAGCTGGTAGGCGGTCGGCGTGACGAAGCCGTGGCCGTAATCGGCGTAGATGCGCTGGCCCGGGGCGATGCGCCACAGCACGCCGACCACCGGGTCGGTGCTCGCGTAGTGCGCGCCGCCGCTGCTGCCGGCGTCGAACGGCGCGTCGCTCGCGGTGTTCGAGCCGAAGCGGACCTGGTCGTGCCGAACCCCGCCGCTGAGCTCGACACCGTGGCCGAGCTGCCAGTGCGCCTGGACGAACTGGGCGAAATTGTCGACCGTGTTGTATTGGTCGTTGCGCAGGCCTCCCTGGGTCCCCAGGTTGTTGATCCAGCCCTTGCGCCATTCGTTCTCGCGTCCGTAGTCGAATCCGGCGGCGAGTCGGTACGGTCGCGCGGCGAGCTCGCCGGCATGGGTGAACTGCGCGCGCGCGCCGCCGAACGCGTCGCGCAAGTCGACGACGCCTCCGGCCGAAGTGCCGAAATTGCCGCTGAACGGAAGGAACTGCACCACCCGCCGGGTGCCGTCGTACAGCGCCAGCTGCATCGCATCGGCGGCGTCGAAGCGGTGGTGCCACGAAACGCCGATCTGGCGATTGCGCGCGGTCTTGCGCGTGTCGTAGCTGAGGATCGCCGGAGCGACGCCCCGGGGGTTCTGCTCCAGCTCGGCGCGGGTCAGCCCGGCAGGGTCCTGCGCGTCCTGGTTCAAGGCGTTGACCACCACGCTGTAGCGGTCGCTGCCGCCGTCGTCGCGCCGCAGCACGGCGTTGAACTGCTGTCGGGTGGCCTGGCTGTGCTCGCGCCAGCCGCCGGTGCGCATGTCGGTCAGCCCGGCCACGCCGCTCCAGGCGCCGCTGCGCGCGCCGCCGCTGAGCACCGTCTGCCGCGTTCCCCAGGCGCCGAACCAGTTGCTCAGCGTCGCCTCGGGACGGCGCGGCGCGGGGCGTGTCCAGGCCTCGAGCACACCTCCGGCGGCGTTGCCGTACAGCGCGACGAACGGGCCCTTGATGACCTTGACGCCGCCGAGCATCGGCATGTCGATGACCTGCGACTGCGCCTGGCCGTCGGGCATGGTCAGCGGAATTCCGTCGAGCACCAGGCGCAGGTCCTGCACGCCGAACGGAGAGTCGGCGCCGAAGCCGCGGATCGACATTTGCATGTCCTGCGCGTAGTCCTGGCGGTTGTTGACGATCAGTCCCGGAACCCGGTTCAGCGTTTCCGACAGGTTGATCTGCGGCTGGCCTTCGGTCAGCGCGCGGCGGCCGAGCACGGTGACCGCCGACGGCAGCGCGCCGTGGCCGTAGCTCAGGCCCTGCACGACGACCGTCGGCAGCACCTGCGGCGTCGAGGCCGCTGGCGCGGGCGCATGGGGCGCTGCGGCGTGGGCGGGGCTCGCGGCCGCAGCCGGAGCCGCCGCCGCCACCAGCAGCGCGATCAGGGAGCGGCGTGGATGCTTCATTTGACGAAGGAGTCGAACTGCGACGAATCGTTGCCGGCGGCTTGCGCGGTCATCGGCTTGCCCGAAGGCGCGTAGCCGTTGGCGCGCAGCAGGAACGCCATGACGTCGACGTACTGCACCGGCTTGAGCAGCCCCGGCTTGTCGGCCGGCATGTTGGTGGTCACGTACTGGTAGATGCCGCCGACGGTCATGGTCGAGTTGCTCGACGGCGCGAATCCGGGTCCGACCAATGCGGGCGCGGTGCGCCCCTGCATCTTGTCGCCATGGCACTTGGCGCACTCGGCGGCGTAGACCTTGCGTCCCGGACCGACCTGATCGGCCGCGAACTGCGCTGTCGGCGTCGCCGAAACCCGCACGATTTTCCAGCCGCGCTGCGCCGGGTTCGGCGCGTCCGCCGAGGTCGCTACGGCGCCGACCTGCCAGCTGGTGCGGTGCGGCGCCAGCGGCGCGTTCAGGCGTTGCAGTCTGCCGCTGCGCTGCAGCGCGCCCAGTGCGCGCGACACACGCTCGAGCAGCGCGCCCTGGCGCGGCGCGGCGACGAAGTGCAGATCCCAGTGCGACAGCCTGGAGTGCACCGGAGTGACCGTGAAACGCGTCCCGGCGTGTTCCTGCTGGTAGGCGAGCAGGCTTGGATACCAGGCGATGCCGCGCGTCGCGCGGTGGTCGACGACGGCGTCGATCACCGCCGCAGGCGTGTTCTCGACGTCGAAGTTCGGTACCTTGGCCTCGGCCGCGATCAGCTGCGCCGGCGTGCGATAGGCCACCGCGACGGTGCCGTCGGCGGCGACGCCGGGCAGGCCGAACTCGACGAAGTCGGCCGATGCGTACGCGCGCGACGACCGCAATGGCGATGCATGTTGCGCGTCGTCCGCAGTCGGCACGCCGGCGAACACGTCGCATTTGTTTGCGAGCAGCTTCACGAGCTTGGCCTGCGGCAGCGCACCGTTGCCGATGGTGCCGTCGAGGTCGACGACGCGATAGGGCAACGCGAGGTGGTCGAAGACCGCGCGCGCGACTGCGGTGTCGACCGCGCGGGTCGGGCTGTGCGGGAAAACGCACAAGCGGATTTCATGGCCTTGCGCGGTAGCGGCGCCGAGCGCGACGGCTGCCGCCAGCGTGAGATTGCGGTACTTCATCATGGACCTGCCTGGAATGGAAAATCGTTTGGGGTCGGTTGCAGCGCTGCGGTGTTCCGGCCGGCGCGCCATCTCGGGCGCGCCGGCCGGGCTGTCTACCCGACCGTGCGACGCTTACAGCGCGAACACGTACAGGGTGCCGCCGCGCGGAACGCTCTTGGTCATCTTGGCCATCGGTCCACCCCAGATCGGGTTGGCGCCGCCGTAGCCGGCCAGGATCGCGACGTACTCCTTGCCGCCGACTTCGAACACCGACGGCTGCGCGACGATGCCGCTGGCCAGTTGCGGGCTCTTCCACAGCACCTTGCCGGTGGCGGTGTCGAAGGCGTAGAGATGACCGCCCAGCGAACCGGAGAAGGCAATGCCGCCGGCCGTCGTCGCGACGCCGCCGTTCCACGGCATCTTGCTCCAGTGGCCCCAGACCCTCTTGCCGGTGTTGACGTTGATCGCCTGCACCTCGCCGTAGCCCTTGCTTCCGGGTTCCGGAACGATGCCGAAGCCTTCGCCGAGGTACGGCAGACCCTGCATGTAGCTGACCTTGCTGCCGTTGTAGCTGCCGCAGGCGTGCAGCGTCGGGATCACGGCGATGTGGGTCACCGGGTCATACGACATCGACCACCAGTTCTTGCCGCCGAGGAACTCGGGGCAGGTCTTGATGGTCTTGCCGACCGTCGGATACTTGGCCTTGTTGAGGATCGCCACGCCATCCTTGGTGTAGCCGAGCACCGAGGTCGCCTTGACGAAGGGCTTGGCATAGATCATCTTGCCGGTGTCCTGATCGATGGCGATGAAGTAGCCATTGCGATCGGCGTGGATCAGCGCGTTGTAGTCCTTGCCGTGATACTTGATCTTGGCCTGGATCGCGGTGTTGACGCCGTCGTAGTCCCAGCTGTCGTGCGGGGTGTACTGGAAGTGCCAGTCGATCTTGCCGGTGCCGACTTTCATCGCCAGCAGCGAGTCGCTGTACAGGTTGTTGCCAGGACGCAGTTCGGCGAGCCACGGGCCGGGGTTGCCGACGCCCCAGTACAGCAGCTTGCGTTCGGGATCGTAGGTCCCGGTGATCCAGGTCGCGCCGCCGCCGTGCAGGTACATGCCCTTCGGCCAGGTGTTGCCTCCGGGTTCCTTGGGCGACGGGATGGTGTAGCGCTTCCAGGCGACGTCGCCGGTCTTGGTGTCGAGCGCTTCGATGAAGCCGCGGGCGCCGTATTCACCGCCGGAATTGCCGACGATGACCTTGCCGTCGACTGCCAGCGGAGCCACCGTGAAGGCGTAGCCGATTCCCGGGTCGACGAGTTGCTTCTTCCAGTCGACCTTGCCGGATTGCGCGTCGAGCGCTGCGACCTGGCCGCTGAGCATGGCGACGAACAAGCGGTTGCCGTACAGCGCGACGCCGCGGTTGACCACGTCGCAGCAGACGGTCTTGAACGACAGCGGCGACAGCGTCGGGGTGTAGTTCCACAGCTTCTTGCCGGTGGTGGCGTCGAAGGCGTAGACACCGTCCTTCGGCACCGTGACGTACAGATAGTCGCCGTTGACGATCGGAGTGGCTTCGAAGCCCTGGGTCAGGTCGGCCGGGAATTTGTACGACCAGACCATTTTGAGATTCTTGGCGTTGGCCGTGTCGATCTGCTTCGCCGGCGAATAGCTCTCGCCGCCGTACGAGTGGTAGTAGGTCAGCCACTCGGTGCTGTGCGCGGCATCGTTGAGCCGCTGCTGCGTGACCGTGGGATAGTTGGCGGCCAGCGCGGTGCCGGCAGCTGCCAGCCCGAGCGCGGACAAGGCAGCATGTCGCGCGTAGCGGGCGAAACGGTGGTTCTGTCGTTTCATGTTGTCTCCTAGTTGGGAAACCAAGCTTGCTGTGCATGGACCCGGTCGGCGGCTGGGCGAGCTTCGCGCCGCAGGACGCATCGGGTACGGGTTCCGGTCGAATTTGCGAACGGTGCTGTGATCGGTTTTTTCTCCTCGTGCAAGAAGGTGGTCGGAAAACGGGGTCAGACGCGGCCCGCGGCCTGCAAAGCGGCCCACTCGGCGTCCTCGTACAGCCGCGAGCGGGTCAGGAAGCGCTTGCCGGTCGGGCCCTCGAGCGAGAACATGCCGCCGCGCCCGTCGACCACGTCGATGATCAGCTGGGTGTGCTTCCAGTACTCGAACTGCGCCGCGCTGATGTAGAACGGCGCGCCGCCGATGTCGCCGAGCAGGCGGTCGGCGTCGCCGGTCATGAATTCGCCGGCCTGGTAGCACATCGGCGCGCTGCCGTCACAGCAGCCGCCGGACTGGTGGAACATCAGATCGCCGTGGGTCGCCCGCAGCCGCCCGATCAATTCCAGGGCGGCTGCGGTGGCGACCACCTGCGCGGGAGCGGTGGCAGCCATGGCGGGTCAGAAGAAGCCGAGCTTGCTTTCGCTGTAGCTGACGAGCAGGTTCTTGGTCTGCTGGTAGTGGTCGAGCATCATCTTGTGGGTTTCGCGACCGATTCCCGACTGCTTGTAGCCGCCGAACGCTGCG
>JAJZEB010000108.1 GCA_021805805.1 Pseudomonadota bacterium | reverse complement strand
ATGTGCGCATGGCACGGTCGTCTACGAGGTGGAGATGGCCCCCGAGGTCGCGCAACGCTACGCGTTCGGCCAGCCGTTCGGCTGGAGGTGCGCGACACTGGAGGCGCGGGAAAGCAGCTTCGCGATTCGCTGCGGCACCGCGGATGCCGACGATGCGCGCCAGTCCCCGCGCAACCTCGGCTACGCGCACATCGAGATCCGCAGCAAGGCGACCGGCCAGCTGGTCAATACGCTGTACGCCTACGAGCCCTTGTCCGAAGAGGGCGGGATCGAGCTTCCCGGACACGCGTTATGCCACGCGTACGGCGGCTGCGAGAACCCCGAGTACCTCAGCAGCGAACCCGTGCCGCCGATCCACTACGAGGATGAATTCGCCGTCTTCCGCCTCAACAAGGTCGAGTGACGCCGGAACGCGCGTCACAGCCGGGCGATCACCGCCTTCGTGAACGCCTCGGTGCTGGCGCTGCCGCCGAGGTCGCCGGTGCGCACCTGATCCTTGTTCAGCGTGTCGCTGATCGCCGCGCGCAGGCGCTGCGCCTTGTCATGCTCGGCGACATGGTCGAGCATCAGCGCGGCGGCCAGCATCAGTGCGGTCGGGTTGGCGATTCCGCGCCCGGCGATATCGGGCGCCGAGCCGTGCACGGCCTCGAAGATCGCTGCGTCCTGGCCGATGTTGGCCCCCGGCGCCATGCCCAGTCCGCCGACCAGCCCTGCGGTCAGGTCGGACAGGATGTCGCCGAACAGGTTGGTCGTGACCAGTGCGTCGAACTGCCACGGATTGGTCACCAGCTTCATGCAGCAGGCGTCGACGATGACGTCGTCGAGCGCGATGCGGTCGGCGTACTTCTCCTTGTGCATCTGGTACGCGGTCTCGAGGAAGATCCCGGTCAGCGCTTTCATGATGTTGGCCTTGTGCACCACCGTCATCTTCTTGCGCCCCAGCGCGATCGCGGTGCGGAAGGCGTAGTCGAGGATGTGGCGCGAGCCCTGCCGGGTGTTGACCCCGGTGGCGATGGCCACCGCGTGCGGATCGTCCTCGATCGGGATGTAGTGCTCGTAGCCCATGTACAGGCCTTCGACGTTCTCGCGGAAGACCAGCAGGTCGATGTTGTCGAAGCGCCCGCCCGGGATCATGGTGCGCGCCGGACGCATGTTGGCGAACAGCTTGAACTCCTCGCGCAGGCGTACGTTCGACGAGCGGTAGCCGCCTCCCGACGGCGTCTCCAGCGGACCTTTCAGCGCCAGCCGGGTGCGCCGGATGCTGTCGAGGGTGGCCGGCGGCAATGGATCGCCGGCGGACTTCACGCCGCCCAGGCCGGCGACCTGCGCATCCCAGCTGAACGGCGCCTGCAATGCGTCGAGCACCGCCAGCGTGGCGTCCATGATTTCGGGGCCGATGCCGTCTCCGGCGATCAGGGTGGCGGGGATGCTGTGGCTCATGCGGGTCTCCTTGGACGAGCTCGGGGCGTTGCTGCGCCTTCTGCCCATCTAGCATAAGCCGCGCCGGCTTATGCCTGGCTGACTGCGCGCAAGCGTTGGCGGATCAGCCGGGCGGATCGAGGAAGCCGCCGGCTCGGAACGTCAGCACCAGGGTATCGCGCCAGCCCGGTCGGGAGTCGTCCAACGGCACGATCGGAGTCGTTTCGTGCATCACCCGGGTATCGTCGAGCAGCAGCACGCTGCCTGCCTGTTCGAGCGTGAAGCGCACGCCGCGCGCGCCGTCGAGCTCGAACACCCGGCTTTCGCCGCCGCGGATCGCATGGCGCTGCATCAGCAGCACGGCGACGAAGTCGACCCCGTCGCGGTGCGCACCCTCGGGCGTCGGACGGCCGACGCCGTCGCTGGTGTCGATGCGGAACTGGTGCGCCTCGACGAACCAGCGCGACACGCCGCGCAGCCGCGCCAGCTGCGTGCCGAGCCCGGCGAGCAGCGCGCGCCACGCGGGCAGCGCGAGCACCGCCTCGTCGATCGGCTCGTACCAGCGCACCAGACCGCCGTGCAGCGCGTTGTAGGTCAGCGGCTGGAAGTGTGCGCGGTGCGGCGCCTGCATCAGCAGCGCGCCGCCTGCCGTGGGCTCGAGGACGAAACTGGCATGGCGGCGACGCCGGTAGTGGCCGCCGTCCTTCAGATAAGCGTCGGCCGGCAGTGCGTCCCAACTCGGCAGCGCCGCGGCCATGGCGTCGGCCGGCAGCGCGCACAGCGCGCCGAGGTCTTCGGCGTCGAGCAGGCAGAAGCCTTGCGCGCACAAGTGTTGCCGCGTTGCAGCGGCGACATCGCCGGCACAATCGGGAAGCGCCGTCAGCGTAGGGCCGAAACGCGGCCGTGGGGTCGTCGGAGTCGACCGCATCGCGCCCGGCTCAGACTGCGCTGCGCAGCGCAGTCGTGCGGTTGAACACCGGCGCTGCGGCCGTGTGGTCGCTCGCATCGGCGACGAAATAGCCATGGCGCTCGAACTGGAAACTGGTGCCCGGCTCGGCGCGCGTCGCATCGGGTTCGATCCAGCCACGCGCAACGCGCAGACTGTGCGGGTTCAGGCTGGCCAGGAAGTCGCGGCCGCCCGCGTCGGGCTGCGCATCGACGAACAGGCGGTCGTACAGCCTGAACTCGGCCGCCACCGCGTCGGCTGCGCCGACCCAGGTGATGACGCCCTTGACCTTCACCGCATCGGCTCCCGGGGTACCGCTCCTGGTGTCCGGCAGCACCCGCGCATGCACCTCGAGCGGCGTGCCGTCGGCGTCGTGCCGCGCGCCGACGCACTCGACCACGTAGCCGTACTTCAACCGCACGCGGTTTCCGGGGAACAGGCGGAAAAAGCCCTTCGGCGGCTGTTCGGCGTAGTCGCTGCGCTCGATCCACAATTCGCGGCCGAGCTTGAATTGCCGCCTGCCTCGCTCGGGCTGGTGCGGATGCACCGGCGCGCTGCAGTCCTCCAGTCCGGAGGCGCCCGCCACTTCGTCCCAGTTGACCAGCACCAGCTTGAGCGGGTCCAGCACCGCCATCGCGCGCGCGGCGCGCGGGTCGAGGTCGTCGCGCAGCGCGCCCTCGAGGGTCGCGTAGTCGATCCAGGCGTCGGACTTCGACACCCCGATGCGCTCGGCGAACAGGCGCAACGACCCGGCCGTGTAGCCGCGCCGGCGCAAGCCGGCGATGGTCGGCAGACGCGGATCGTCCCAGCCGGCCACGCGCCCCTCGGCGACCAGTTGCGCCAGCTTGCGCTTGCTGGTGACCACGTAGCTGAGGTTCAGCCGCGCGAACTCGTACTGGTGCGGCAACGGCCTCGCGACCACGCCGAGGTCGGCCAGGCGGCCGAGCAGCCAGTCGTAGAACGGGCGCTGGTCCTCGAACTCCAGGGTGCAGATGCTGTGGGTGATGCGCTCGAGCGCGTCCTCGATCGGATGCGCAAAGGTATACATCGGGTAGATGCACCAGCGGTTCCCGGTGCGGTGGTGCTCGGCGAACTTGATCCGGTAGATCGTTGGGTCTCGCAGATTGATGTTCGGCGATGCCATGTCGATCCTGGCCCGCAGCACCATGCTGCCTTCGGCGTGGCGGCCTTCGCGCATCTCGGCGAAGCGCTGCATGCTCTCGGCCGCCGGGCGCGCGCGCCACGGGCTGTCGACGCCGGGCTCTGTCAGCGTGCCGCGGTTGCGGCGCATGGCGTCGGCGCTCTGCTCGTCGACGTACGCCAGCCCGGCCTCGATCAGCGCGCACGCAGCGCGGTACATGATGTCGAAATAGTCGCTGGCGAAGTACTCGTGGCTGACGCCCGCTGCAACCCAGTCGAAGCCGAGCCAGCGTACCGCGTCGCGGATCGCCTGCACGTATTCCTCGTCTTCCTTCTCCGGGTTGGTGTCGTCGAGCCGCAGGTGGCAGACACCGCCGTAGTCGCGCGCCAGGCCGAAGTTCAGGCAGATGCTCTTGGCATGGCCGATGTGCAGGTAGCCGTTCGGCTCGGGCGGGAAACGGGTGCGGATGCGCGCCGCATCGGGCGGCGCGTCGGCCAGCTGCCGAGCATCGCCGGGAACGCCGGCGTAGCGGCGGCCGTCGAGGCTCCCCGAGGCCAGGTCCGACTCGATGATCTGGCGCAGGAAATTCGAAGGCTTGGTGGCGGTGGGATCCGGGACTTGCATGCGCGGACTGCTCGCGGGTTTGGAGAAAACCCCTATTGTCGCGCAAGAGACGGCGCATCGGCCGCGCCGGCACGCGGTCGGCGCCGCGCGCCGCGGACGTAAAATGCCGTGCGCCCCTCGCCACGTGCGCCGCAGCGGCGCGCGCCAGGCATTTCTCCACGACACCACAGGCGCGCAGCGCGCCGGAAAGCGAGACCCCGTTATGGCCGGCCATTCCAAATGGGCCAACATCCAGCACCGCAAAGGCCGTCAGGACGAAAAGCGCGGCAAGGTCTGGACCAAGATCATCCGCGAAGTCACCGTCGCGGCCAAGCTCGGCGGCGGCGATGCCAACGCCAACCCGCGGCTGCGCCTGGCGCTGGACAAGGCGCGCGAGGCCAATATGCCGGCCGACAACCTCAAGCGCGCGATCGACCGCGGCACCGGCAACCTCGAAGGCGCGCACTACGAGGAAATCCGCTACGAGGGCTACGGCCCCGGAGGCGCCGCGCTGATCATCGACTGCATGACCGACAACCGGGTGCGCACCGTGGCCGAAGTGCGCCACGCACTGTCGAAGTGCGGCGGCAACCTCGGCACCGAAGGCTCGGTGGCGTTCCAGTTCAAGCACTGCGGCCAGTTCCTGTTCGCGCCCGGCACCAGCGAGGACAAGGTCATGGAGGCTGCGCTCGACGCCGGCGCCGACGACGTCGCCACGCTCGACGACGGATCGATCGAGGTGCTGTGCGATGCGGCCGATTTCGGATCCGTGCGCGCCGCGCTGGAGTCGGCCGGGCTCAAGCCCGAATTCGCCGAAATCGGCATGAAGCCCGACGTCGAAGTCGAACTCGGCGCCGACGACGCCGAGCGCATGCAGCGGCTCATCGACATGCTCGAGGACCTCGACGACGTGCAGCGCGTCGACCACAACGCGATCCTGCCCTGACCATCATGAAACTGCTCGTCATCGGCTCCGGCGGCCGCGAACACGCGCTGGCCTGGAAGCTGGCGCAATCGCCCAGGGTGAAGAAGGTCTTCGTCGCACCCGGCAACGGCGGCACCGCCACCGAACCGCGGGTCGAGAATTTGGCGCTCACCGACATCGATCAGCTGGCCGACTTCTGCGTGCGCGAGGACATCCACCTGACGGTGGTCGGACCCGAGGCGCCGCTGGCCGCAGGCGTGGTCGACGCGTTCCGCGCGCGCCGGCTGCGCATCTGGGGGCCGACGCGCGCCGCCGCGCAGCTCGAGAGCTCGAAGGCTTTCGCCAAGGCGTTCATGGAACGCAACCGCATCCCGACCGCGCAGCACCGCACCTTCGCCGACGCGCAGCAGGCGCATGCCTACATCGACGCCCACGGCGCTCCGCTGGTGGTCAAGGCCGACGGCCTGGCCGCCGGCAAGGGCGTGGTGGTGGCGCAGACCGTGGAGCAGGCGCACGCCGCGGTGCGCGACATGCTCGAGTCCAACGTCTACGGCGTGCAGCACGGCAGCGACGGCGCACGCGTGGTCATCGAGGACTTCCTCGACGGCGAGGAAGCCAGCTTCATCGTGCTGGTCGACGGCCGCCACGTGCTGCCGCTGGCGTCCAGCCAGGACCACAAGCGGCTGCGCGACGGCGACCAGGGGCCGAACACCGGCGGCATGGGCGCGTACTCGCCGGCGCCGGTGGTGACACCCGAAGTGCACGCGCGGGTGATGCGCGAGATCATCAACCCGACCGTGCAGGCGATGGCCGCCGAGGGCCACCCGTTCTCCGGCTTCCTGTACGCCGGGCTGATGATCGACGCCCACGGCCACGCCAGGACGCTGGAGTTCAACTGCCGGCTCGGCGACCCGGAGACGCAGCCGATCCTGATGCGACTGAAGAGCGACCTGGTCGAGGTGCTCGACGCCGCGCTCGACGGCGAGCTCGACCGCGTCGAACTGCAGTGGGACCGCCGCACCGCGCTGGCCGTGGTCATGGCCGCTCCCGGCTATCCGGAAGCGCCGCGTCTGGGCGATGCGATCCAGATCGGCGTCAAGCCCGACGACGACCTGCGCGTGTTCCACGCCGGCACCCGGCTGGACGACGGCGTGCTGCGCAGCAGCGGCGGCCGCGTGCTCGCGGTGACCGCGCTCGGCGACTCGGTGCGCATGGCGCAGACCCGCGCCTACGACGGCGTGCGCCAGATCGCGTTCGACGGCATGCAGTTCCGCCACGACATCGGCCACCGCGCGATCAAGCGCTGAGCCGCCGCAGCGGGCCGCGGCCCGCTGCGTGCGTCAGATCACGCCGTCATCGCGCAGCGCGGCGATCTGCGCGCCATCCAGCCCCAGCTCGGCCAGCACGGCGTCGTTGTGCGCGCCCAGCTCCGGGCCGAGCCAGCGCGTGCGCGCCGGCGTCGCGGAGAAGCGCGGCACGATGCCCGGCAACTGCACCGCGGTGCCGTCGGCCAGCTGGTGCGGCTCGATCATGCCGCGGGCCTGGAACTGCGCATCGGCGACGATGTCGGCGATGCTGTGGATGCGGCTGGCCGGCACGTCGGCGTCGCGCATGGCCTGGGCGATGGCCGCGGCGTCGCGCGCGCCGGCCCATTGCTGGATCGCGGCGTCGATCTCGGCGGCGCGCAGCACCCGGCCCTGGTTGTGCGCCAGCCCGGAGTCGGCGGCCAGGTCGTCGCGACCGATGGCGTGCATCAGGCGCTGGAAGATGGCGTCGCCGTTGCCCGAGATCTGTACCCACTCGCCGCCGCGGCTGCGGTAGACGTTCGACGGCACGATTCCCGGGATCGACGTGCCGCTGCGCTCGCGCACGAGGCCGCCGACGCTGTATTCCATCAGCGTGCTCTCCATCAGGTTGAACACCGCTTCGGTCAGCGCCACGTCGACCACCTGGCCCTCGCCGCCGCGGCTGCCGTCCCAGCGCCCGCCGGTGGCGTCGCGGTGGCGCAGCGCGGCCAGCGCGCCGGCCACCGCGTGCAGCGCGGCGATCGAGTCGCCCAGCGACAGGTTGGCCCGCATCGGCGGCAGCTCGGGGTCGCCGGTGACGTAGCGCATGCCGCCGATGGCCTCGGCGATGGCGCCGAAGCCGGGCTGGCGGTGCAGCGGACCGGTCTGGCCGAAGCCGGAGATGCGCACCATCACCAGGCTGGGGTTGGCCGCGTGCAGCGCGTCCCAGCCCAGGCCCAGCTTCTCGAGCACGCCCGGGCGCATGTTCTCGACCACCACGTCGGCCCGCCGCGCCAGCTGCAGCACGATGTCGCGGCCGGCCGGTGCCTTCAGGTCGAGCGTGATGCAGCGCTTGTTGCGCGCCTGCGCGGCCCACCACAGCGAGGTGCCGTGGTGCAGCATGCGCCAGCCGCGCAGCGGGTCGCCGCCGGCATGGCCCGGACGCGCCGGCGGCTCGACCTTGACCACGTCGGCGCCGTACTCGGCCAGCAGCCGGGCGGCGAACGGGCCGGCGATCAGGCTGCCGAGCTCGAGCACGCGCAGGTCGTGCAGGGGGCCGGCGGCGGCCGGCGAAGCGGGGGTGGGTTGCATGGTTTCAGGCCTTCCATTGACTCCAGGCGCGCTCGACGCGCTTGACCGATACCGGCGCCGGGGTGCGCAACTCCTGCGCGAACAGCGCCACGCGCAATTCCTCGAGCATCCAGCGCAATTCCAGCAGCCGCGCGTCCGCCGCGCCGGCGGCCAGTTCGCGCCTGAGTCGCGCCAGCAGCGGCGCCATCTCGGCCTGGCGCTGGGCGTCGCGCGCCGGGTCGGCGCGGAACTTGTCCAGCCGCAGCTGCACCGCCTTCAGGTAGCGCGGCAGGTGCGCGCGCGCGGTCGGCGGCACCTCGAGCATGAAACGCGGCGGCAGCAGCGCCTGCAGCTGCGCGGTGATGTCGGCGTGCAGCGCGGCGTGGCTCTTGAACGCGGCCAGCTTGCGCGTCGCCGCGGCCCATTCGCCGAGGATGGTCGAGGCCAGCCGCGCCATTTCGGCTGCCAGCAGCTGCAGCCGCGGCCGCCCCTCGGCCAGCCGCGCCTGGAACGCCGCGGCGTCGGCCGGCAGCGGCTCGGCGAGGAAGGCCAGGTCGAGCGCGGCGTCGATGACCTGGCGCTGCAGCGCCTCGGCGCTGCCCAGCGGCATGTACAGCATGGCCGCGGCCTGCAGCCCGGGCAGGTTCTTCTGCGCCGCCTTCAGCGGCTCGCGCAGCTGCAGCGCGAACAGCCGGCGCAACCCGGCACGGTGCACCTGCTGCGCCGCCTCCGGGGTGTCGAACACGTCGAGTTCGACGTGGTCGCCGCGGTCGACCAGCCCGGGGAAGCCGACCAGGGTGGCGCCGCCACGGCGGATCTCGAGCAGTTCGGGCAAGGCGCCGAAGTCCCACTCGGTATGGCGCGCTGCGCCGTCCGCCGGCGCGGCGGCCGCCGCGCCGGCGGCTTCCACCGACGCTGCGGCGCGCGCCGCGGGTGCCCTGGCCTTGCGCGA
>JAJZEB010000107.1 GCA_021805805.1 Pseudomonadota bacterium | reverse complement strand
ATCCGGTCGCGGGTCTGGTCCTGAGTCGGATCCTGGAGTCGGTCGCGGGTCTGGTCCTGAGTCGGATCCTGGATCCGGTCGCGGGTCTGATCCTGGGTCGGATCCTGGATCCGGTCGCGGGTCTGGTCCTGGGTCCGATCACGCGTCTGGTCCTGGGTTGGATCCTGGGTCCGGTCCCTGGTCTGATCCCTGGTCTGATCCCTGGTCTGATCCCTGGTCTGATCCCTGGTCTGGTCCTGCTCGCGCGTACGCGTCCGTGTCTGCTCCTGTTGCTGGTTCATCGCGGGGCCCGGGCCTTGCGCGCCGGGGCCGGCACTGCCTGGCCCGCCCGCGCCGGCACCGCCGCCCGCACCACCACCACCCGCACCACCGCCGCCCGCACCACCACCGCCACCGCCGCCCGCACCACCGCCTCCTGCGGCCAGCGCGGCACCGCTGAGCAGCGCGGCGCCGACCAGCACGAGTGCATGGCGCCGTTTCATCGTCGTTTTCATTGCCATCTCCTTCGATTGCATACTAGGGGGGGGGCCCACGGATCATTCTTGGCGCGCGGCCAATCGGCGGCCATGGGCTGGATCAAGCCCGCCGCGGCGCCGCGGCCCGCGGCGCGGCATCCCCCACGCTGGGTCAACAAGGCAATGCTGATAGACTTAGCGGTTGCTCCCGAGTGCTCCCGAGCTTGCTGGATCCCGTTGCGCTGCGTGCGTGGTGTCGGCGGCGCGTGCTGCGGGTGTCTGGCGTCCTCCGAGTCGAAACATGCTGCACATCACTCTTCCCGACGGTTCCCGGCGTGCCTACCACGAGGCGCTGACGGTGGCCGAGATCGCCGCGTCGATCGGGCCCGGTCTGGCCAAGGCTGCGCTCGCGGCGCGGGTCGACGGCCGCCTGGTCGACCTCAGTCACCGCGTCGATGCCGACGCGAACGTCAGCATCGTCACCGACAAGGAAGCCGAAGGGCTCGACATCATCCGGCATTCGACCGCGCACCTGCTGGCGTACGCGGTCAAGGACCTGTTTCCCGACGCGCAGGTCACGATCGGACCGGTGATCGAGAACGGGTTTTATTACGATTTCGCTTACAAGCGCCCTTTCACGCCCGAAGATCTGGCTGCGATCGAGCTGCGCATGGGAGAACTGGCCGCGCGCGACGAGCCTGTGACCCGGAAGGTACTGCCGCGCGACGAGGCGATTGCCTATTTCCGAAGCCTGGGCGAGGACTACAAGGCCGAGATCATCGGTGCCATCCCGGCCGGCGAGGATGTGTCGCTGTACACCGAAGGCGCGTTCACCGATCTGTGCCGCGGGCCGCACGTCCCGTCGACCGGGCGGCTGCGGGTGTTCAAGCTGACCAAGGTCGCGGGCGCGTATTGGCGCGGAGACCACCGCAATGCGCAATTGCAGCGCATCTACGGGACCGCGTGGGCGCGCAAGGAGGACCAGGCGGCCTACCTGCAACGGCTGGAAGAGGCCGAGCGCCGTGACCATCGTCGGCTGGGCAAGGAACTCGACCTGTTCCATTTCCAGGATGAAGCGCCGGGCCTGGCCTTCTGGCACCCGCGCGGCTGGCAGCTGTGGCAGGCGGTCGAACAGTACATCCGCGGCGTCTACCGTGCCAGCGGATACCAGGAGGTGCGCGCACCGCAAGTGCTCGACGTCAGCCTCTGGAAGCGTTCGGGCCACTGGGATAATTACCAGGAGAACATGTTCTTTACCGAATCGGAGAAGCGCGAGTACGCGATCAAACCGATGAATTGTCCTGGTCATGTCCAGATCTTCAACGCCGGCCTGCGCAGCTACCGTGACCTTCCGATCCGCTACGGCGAATTCGGCGCGTGTCACCGCAACGAACCGTCCGGAGGGCTCCATGGCCTGTTGCGGGTGCGCGGTTTCACTCAGGACGACGGCCACATCTTCTGCACCCCGGAGCAGATCGAGTCGGAGGTCACGGAGTTCCATCGCCAGGCGATGAAGGTGTACGCCGATTTCGACTTCAGCGACATCGAGTTGAAGATCGCGCTGCGCCCGGACAAGCGCATCGGCGACGATGCGATCTGGGATCGGGCCGAGGAGGCGCTGCGTGCGGCGCTGCGCTGTTGCGGCGTGCGCTGGATCGAGCTGCCCGGCGAGGGCGCGTTCTACGGGCCGAAGATCGAATACCACATGAAGGATTCGATCGGCCGCGCCTGGCAGGTCGGGACCATGCAGGTCGACTTCATGATGCCGGAGCGCCTGGACGCGTCGTATGTCGACGAGCATTCGACGCGGGTGCGCCCGGTGATGCTGCACCGCGCGATCGTCGGTTCGATGGAGCGTTTCATCGGCGTGCTGATCGAGCACCATGCCGGTGCCATGCCATTGTGGCTCGCTCCGGTGCAAGCGATGGTGCTGAACATCACGGACGAAACCGCGGGCTACGCAGCGGAAGTGACACAAGAGCTGAAAAAACAAGGCCTTAGAGTCGAGTCCGATTTGCGCAACGAAAAGATCACCTATAAAATCCGGGAACACTCGTTGCAGAAAATTCCTTACCTGCTCGTGGTCGGCGAGAAGGAACGCGCAGCACAGGCCGTGGCCGTGCGGGCGCGCGGCAACAAAGACCTGGGTGTGCTCACGCTGGCCGAGTTTTCCGCGAAGGCAATGCAAGACCTGGCAGAGTTGCGCTAGCCGGAGCACGCAGTCGTTTTCAGAATCGAAAGGTTGCAACCATCGCTACTACCCTGCAGAGCCGCAACGCCCCGGAGAAAAGGGCGCATCGCCTCAACCGAGAGATCAATGTCGCGGAAGTTCGCCTGAGTGGGCCCGCCAACGAGCCGATCGGCGTTGTCTCGATCGGCGAGGCGTTGCGCCGTGCCGAAGAGCTCAATGTCGATCTGGTGGAAATCGCGCCGACTGCGAGCCCTCCGGTCTGCCGCCTGATGGACTATGGCAAGTTCAAGTACCAGGAGCAGAAGCGCACGCACGAGGCGAAGCTCAAGCAAAAGCAGATCCAGATCAAGGAAGTCAAGTTCCGCCCCGGGACCGACGAAGGCGACTATCAGATCAAGCTGCGCAATCTGAAGCGTTTTCTCGACGATGGGGACAAAGCCAAGGTTTCCCTGCGCTTCCGGGGCCGCGAAATCACCCACCAGGACATCGGCATGCGTCTGCTCGAGCGGGTGCGCGACGACCTGCAGGAGCACGGCCAGGTCGAGCAGATGCCCAAGCTCGAAGGCCGGCAGATGATCATGGTGCTGGCGCCGAAACGCAAGAAGTGAGCATTGACGCGGCCGATTCGGCCGCGGGCAGCAATCCGCACGCCACCGGGAACAAGTCCGGGTGGCGGCGGCCACGGCAGTGGGACCCGCACGGGTTCTGCTGCCGATCACAAGTGGGCGCAGGCCCAAGTGTCGCCGAACGCGACCGCCTGCGCGCATGTCATCAACATTCATGGAGCAAACCATGCCCAAGATGAAGACCAAGAAAAGCGCAGCCAAGCGCTTTCGTGTGCGTCCTGGCGGAAGCGTCAAGCGCGGCCAGGCGTTCAAGCGCCACATCCTGACGAAGAAGACGACGAAGAACAAGCGTCATCTGCGCGGGGCCGTCGAGGTCCACGCGACGAACATGGGCCATATCGCCCAGATGATGCCGTTTGCCTGAGCCGCTGGCTCGATCGTCCCCATTCATGAAGGAGTGAACAGATGCCCCGCGTCAAACGTGGTGTGACGGCACGCGCCCGTCACAAGAAGGTCCTCGATCAGGCCAAGGGATTCCGCGGCCGCCGCAAGAACGTCTTCCGCATCGCCAAGGAAGCGGTGATGAAAGCCGGGCAGTACGCGTACCGCGACCGCCGGGCCAAGAAGCGCGAGTTCCGCGCGCTGTGGATCACCCGCATCAACGCCGCGGTGCGCGAATGCGGCCTGAGCTACAGCGTGTTCATGAACGGCCTGAAGAAGGCGTCGATCGAGATCGACCGCAAGGTTCTGGCCGAAATGGCAGTCAACGACGCTGCCGCGTTCGGCAAGATCGTCGAGCAGGTGAAGGCCAGCCTGGCCTGAGTCCTCGTGCGGCGCGGCCTTCCCGGGGCGCGCCGCCCGCTCGTCCGACAGGCCTGGTCTTCCGGGCCTTTTTTGTCCCGCTGATGCTGCGATGAACGAACTGCAAGATCTGGTCGAGCGCGCGCAAGCCGATTTCGCCGCGGTCGACCAACCCGCCGATCTCGAGAACGCCAAGGCCCGCTACCTGGGCAAATCGGGCGCCTTGACGGCGTTGATGAAAAGCCTGGGCGCGCTCGACGCCGACGCCAGGCGCGAACGCGGGGCGCAGATCAACCTGGCCAAGCAGGCCGTCGAACGCGCGCTGCAGGCGCGCCGCGATGCGCTGGCCGACGCCGACCTGCGCCAACGCCTGGCCGCGCAGGCGATCGACGTCACGCTGCCCGGGCGCGGCCAGCGCGCCGGCGGCGTGCATCCGGTGGCACGCTCGTGGATGCGCATCGAGGCGATTTTCCGCTCGATCGGATTCGAGGTCGCCGACGGCCCCGAGATCGAGGATGACTGGACCAATTTCACCGCGCTGAACTCACCGCGCAACCACCCTGCGCGTTCGATGCAGGACACCTTCTATGTCGACCTGAAGGACGCGCACGGCCAACCGTTGCTGCTGCGCACGCATACCTCGCCGATGCAGGTCCGACATGCGCGCGCGCACGCTGCGCGCCACGCAGGCGCCGAAGCGATGCCGGAGATCCGCGTCATCGCTCCGGGGCGGACCTACCGAGTCGACAGCGACGCGACGCACTCGCCGATGTTCCATCAGTTCGAAGGGCTGTGGATCGGCGACAGCGTGTCGATGGCAGACCTGAAGGGCGTCTACACAGCGTTCCTGCATGCGTTCTTCGAGCGCGACGACATCGCGCTGCGCTTCCGGCCGTCGTATTTCCCGTTCACCGAACCATCGGCCGAGATCGACATGATGTTCGACAGCGGTCCGTTGCGCGGGCGCTGGCTGGAGATTTCCGGCGCCGGCCAGGTCCACCCGAACGTGGTGCGCAACTTCGGGCTGGACCCGCAGCGCCACATCGGCTTCGCCTTCGGCTCCGGCATCGAGCGCCTGACCATGCTGCGTTACGGAATTGGCGACCTGCGCCAGTTCTACGCCGGCGACTTGCGTTTCCTCGAACAGTTCAACGCCGCCTGATCCGGCATCAAGCCTCCCCCCACACCCATGCAAGTACCCGAATCCTGGCTGCGCGCCTTCTGCGACCCGGACCTCAGCAGCACGCAGATCGCCGACAGCCTGACGATGGCAGGCCTCGAGGTCGAGGACATGCGCACCGCCGCGCCGCCGTGCAGCGGCGTCGTCGTGGCGCGGGTGCGCGACGTGCAGCCGCACCCCAACGCCGACCGCCTGCGCGTGTGCCAGGTCGATGTCGGCGACGATGCGCCGTTGCAGATCGTCTGCGGCGCGCCCAACGTGGCCGTGGGCATGACCGTGCCGTGCGCGCGCGTCGGCGCCGTGCTGCCGCCGCCGGGCGAGGACGCCGAGCCGCTGCACATCGGCCAGGCCGTGATGCGCGGCGTCGCCTCGCACGGCATGCTGTGCTCGGCCCGCGAGCTCGGGTTGTCGGCCGATCACTCGGGGCTGCTTGCGCTCGACGACGCGCTGCGCCCCGGAGACGACCTGCGCCGCGCGCTTGCGCTGGACGAAGCCGTGTTCACGATCAAGCTCACGCCCAACCTGGGCCACTGCCTGAGCGTGTACGGCATCGCGCGCGAGCTGGCAGCGGTCACCGGTGCGCCGCTGCGCGCGCCGCGCATGGCGGCGCCGACGGTGACCAGCGACGCGCACCTTCCGGTGCGCGTGAGCGCGCCCGACCTGTGCGGGCGCTTTTCCGGGCGCGTGATCCGCGGCGTCGACGCGCGTGCGGTCACGCCGGCGTGGATGCGGGCAAGGCTCGAGCGTTCCGGCCAGCGCAGCATCTCGGCGCTGGTCGATATTTCGAACTACGTCATGCTCGAGCTCGGGCGCCCGACCCACGTCTTCGATCTGGACCGCATCGAAGGCGGCCTGGACGTGCGCTGGGGACGCAGCGGCGAGACGCTCGAGCTGCTCAACGGCCAGACCGTTGCCGTCGACGAATCGGTCGGCGTGATCGCCGACGCCCGCGGCCTGGAGTCGCTGGCCGGGATCATGGGCGGCGAGGCCACCGCGGTGACCCTGCAGACGCGCAATGTGTTCGTCGAGGCAGCATTCTGGTGGCCCGACGCGATTCGTGGCCGTGCGCGCGGATTCAATTTCAGCACCGACGCGGCAGCGCGTTTCGAACGCGGCGTCGATGCGGCCAGCACCGTCGAGCACCTGGAGTACATCAGCGGGCTGATCGTGCAGATCTGCGGCGGCGATGCCGGGCCGGTGCACGACACGCGCACCGGCCTGCCACAACGCGCGCCGGTGCGCATGCGCGTGGCGCGCTGCGAACAGGTCGTCGGCTTGCCGATCGGCGCCGCGCGGATGGCCGAGATCTTCGCGCGCCTCGGGCTGGAGGCACGCGCCGACGACGGCGGCTTCGTCGTCACGCCGCCGAGCTGGCGCTTCGACCTGGAGATCGAAGAAGACCTGATCGAAGAGGTCGCACGTATCCACGGCTACGCCAGGATCCCGGCGCTCCCGCCGCGTGCCGCGCTGTCGCCGCTGCCGGCGCGCGAGGGCTGGCGCAGCGCGCACGCGTTGCGCGAACTGGCGGCCGCGCGCGGCTATCAGGAGACGATCAACTTCTCCTTCGCCGAACCGCAGTGGGAGTCGGACCTGGCCGGAAACACCGCGCCGATCGCCTTGCTCAATCCGATCGCCGCGCAGGCCTCGGTGATGCGCAGCACCCTGTTCGGCGGCCTGCTGCAGACTCTGCGCGCGAACCTGGCGCACAAAGCGCGCCGGGTACGGTTGTTCGAGGTCGGACGCGTGTTCATGCGCGATGCGACGCGCGAGGCCGACGCCGACGGTCCCGGCGGCGTGCGCCAGCCGATGCGTGTTGCGGGGGTCGCGTACGGGTCGGTGTGGCCGGTCGGCTGGGGCGCCCCCGAGCGCCCGGTCGACTTTTTCGATGTCAAGGGCGACGTCGAGGCGCTGTGCGCCGGCTGCGGCACCTTGCGCTTCGAGGTCGCAGCGCACCCGGCGCTGCATCCGGGACGCAGCGCCCGCGTGCTGCTCGACGACTGCGCAGTCGGCGTGCTCGGCGAGTTGCATCCGCGCTGGATGCAGCAGTACGGTCTGGCGCAGGCGCCGCTGCTGTTCGAGATCGACGCGGCCGCACTGCAGCGTCAGGCGCTGCCGCAGCCGCGCGCAGTGCCGCGCACACCGGCGATGTCGCGCGACCTCGCGCTGGTGCTCGGCTCCGGAGTTCAGGCCGCAGCGCTGCTCGACGTCGTCGCACGCAGCGTGCAGGACGATCCGCGCTGCGCCATCGTGCGCGATACCGTCATCTTCGACCTGTTCGAGCTGCGCGACGACGCCACGCGCAAGAGCCTTGGCCTGCGCCTCACCCTGCAAGCCGACGATACCCTGACCGACGTGCAGGCCGAGGCGGCGTGCAGCGGAGTCGTCGAGGCGCTGCGGCGCGAGCTCGGCGCGGAACTGCGCCATTGAGGCGCGTCGACAACGGAGACGATCCATGGACAAGCTGGTCACGAGTCTGCAGACGCCGAGCCTGACCAAGGCCGAGCTGGCCGAGCTGCTGTACGAGCGCATCGGTTTGAACAAGCGCGAGTCGAAGGACATGGTCGATGCATTCTTCGAACTGATCCGCGATACCCTGGCCTCGGGGCAGGACGTCAAGCTGTCGAATTTCGGCAACTTCCAGCTGCGCGACAAGGCGCAGCGTCCCGGGCGCAATCCGCGCACCGGCGAGGTGATTCCGATCGAGGCCCGACGGGTGGTCACCTTCCACCCGAGCCAGAAGTTCAAGGAACAGTTGCAGACCACGCTGCTCGTCGGTTGAATCCCGCCGCTTGCGCCTCCATCATGACTTCGACTTCGGAACTGCCGCCGATTCCGTCCAAGCGCTACTTCACCATCGGTGAAGTCAGTGAGCTGTGCGGAGTCAAGGCGCACGTGCTGCGTTACTGGGAGCAGGAGTTCAGCCAGCTGCGGCCGATGAAGCGGCGCGGCAACCGGCGCTACTACCAGCACCACGAAGTGCTGCTGATCCGGCGCATCCGCGAGTTGCTCTACGACCAGGGATTCACCATCCACGGTGCGCGCGCACGTTTGACCCAGGGGCCGGGAATCGCCGCGCCGGCGCATGTCGAGGAAGAAGCACCGATCAGCGCATTGCCGGCGGGCGAGCCGGCGCAATGGGCGCCGGCAGCACGCGCGGACCTACGCGCCGAGCTGATCAGCCTTCGCGAGCTCCTGAGCGTTGACGACGCTGTGTTATAGTTTGCAGCTTGGTCGTCGGGGCGTAGCGCAGCCTGGTAGCGCACCTGCATGGGGTGCAGGGGGTCGGAGGTTCGAATCCTCTCGCCCCGACCAAAGAATCGAGAAGTTCGCGAAGCCCGCCACGAGCGGGCTTCGCTGTTTTGTTCTGCGCGGTTGGCAATCCCTGCAGAAATTC
>JAJZEB010000106.1 GCA_021805805.1 Pseudomonadota bacterium | reverse complement strand
ACTGCGCGTGTTCGAGCGCGCGCGCCTCCGCGATCGCCGATGCCCATTGCGGCGCGTCGAGCACGGCCAGCGGCTGGCCGGCGCGAACGCGGTCGAACGGTGCGCGCACGTACAGCCGGCTGAGCACGCCGGCGGTGCGCGCGCTGACCACCTGCGAGCGGCGCCGATCCCAGGCGGCGATGGCCGGGGCACGCAAGGTCGGCGCCAGTGCGGCGATCCGCACGACCGCGGTGCGCAGCCCCAGGTTCTGCTGCACCCGCGGGTCGATGCGCACCGTGGGCGCGCCGCCCTCGGCGGCTGCATCGGCGTACTTCGGCACCAGATTCATGCTCGGCATCAGCGGCGACGCACCGCCGTGGTCGAAGTGCTTGTCGGGCGCCATAGGGTCGTACCAGTACAGTACCTTGCGCGCCGGCGTCGGCGCGGATGCGCCGGCGTCCGGCTGAGGCGTGCGCTGGGTTCCGGCCCAGTAGCCAGCGACGGCGGCTGCCACGGCAAGCGCGGCAGCGGCGAGCGCAGGTATGTAACGTTTCATGGCTGTTCCCCAGGAAGCAGGTAGGCGAGGTCGACCCAGGCGCGCGCGCGTGCTGCCAGCGCGTCGACGTAGACCAGGCGGGTCTTGATTTCGGCGTTGTCAGCGTCGAGCCAAGTCTGCAGCGAGGCACCGCCGGCGTACGCGGCAAGCGCGGTGCGCGTGCGGTCGTGCGCCAGCGCGAGCAAGGTGTTTTGGTCGCGCCTAACCTGCGCGTTCCAGCCGCTCCAGTCGGCGATGGCCTGCGCCACCCTAGCGCGTTGCGCGCGGCGCGCATCGTCGCGCTGCTGCTGCAGCGCCTGCAGTTCGGCGGCGCGCGCATCGACGTCGGCGTCCTCGCGGTGGCGCGCGAACAGCGGAAGGCGAACGCCAACCTGCACCGAGGCCATCGACGGCAGCCCCGGCGCGCGCACGCCATAGCTCGCGCTGACGCTCCAGTCGGGTGACAGCGTCGCCCGCGCCGTGCTCAGCGCGGCGCGCGCAGCGTCGACGCGCGGCTCCCACGTGAGCAGCGGTGCCTGCGAGTCAACCGCGTCCAGAAGCGTCGCCTCGGGCGCCGGCAACTGCGCGAAGTCGGGCGCTGCACCCAGCGCCGCGTCGGCGCGCGCGGTGCCGACCCAGCGCGCCAGCGCGGCGCGCGCACGGTTCGCATCGGCGGCGATGGCGTCGCGCCGGTTGTCGATTTCGGCGGCCTGCGCGCGTGCGGCGAGCACGTCGGCCGCGCCCGCGCGGGCGCCGGCCAGCCGTGCCTGCGCGGCATCGACCGCCAGCACGGCCTGCGTCGACAGATCGGCCAGCAGCGCGTCGGCACGCTGCGCCGCCCACAGCTCGACCCACGCTGTCGCCGCGGCCTGTCGCGCGCCGAACGCAGCCTCACGGCGGTCGGCACGCGCCAGCAGGGATCCGGCCAGCGCGGCACTGCGTTGCGCGTTCAGCGCCGAAGTCGACGGGATTTGTTGACTGACTCCGACGAAGCGCATGGTCGTCGAGTCGGCGCTGAAGGTGTAGGCGCCGGCGCCCTGCACCGGCAGGTTCTGGATGCCGAACTGCAGCGTTGGGTCGGGCAGTCGGCCGGCGCGGTCGAGATCGGCTGCGGCGGCGGCTTCACGCGCGCGTCCAGCGGCGACCAGCGGTGCGCGCTGCGCGGCGATGCGGGCGGCGTGCTCGAGCGTCAGCGCACCGGCGGCGTGCGCCGATGCCAGCGCGCTGGCGCCAATCACGCACAGCGCGCACTGCGCGAACAGGCAGGGGATTCGTAGGGGCATAGCGACTCCATCAAAAGGGGCGCAGCGGCCGGCGCCACGCCCCGGGGCCGGATCAGCGCGCGGCGGCGGGCTCGATCGAATCGATCTGCATCGTTTCGCCGCGCTGGACGAGCGTGAAGCGGACCTCTTCGCCGATGCGAAGCCGGGCAAACAGCGACTTGCCGCGAACGGGATAGGCCATGGTCATGGCCGGCATGCCGATGGCTGGGATAGGGCCCGCGTCCAGGCTCACGGTGCCGGCGCGCGGATTGACCGCGCGGACGACGCCAACACCTTGCGTGATCGGGGCTGAGGCGCTGGCAGTCTCCCCGGATGCGAGCGCATGGGTGGACAGAGCCGGGACGGCCGCGAGCAGGCAAGCGGCAAGGAGGCGGTTGGAAAGCGTCAAGAGTTTCACGGAAAGCGACCTTGTTGAGCGTTGTGCTTCGATATCCGCGCCACATGCGTGGCGAAGCGGCGCTGTGCGGGTATCGATCGAGGAGGGCTACGTGCGATCCACGAGAGAGGATGCACGGCATGCTGTCGCGGGCCATAGCACGCGACGTCGGCGACGAGCGTGCCGACCGGTCAGGTCAACTGGGCAGGGGGCCTGTCGAGCATCAATATCGTGATGCTTTGGAACGACTTCGTGCCAAGTGGTGGGACAGGTTGGGAAATTGGTGCGAGCCGAGCCACAACTCCAGTCGCGGGCGGCGCGATTGCAACGCAACAGGGAGACCCGCAAGGCAAACGCCGACCCTGGCTGGAGTGTGCCTGGCGGGTATCGCCATAGTGCGCGATGCCCATGCGCATGGTGCGCACAGCTGCAGTCGTCCGAGGCGTCGCGTCGCCCATCTCCATCGGGGCGCAGCATGACATCTCAGCACTCGTCGCCGCCGACGCCACGTTTATGCGCCAGCCGGAAACGGGCTGGAGCAGCAGCGCGATGACGAGGAAGTAGCGAAGGATGTTCACGGTTGCCAATCGTACTGAACCCTCAACGCAAGGCCAATGAGAAGGTCTTGATAATCAACAAGGTATGACTCATCGCAAGCTCGCCTTGGGTTTCCTGTCGATTGCCGCGCAGATGACAAATTTCTCATGCGCCGGTCATCGCGACGACAGGATTCGGGGGGCAACATCGAACCGTCGGATACACGGTGGAGTTCACCCACCGTCAACCGCTTCCAGCATCGGGTCGTACCCAGTGCCATACCCTGAAACGGAGAGTCATCATGTCCACGCCCTTGCGCCTCGCGAGTGTCATCCTGCTCGGCTCGATCCTTTCCGCCTGTGGCGGCGGTGGTGGCGGTGGATCGAGCGGATCGTCAGCGTCGATCGCCGGCAGTGCCATCGACGGCCCGATGAGCGGATCGACGGTGACCGCCTATGCGATCAGCAACGGTACGCGCGGTGCCACGCTTGGAAGCGCGACGACCGATGTGTCGGGACACTTCAATATCTCGCTCGGAGCCTATGCGGGGAGCGTGATGCTGCAGGTCAGCGGGGGCAGTTACATGGACGAGGCGACAGGGTCCGCCATGTCCATGAGCGGCAGCACGGTGATGACGGCAATGGTTGCCGACGTAGGTTCGGGGCAGGCGCTCAGCGGCATCCAGATTACGCCGCTGACCTCGATGGCGCAGGCCTACGCGCAGGGAATGGCGGGCGGAATGAGCAACGCCAACATCACCACCGCCAACACCGCTCTGGGCAACTATTTCGATGTCACGGTCAGCGGAGCGGGGGACATCCTGCACACGGCGCCCATCGACCCGACCGCAGGTGGCTCAGCCAGCGGGGCTTCGCAGAACGCCATCGACTACGGCATGGCACTCGCTGCGATGTCCGAGTATGCCCATGCGCAAGGCATGACTAGCTCTTCCGCCATCATCACGGCGTTCATGAGCGACGCCGCGGACGGAGTACTCAATGGGATTGCGAACGGCCGGCAAGTGATGATGGGGGGCATGGGCATGGGCGCGACCACCGCAATGCCCGGCACGGCGGGAACCACTGGACTCTCGGCGGCGATGTCGACGTTCGTGTCATCGGCACAGAACCAGTCGGGCGTTACGCCGTCGCAGATGCAAGGGCTGATCAATACCCTGTCCGCTTCGAATGGCGTCTTGTGAACACAAACAACACGCAACCGCCGTGCCACACGGGCGCCGGGTTCCGCCACATCGTGATTCAGCGCCCCACCGAGGGGCAATTCAGCGACATGATGCTCACTCCATAAGCGCTACCCGGAGCATGCTGCGGCGCGATGCCGCGGCTCGAATGACTTTGCTTGCGCTGGAATCCGATCCCTGGACGAGGGGTTTGAGCGCGTCGAGCACAGCGTGCACTGTGGGCTCGAAGCCTTTTGGACTCTTGATGGAAAACCGCAAGAACTCATCGCGGGATTCCACTACTGTGCGCGGGTCCGCTCGACTCACACCCTCGCGCGGCGCAGGCGTAAGGCGTTGGCCACTACCGAGACCGAGCTGAAGGACATGGCCGCGGCCGCAATCACCGGCGACAGCAGGATGCCGAAAGACGGGTAGAGGATTCCGGCCGCGACCGGCACGCCCAGGCTGTTGTAGACGAAGGCGAAGAACAGGTTCTGGCGGATGTTGTGCAAGGTGGCACGGCTCAGGCGTCGCGCGCGCAAGATGCCGCGCAGATCGCCCTTGATCAGCGTCACGCCGGCGCTTTCCATGGCCACGTCGGCGCCGGTGCCCATCGCGATGCCGACCTGGGCCTGCGCCAGGGCCGGGGCGTCGTTGATGCCGTCGCCCGTCATGGCGACGAATCGCCCCTCGGCCTGCAGGCGCTTGACATGCTGCGCCTTCTGCTCGGGCAGCACCTCTGCGATCACTTCGTCGATGCCCAAATCGCCGGCCACCGCCCTGGCCGTGGTTTGGTTGTCGCCGGTGAGCATGACGATGCGCAATCCGTCCTCGTGCAACTCGGCGATGGCCTGCGGGGTGCTGGCCTTGACTGGGTCGGCCACCGCGACAAGCCCGGCCGGCTGAGCATCGACGGCGACAAACATGACCGTGCGACCATGCTGGCGCTGCTCCTCGGCGGGCGCCGCCAGCGCCGAGATGCCGATGCCGTGGCCGGACAGCAGCGCGACGTTGCCCAGCAGCACCGCGCGCCCGCCGATGCGCCCGCTCACTCCCCGGCCGACGCTGGCCTCGAAATCCGCGGGAGACTCCAGCGCGAGTTCGCGCTCCTGCGCGCCCTGCACGATCGCCGCCGCCAGCGGATGCTCGCTGCCGCGCTCCAGGCTAGCCGCCAGGCGCAGCACCTCGTCGGCGTCCCAGCCCTGCATGGGCACCACCGCCTGCAGTCGCGGCCTACCCTCGGTCAGGGTGCCGGTCTTGTCCACCACCAGGGTGTCGACCCTGCGCAGGGTCTCGATGGCCTCGGCGTTCTTGAACAGCACCCCCAGTGTGGCGCCCTTGCCGGTAGCCACCATGATGGACATCGGGGTGGCCAGGCCCAGGGCGCAGGGGCATGCGATAATCAGCACCGCGACGGCGTTGATCACCGCGTAGGCCATGGCGGGTGCGGGGCCGAGCCAGGCCCACAGCGCGAAGGTGACAACGGACACGATGACCACGATCGGCACGAAGTAGGCCGCCGCGCTGTCGGCCAGGCGCTGGATGGGCGCTCGGCTGCGCGAAGCCTCGGACACCATATGCACGATCTGGGCCAGCAGCGTGTCCGCACCCACGCGCCGGGCCTCGATGACCAGCGACCCGGTGCCGTTGACGGTGGCGCCGACCACCTTGTCGCCGGCCGACTTCTCGGCCGGGATGGGCTCGCCCGTGATCATCGACTCGTCGACCGGCGATGCGCCCTCGAGCACCACGCCGTCGACCGGGACCTTCTCGCCCGGACGCACGCGCAGGCGCTCGCCCACCTGCACCTGCTCGAGCGGAACATCGGACTCGGACCCATCGGCGGCGATGCGCCGCGCCAGCTTCGGCGCCATGCCGAGCAGGGCGCGAATCGCCGCGTTGGTGTTGCTTCGCGCGCGCAGCTCAAGCACCTGGCCGAGCAGCACCAGGGTCACGATCACCGCGGCCGCCTCGAAGTACACGTCCACCGCGCCGGTGGCCGGATCGCGGAAGGCCGGGGGAAAGATCCGCGGCGCGAGCTGCGCCACCGCGCTGTACAGGTAGGCCACGCCGACACCGAGGCCGATCAGGGTGAACATGTTCAGGTTGCGCGTGCGCAGCGAATCCCATCCCTTGACGAAGAAGGGCCAGCCGCCCCACAGCACCACGGGAGTCGCCAGCGCGAACTCGAACCAGGCGAACCAAGCCTTGTACGGTCCGAACACGGAAGCGAGGCTTGGGATGTCGCCCCCCATCGCCAGCGCCAGCACCGGGATTACGAGCACCAGGCTGGCCCAGAAACGCCGGGCCATCGACTCGAGTTCCGGGTTGCGCTCCGGCGCCCCGGCCGCGCTGCGCGGCTCCAGGGCCATGCCACACCTGGGGCATGATCCGGGCGCGTCGCGCACGATCTCGGGATGCATCGGGCACACCCATTCGGTGCGCGCCGTCGGCGACGCGGACACGGCCGCGGATTCGTGCGAGTGCTCGTGGTTGGCGTGGTCCATCGTCGTCGCTCCATGAAGTCGCGCCGGGACGCCGGCGACCACCGTGTCAGCCAGGAAAGGAACTACGGAGACGCGTCCAGTGTAGGCGGCGCCCGCTTTCCCGCGGATGACCGCCGCATGACGATGTCGTCATTGACCGGGCGACAGCGGCGCTGGCTGACAACCCCGTCATCGCCCCGTCACGTCCCGGTCAGGCGTTGGCGCGCATGATCATCATCAAACGTCACCCCGAGGACCAAACAATGCACGCATCATCCGCCGCCATCACCAAACCCCTGCAGCGCGTCGCGATCGTGACGGCGACCGTGGCCGCCGCTCTTGCACTGGCGTGGGCTGTACGTGCCCGGGCCGCCGAGTCCGCCGTGCCGACCGAGCCGGCGATTCCGCGCGGCGCGCTGATCGCCAGTTGGTTCCAGAACGGCGCCGACGGCGTGACCGTGCTGCAACTGGTCAGCGGCCGCGGGCCAGCGCCCGGCGCGACCGTGGCCGGCACGGTCACCAGCGACACGACCTGCACCCCCGACGGCGAAGGTCTGAGTCACTGCCATAACGACATCGACCTCGACAATGGCGCGCGCATCACGGTGGTTCACCATCACGCGATGCTGCAACATCCCTGCCTGACGCCCGGAGAGAGAGTCACCCTGCGCGGTGTTACCGCGTCGTGGATCGTGGCTCGGGCGTCTGGCGTTCGCCACGCACCGATCACGACACCATGACCGCACAGTGCCTGCAGGGCGCCGATCCGGCGCCGCAGTTGTGCGCGTCAGGCTCCGGGGATGCGGTGCCCCATTTTCGCCAGGCGTGATGCCCGACCGAGACCATGCAGCTACGTACGCCCACCCTTGCCCGGGCACGCCGTCAGGTCATGATGGGCTTCGTCGCATGCGGGCTCGGTTTCGCCATGGCGGCTGCAGTGGCCGACTACGTGATCGAAACCAAACGCCTCGATGCGACCGTGCACGCGATGGCCCTGCATGAAGCGGGGCACCTGATCGAGTCGCGGAATCGTGCAACAGGCACTGCGTCAACGCCAGTGGTCGACATGAATGGGTTCGTATTCGCGCGTGTCACCGCGACACCGACCGTCGAGCCGTCTGTCGCTGATCTCGCGAACTTGCCGCCGGTGCTGCGCTCGCGCTTGAGGGGCCTCCTGGCGACCGGCGGCGCGGGCATGGAACATGTCAACTTCAAACAAAACGGACAGCGATTCGTGTTCCTGTCTTTCGCGCTCGACAAATCTGGGCGCCGATTCAGCGGGCTCTACAGGGTCGGCGCCCTTCTTTCGCGCTCGCTCGATCGCAGCGTGATGTGGGCCGCATTGGGCATCTTCCTGGCGGTCGCCGCCGCAACGGCGTCGCTGATCCCGGTCCTCGCCACCCTCGAGCGATTGGTCCTTGCGTTTGCTCGGGACGCCAGCGACGCGAACATCGACACCCTTCTGACGCTGGGCAACGCCATTGCCCAGCGCGACAGCGACACGGACGCCCACAACTATCGCGTCACGCTGTACGCGCTGCGCCTGGGCGAGACGCTCGGGCTCGCGGAGGCAGAAACCCGCTCGCTCCTGCTTGGAGCCTTCTTGCACGATATCGGCAAGATCGGGATCTCCGACTCCATTCTGCTCAAGCCCGGCGCGCTGAGCGCCGACGAAATTCGCAGCATGCAGACCCATGTGCGGCGCGGCCTAGAGATCGTTGGGGCCTCGCGCTGGCTCCACCAAGCGCAGGACGTGATTGGCGCCCATCACGAACGCTACGATGGGTCGGGCTACCCCGAAGGCCGAGCCGGCACGAATATTCCCCGTGTCGCGCGAATTTTCGCGATCGTGGACGTCTTCGACGCCCTGACGTCCCGCCGCCCCTACAAAGCGCCGCTCTCGCTTCGGCGCGCCGGCGAAATCCTGGCCGAGGGTCGCGGCACCCAATTCGATCCTGAGATGCTGGACTGTTTCCTGCGCATCGCGCCTGGGTTGCTCGCCGAGTGGGGAGGCGCCGCGATGGAGCAGGCAAGGTCGCTGCTCGCCGCCGCGTTCGAGAAGCATTTGAGCGCAATCGTCTGAGCCCCGCACGCCCGGGCAGCCGGCGTGGACGCCGCAGGGACCTAGCTGATCAATACCGGGCAGCTACCCCAACCGCTGCCTCGAAGTCGGCTGGTCAACGCTGGAAGAATCCGCTCGGGATGCTGACGGTCTCAGCGACCGCTGAGCACATTATGACTGTCACTACCGTAGGCGGGAGCCAGTGCCAGTTTTGGCCGAGGACCAGACAGCACACACCATTGCGCGAAGAAGCGCGGACGCCAGCCGCGGCGCCCTCGCTGGAAAACGTCACGCCGAATCAGGCACCAGCCACGTCCTC
>JAJZEB010000105.1 GCA_021805805.1 Pseudomonadota bacterium | reverse complement strand
CATGGATAAAATCCGGTCCCGAATCAAGGACTTGGACTCCTGGGTGAATCGGATCGGATTGATCGATCATGCGCCACGACCCGAATTTCTTCCGGAACATTAACTCGGAAAACGGACTTTATTACTGAAAAGGTTGCGCAAAAGAACCGGCAGAGCAATCTTGCAACAGCTCCGGCTCCCGCCCATTCGCGTTCAACGAACATCCGCGACCGTCCGCGACCGATCGCGGGCCGAAAAAAAGGCCGCAACACCTCGATCGCTCTTGGTGTTGCAGCCTTTTCCGGCCCTTCGCGGACCTGCAGGTGGTGGAGCCGGGGGGAATTGAACCCCCGTCCGCAAACTCTCCGTCGCAAGCTCTACATGCTTAGTGTCATCATTTAGATTTAACCGGTCAGCCGCAGATGCACATGCTGCTGAGCCAGCGATCCGCTTGATTTAACCCCGGGACACGCGGCGCGTCCCGAAGCGATCCGATGTGCATGACCTCGCCGGTGTTGCCACCACGGCCCATCAGCAAGCCGCTGCGAGGCTCGCCGCAATTAAGCGGCGAGAGCGAAACTATTGTCGTTCGCGTTTAACTTGATTCCAGTGGATTAACGAGCTGACTGGTGCTCGGCATGCACTCCACAACTTCAACATTCACGTCGAAACCGGATCGGCCCCGTGACGGCTCCGATCATACCCGATCAGCGCCGTTGTTGCTGATATGCGTACGCGCCGCCCGATTTCAAGCCCCCGCGCCGCGGGGCGGCTTATCATCGAGTGATGGCCTCTTCCGCAACCGATCGCGTCGACACCGCGCGCGCCCCGCTGCACGCTGCGCTGCGCCGTTTCGGGATGTGGCCTCTGGTGCTCGCAAGCACGGTGCTGTCGGTCGCGGCGTCGGTGCTGATCGCCACCCTGCTGCACCGGGTGGTGTTCCACGCTCCGATGAGTGACTCGGCGTGGAGCGCGACGCTGCTGGCACCCGCGCTGATCGCTCCGGCGATGAGCGTGCTGATGCTTCGCCTGGCGCTGCAGCTCGACGCGCTGCAGGACCGGCTCAACCAGGTGATCCACGTCGACCACTTGACCTCGCTGCACAATCGGCGGTTTTTCATGCAGGAGCTCAACGCCGAGGTCGAGCGCGCGCGGCGCACCGGAAGCCGTTTCGCACTCGCCATGGTCGACGTCGACGACTTCAAGCGCATCAACGATCAATACGGTCACCCGGCCGGCGACGAGGTGTTGCGCCAGGTGGCGCGCGCCTGCAGGCAGGCGGTACGCGCGTCCGACGTGGTCGCGCGCATCGGCGGCGAGGAATTCGCCTTCCTGTTCCCGGACAGCACGCTGGAGTCGGCGGGCGAGCTGGCGTCGCGGCTGCTGCTTGGCATCCGTGCACTGCAGCCGCGCTTCGGCCAGCGGCAGCTGGCGCTGTCGGTCAGCGTCGGGCTCACCGCGCTGGGCGGCGCCGACTGCGAGCTCGAGCGTGCGTTGCGGCTGGCCGACCGTGCCCTGTACGCGGCCAAGGCTGCGGGCAAGGACCGTCTCGAAGTGTTCGCCGACGCCTGACGCTGCGACCCGGCGCGGGCTGCCAATACGCGCTTGACTCAGGTCAACGCGGCTGCCGCAGCGCAGCATTACAAGGGTTGCAGACCCGGAGGGCAGACCATGAGCACGCAACCCAGCGATCAGCCGGTACGCACCGCGGGGCGCAAGGCGCCGACGCCGCGCAAGGCACGCAAGGCAACGCCGACGCCGCGCGTCGTGCAACTGCCGTGCGCTCCATGCGCAGCGATTCCCGAGACACACACGACACCGACACCGACACCGACACCGGCGCCAGCGCCGGCGCCGAGAACCGACAGTGAAATCGGCGCACTGTTCGACCGCGCCACCCACGCGTTGATGGCGCGCCGCACGCTCGGCCTGTCTCCGGCGGCGATCGGACTTGCTGCGGCCGACTGGTGGGTGCACCTGCTGAGCGCGCCGGGCAAGCGCCTGGAACTGGCCGCATCGGCGCTTCGCGCCGCCCAGGCCTGGGGCGATTATGTCGGCCGGGTGCTGACCCATCGCCGCGGCGAACCCGATGCGCGTTGCTGCGCGGTGCCCAGCGCCAACGACCGCCGTTTCGCCGCGCCGCAATGGCAGCGCTTCCCGTACAACCTGGTGCAGCAGGCGTTCCTGCTCAACGAGGCCTGGTGGCAGCAGGCCACGACCGGAGTGCGCGGCGTGGCACCGCACCACGAACAGATGGTCGCTTTCGGCGCGCGGCAGATGCTCGACATGCTGGCGCCGAGCAACGTGGCGGCGCTGAACCCGGAAGTGGTGCAGACCACGCTGGACAGCGGCGGCGCCAACCTGCTGGCCGGTGCGCGCGCACTGCGCGACGATCTGCGCCGCTTCGCCGATGGCGCGCCGCCGGCCGGCACCGAGGATTTCGTTCCCGGCCGTCAGGTCGCCTGCACTCCGGGCAAGGTGGTGCTTCGCAACCGGCTGATCGAGCTGATCCAGTACGCGCCGACGACCGAAACGGTTCACGCCGAACCGCTGCTGATCGTTCCGGCGTGGATCATGAAGTACTACATCCTCGATCTTTCGCCGCACAACTCAATGGTCAGGTACTTGGTCGACCAGGGCCATACCGTCTACATGGTTTCCTGGCGCAATCCCACCGGGGAAGACCGCGATCTCGGCATGGACGACTACGTCGAACTCGGTCCGCTGGCCGCGCTCGACGCAGTGCGCAGCATCCAGCCCGGCCACCGGGTGCACGCTGCGGGCTACTGCCTCGGCGGCACCCTGCTGGCGATCACCGCGGCGCTGCTGGCCGCGCGCGGCGACGACACGCTGGCCACGCTGACCCTGCTGGCCTCGCAGACCGACTTCAGCGAAGCCGGCGAACTGTCGCTGTTCATCGACGACAGTCAGGTCAGTTTCCTCGAGGACATGATGTGGGCGCAGGGCTATCTGGACACCACCCAGATGGCAGGCGCGTTCCAGATGCTGCGCTCCTACGACCTGATCTGGTCGAGGATCACCCGCGACTACCTGCTCGGCAAGCGCCAGGCACCGAACGATCTGATGGCCTGGAACGCCGACGCGACCCGCATGCCGTACCGCATGCACAGCGAATACCTGCGCGGGCTGTACCTGAACAACGACCTGGCCGAAGGGCGCTGGAAGGCACTGGGCGAGACGGTGGCCATCGAGGACGTTCGCCAGCCCTGGTTCGTCGTCGGTACCGAGACCGACCACGTCGCGCCTTGGCGTTCGGTGTACAAGATCGAACTGCTGGCCGACAGCGACGTGACCTTCGTGCTGACCAGCGGTGGGCACAACGCCGGAATCGTCAGCGAGCCAGGCCACCCGAACCGGCATTACCGTTGGGCACGGCGCGTGCACGGCGCGCCGTTCCAGGATCCGCAGCAGTGGGTGAAGCAGGCCGAGCAGGAAACCGGATCGTGGTGGCCGCGCTGGTCGCGTTGGCTTGCGGTGCATTCGAGCGCGCGCGTGGCGCCGCCCCCGATGGGGCTGCCGGGAAGCCTCCGGCTGGACGACGCGCCCGGGAGTTATGTTCTGCAGCGCTGACCCCGCACAAATGGAGCAACGCATGAGCGAAGCGACGACCGACGCGCCCGCAGACGCGTCGGGCGCATGGATCGAGAATCACCCCCTTGCCGAATTGCGGCTCGGCGACAGCGCAAGCCTGACGCGCACGTTCACGCAGGACGACGTGCAGGCTTTCGCGCTGCTTTCGGGCGACGTCAATCCCTCGCATGTCGATGCGGCCTACGCGGCAGGCGACCGTTTCCATCAGGTGGTCGCGCACGGGATGTGGAGCGCCGCGCTGGTGTCGAACCTGCTCGGCACCAGGCTTCCTGGCCCCGGCACAGTCTATCTGGCGCAGAATCTGCGCTTCGACCACCCGGTGTTCGTCGGCGACACCGTGCGCGCGACGGTGACGGTGCGCGCGCTGCGTCCGGGCCCTGCGCCCAGCGCCACGCTGCACTGCTCGGTGGTCAACCAGCGCAATGACGTCGTCGTCGACGGCGAAGCCCAGGTCCTGCTGCCGACCGAGAAGCTGCGTCTGGCGCCCGCGCATCTGCCGCGGCTGGAACTGCGCGACCCCGGAATCAAGCTGCGCGCGCTCGTCGCGCAGGCGCTGCAGGCGCTGCGCGGACACGAGCCGCCGCGGGTGGCGGTGGTGCACGCGGTCGACGCGGTGTCGCTCGGCGGCGCGATCGACGCTGCGCGCGCGGGCCTGATCGCCCCGGTCTTCGTCGGGCCCGAGGGCAAACTGCGTGCTGCGGCGCACGCCGCCGGCATCGATCTGGCTCCGTACCCGCTGGAGCCGACCGAACACAGCCATGCCGCGGCCGAGCGTGCGGTCGCGATGGCGCGTGCCGGCGACGTCGCGATGCTGATGAAGGGCTCGCTGCACACCGACGAGCTGATGCACGCGGTGGTCGACGCCGGAGCCGGGCTGCGCACCGCTCGCCGCATCAGCCATGTGTTCGTCATCGACGCGGTCGGCCAGCCGAAGCTGCAGTTGCTGACCGACGCGGCGATCAACGTCGCTCCCGACCTGATGGCCAAGCGCGACATCGTGCTCAATGCGATCGATCTGGCCCATGCATTGGGAATCGAGCAGCCACGGGTGGCGATCCTGTCTGCGGTCGAAACCGTGACGCCGAAGATTCCGTCGACGCTCGACGCCGCGGCGCTGTGCAAGATGGCCGACCGCGGCCAGATCCCGGGCGCCGTGCTCGACGGTCCGCTGGCGTTCGACAACGCCGTGTCCAAGCGCGCTGCGCAGACCAAGGGCATCGTCTCGCCGGTGTCCGGCGAAGCCGACATCCTGGTCGCTCCCGACCTGGAAGCCGGCAACATGCTGGCCAAGCAGCTCGAATATCTCGCCGACGCCAAGGTCGCCGGAATCGTGCTCGGTGCCCGCGTTCCGGTGGTGCTGACCAGCCGCGCCGACCTGCCCGACGCACGCATGGCGTCTTGCGCGCTGGCGGTGCTGCAATGGCTGCACGCGCAGGTGACCGCGTGAGCCGCTCCGACGCTGTGCTGAGCCTCAATGCGGGCTCGTCGAGCCTGAAGTTCGCGCTGTTCGCGGGGCCGGCGCCGCACGACGGTCTGCCGACGGCTTTGCTGCGCGGCGAAATCGACGCACCCGGCGGCCACCCGGTGATGCGCTGGGCGCGCAGCGGCCAGGACGAACAGCGGCTGGAGCCGCAGGCGCTGCGCGGCGACATCGGCGCCGAAGTTGCCTGGCTGATCGACTGGCTGCGCAAAGACGGGCAACTCCCGGTTCCCGGGGCGGTCGCGCACCGCATCGTCCACGGTGGACTGCACTACGACGCACCGACCGCGATCACCGCCGAGGTGTTGCAGGACCTGCGCGCGCTGACCTCGCTGGCGCCGCTGCACCAGGGCCCGGGCCTGGCCGGAGTCGACGCTGCGCGCGCTGCGCTGCCGCACGCGCGCCAGATCGCCTGCTTCGACACCGCGTTCCACGCCACCCACGACGACGCCGAGCGACGCTATGCGATTCCGCGTGTGTGGCACGAGCGCGGCTACCAGCGCTACGGCTTCCACGGCCTGTCGTACGACGCCATCAGCCGACGGCTGCCGCAGGTGCTGGGCAGCCGTGCGCAGCAGCGCGTGGTCGTCGCCCACCTGGGCAGCGGCGCCAGCCTGTGCGGCATGCGCGGACTGCGCAGCGTCACCACCTCGATGGGCTTCACTGCGCTCGACGGTCTGGTCATGGGAACGCGCTGCGGCGCGCTCGACCCGGGACTGGTGCTGCAGTGGTTCGAGCACGACCAGCTGCGCCCGCAGCAAGTCAGCGACCTGCTTTACCGGCACAGCGGATTGCTCGGGGTGTCGGAAATCAGCTCCGACACTCGCGATCTGCTCGCCAGCACCGACCCGCGCGCACGCCAGGCGCTGGATCTGTTCATCGCCTCGATCGTGCGCCAGCTCGGCGCCGTCGTCGCCACCGTCGGCGGCCTCGACGCGCTGGTCTTCACCGGCGGCATCGGGACCCATCAGCCGGAAATCCGCGCCGCTGTCGTTGCGCGGCTGGACTGGCTCGGACTGCGGCTCGACCCTGCAGCCAACACGGCCGGACACATGCACGTGGCCAGCAGCGACAGCCGAGCGCCCGTGCTTGTGCTGGCCACCGACGAAGAGGCGGTCATGGCGCTGCACGCGATGCGCCGCGGGGTGGCGCGATGACCCTGGCCGATGCGCTGCCGCCGCAACTGGTGGAGTTCGGCGTCACCGTGGTGCTGAGCTTCGTGCTCGGCCTGGAGCTGCACGGCTACCGCCGCGCGCAGGACGAAGGCGTCGGCTTCGGCACCACCCGCACGCTGACCCTGATCGGCGCCGCGGGCTTTGTGCTGTGGCTGCTCGACGGCGCCGCGCCGCGCGGCCTGTACCTGGCCGGGCTGGTGGTGCTGGCAGCGTGGCTGCTGCTCGACCAGGTGCGCGCGCAGCGCAGCGCCGACGCCGGCGCGCTGCTGCCGGGCCTGATCGCGCTGCTGGCCTATACGCTGGGGCCGCTGCTGCTGACCCAGCCCGACTGGATGGTCGCCGCGGTGCTGATCGTGGCGGTGTCGATGCTGGCCGAAAAGCCGCTGATCCATCGCCTGTCCGACGCGGTGCCGGCATCCGAAGGCGCCACGCTGGCCAAGTTCGGCATCCTCGCCGGGCTGGTGCTTCCGCTGCTTCCCGATCGACCGATTCCGGGGCTGCCGTCGATCACCTACTCCGGAGTCTGGATGGCCGTGGTGCTGATCTCGGCCATTTCGTACGCCGGCTACCTCGCGCACACCTATCTGTTTCCGAACGCCGGCACCCTGCTCACCGGACTGCTCGGCGGCGTGTACTCGAGCACCGCGGCCACCGTCGTGCTGGCGCGCCAGGCGCGCTCCGACCGGGCGGTGGCGGTGCTCGCGCCGGCAGCCACGCTGCTGGCCACCGCGATGATGTACATCCGATTGTGGGTCGTCATCGTGCTGCTCGGTCACTGGCAGGCCGCGCTGGCGCTGGCGCTGCCGTTCGGCGTGCTGCTCGCCGGAACGCTCGGCGCCGCGGCCTGGATGTGGCGCGGCGCGCGGCACGCGCCGGTGGCCGCGGCGACGCCGCGGCTGGGGCCGCGCAATCCACTGGATCTTCCGGTGGCATTCCTGTTCGCCGCGCTGTTCGTCGTCTTCGCCGCGCTGACTGCGTTCGTCACCGGGCATTTCGGCGAAGGCGGGCTGCGGCTGCTGAGCTTCGTCGTCGGCTTCAGCGACATCGATCCGTTCGTGCTCTCGCTGCTCGCCGGACACTTCCAGGTCGGCGAAAGCGCGATCATCACCGCGATCCTGATCGCCTCGGGCAGCAACAATCTGCTGAAGGCCGGCTATGCGCTGGCGCTGTCGCGCCAGCGCGCGATGCTGCCGGCAGCAGCGTGGCTGGTCGCCACGCTGCTGCTGTCGCTGGGCTGGGCCGCGCTGCGCGCCTGACCCGGTCAGGACCCGAGGCGGTGGCGGAACAGCCACGCCGCCGCCAGCATGCTGCCGACTCCCAGCAACGCCAGCGGCCAGTACTGCGGCGCCAGTTGGGCGGCGCCCGCGCCTTGCAGGAATACGCCGCGCACGATGATGAGCAGATAGCGCATCGGATTGAGCAGCGTCAGCCACTGCACCGGCGCCGGCATATTGGCGATCGGCGAGGCGAAGCCGGACAGGATCACCGCCGGCACCATGAACAGGAATACTCCGAGCAGGCCCTGCTGCTGGGTCGACACCAGCGACGAGATCATCAAGCCGATGCCGATCGCAGCGAACAGGAACAGCAACATGCCCAGCGCCAGCGCGCCGAGGCTGCCGAGCAGCGGCACGTGGAACCAGCCGACTGCCACGGCGACGCTGAAAACCCCTTCGGCGCCGCCGATCAGCAGGCCGGGAAGCGCCTTGCCGAGCAGGATCTCGAACGGATGCAGCGGCGTCACCAGCAACTGGTCGAAGGTCCCGAGCTCGCGCTCGCGCGCCACCGACAGGCCGGTGACGAGCAAGGTGATGACCAGCATCAGCAAGGCGACGATCCCGGGCACGATGAACCAGCGCGACAGCAGGTTCGGGTTGAACCAAGCGCGCACGTCCAGCTGCGCCGGCGGCGCGCGCCAGCCATGCGACGCGGCCCAGCGCCGGTTGAAGGTCTGCACGATGTCGCCGACGTCGTTGAGCGCGATGCTCGCGGTGTTGGAGTCGCGCCCGTCGACGATGACCTGCAGCGTGGCCGGGCGGCGGCGCAGCAGGTCGGCGGTGAAACGCGGCCCCAGGTGCAGCACCAGCAGCGCGCGACGCTGCGCGATCAGCGGCGCCAGCGCCGCGTCGCTGCCGACCGTGGCGACGCGGCTGAAGGTGGCCGAGCCGGCGAAGCGCGCCAGCAGCTGGCGCGACGCCGCGCCATGATCCTCGTTGTACACGGCGTACGGAACATGGTTCAGGTCGAAGCTCGCGGCATAGCCGAACACCATGATCTGGATCAGCGGCGGCCCGATCAGCACCATGCGGCTGGCACGGTCGCGCAGAAGCGCCAGCAGTTCCTTGCGCACCAGCGCGACGATGCGGGCGAGGATGTCGATCATCTCTCAGTCCAGCCGCTTGCGCGAGCGCCGCCAGGCCACGGCGAAGAACAGCGCGGCCATCAGCGCCAGCGCGGCGGCGTTGTCGCGCACCACCGGCCAGACATCTCCGGCCAGGAACAGGGTGTGCAGGATCGCGACGAAGTAGCG
>JAJZEB010000007.1 GCA_021805805.1 Pseudomonadota bacterium | reverse complement strand
CTTGCTCGGCAGGCGCGGCAGGCGCGGCAGGCGCGGCAGGCGCGGCAGGCGCGGCGCGTGGCCGCCCGGCGTCGGCTGCCGGCGCGTGCTCCGCCACGGCGGCGCCCTGCATCGCTGCTGCCGGGTGCGCGCCACCATCGGTCGCCAACGGGGCGAACGCGAGCAATCGCAGCAGCAGCATGGTGAACCCGGCGAGTTCGTCGGGCGCCAGCGCAAGTTCGGCGCGTCCCTGCAACAGCATGCTGTAGCACAGCTGCACCGTTTCCGGGCTCAGCGCTGCGGCCATTTCGCGCAGCGCGGCAGCATCCGGGTCGTCGCCATCGAGCGCCTGCGGCACCAGCTGTTGCACCGCGATGCGCTGCAGCAGCGCAGCCAGTTCCTCGATGGCGCCGGCCAGCGAAAGGCCGCGCGCGTCGAGCTCCTCGGCCTGGCGCAGCAGCGCGACGCCGTCGCCGCCCGCCAGCGCACGCAGCAACGCGAACAAATAGCCCGTGTCGACCGCGCCGAGCATCTGCCGCACCCCGTCGACGGCGACGCTGCCCGCGCTGTACGCGATGGCCTGGTCGGCCAGCGACAGTGCATCACGCATCGAGCCGCGCGCGGCGCGCCCCAGCAACTGCAACGCGCCCGGATCGGCGTCGACGCCCTCGGCTTGCAGCACATGCTGCAGGTGGCCTGCGATCGCGCCCGGGCTCATCGACTTCAGCGCGAACTGCAGGCATCTGCTCAGGACCGTGACCGGTACTTTCTGCGGATCTGTCGTCGCCAGCACGAACTTGACCGACTCGGGGGGTTCCTCGAGGGTCTTGAGCATCGCGTTGAAAGCGTGGTTGGACAGCATGTGCACTTCGTCGATCATGTAGACCTTGAAGCGCCCGGCGGTCGGCTTGTAAACGGCCTGCTCGAGCAGCCGCGTCATGTCGTCGACGCCGCGGTTGGACGCTGCGTCGAGTTCGATGTAATCGACGAAGCGCCCGTTGTCGATGTCTCGGCACGGCTGGCACTGCCCGCAGGGTTGCGCGGTGATGTCCCCCAGACCATCGGGGCCGACGCAATTCAGCGACTTGGCCAGGATGCGCGCGATCGTCGTCTTGCCGACGCCACGGGTTCCGGTGAACAGGTAGGCATGGTGCAGGCGCCGGCGTTGCAGGGCGTGCGTGAGAGCGCGCACGACGTGGTCCTGCCCGATCAGCTCGGCGAAATTTTTCGGGCGCCATTTGCGCGCCAGTACGGTGCTCGACATGTTCGCGATTGTAGGTTGCCGGCGCGACCACAAACCGGCATACAATGCGCAGCGACGGGCCGCCCCGCATTGCGGCGCGGTGAACCTGGTCAGGCCGGGAACGGAGCAGCCACAGCCGTTCCCCGCAAGTGCCGGGGGTACGGCTCGTCACCCCTTTTCAGGGCACGTCCACCCAGGCTCGCCAACGCAGCCGTCGTTGGTCGCGGCCCGGAGCGCGGCCGCCGCGGCCCGCGCGTATGCCTGTGCTTCCGCCCCCGATGGGAACTTCCATGAGCGATCTGATCAAACACACTACTGATGCGAATTTCGAGCGCGATGTGCTCAAGTCGACGACTCCGGTGCTGATCGATTACTGGGCCGAGTGGTGCGGCCCGTGTCGGATGATCGCGCCGATTCTTGGCGAGATCGCCGGCGAATACGAAGGCCGCCTGAACATCATGAAAGTCAACGTCGACGAGAACCGCAGCGTCCCGGCCAAATACGGGATCCGCGGAATTCCGACGCTGATGCTGTTCAAGAACGGAGACGTCGCCGCGACCAAAGTCGGCGCCCTGTCGAAGTCGCAACTGATTTCTTTCCTCGACGCCCACCTATAATCGGAACTCGTGCGCTGCCGCAACGGCCGCGCACGACAAGCCGGCGGCGCAACGTACCGACGCGGCGCCGCGCTGCGATCGCCGGCTCGACGGCCCGACAGCGCGGTCTCGGCCCCAACCCCTCGCAATTCAACCCGGTTCCGCGCCGCAGCGCCGCCTGCGCTGCGCAGCGCCACGGATCCCCCCGCTCAACGTCATGCATCTTTCCGAACTCAAAGCGATGCACGTCTCCCAGCTGCTGGAGATGGCCACCAGCCTGGAGATCGAGAACGCCAGCCGCCTGCGCAAGCAGGAGCTGATGTTCGCGATTCTGAAAAAGCGCGCGCGCGCCGGCGAACAGGTGTTCGGCGACGGCGTCATGGAAGTGCTGCCTGACGGCTTCGGCTTCCTGCGCTCGCCGGAATCGAACTACCTGGGCTCGCCCGACGACATCTACATTTCGCCGAGCCAGATCCGCCGCTTCAACCTGCATACGGGCGATTCGATCGAGGGCGAAGTGCGCGTGCCGAAGGATGGCGAGCGCTATTTCGCGCTGGTCAAGGTCGACCGCGTCAACGGCGTCACACCCGAACAGAACAAGAACAAGATCATGTTCGAGAATCTGACGCCCTTGTTCCCGACCGAGCATCTCAAGCTCGAGCGCGACACCAAGGCCGACGAGAACATCATCGGCCGCGTCATCGACATCATCGCGCCGATCGGCAAGGGGCAACGCGGGCTTCTGGTGGCGCCGCCGAAAAGCGGCAAGACCGTGATGCTGCAGTCGATCGCGCACGCCATCACTGCCAACCATCCGGAAGTCGTGCTGATCGTGCTTCTGATCGACGAGCGTCCGGAAGAAGTCACCGAAATGCAGCGCTCGGTCCGCGGCGAAGTCGTCAGCTCGACCTTCGACGAACCCGCGCTGCGTCACGTGCAGGTGGCCGAAATGGTCATCGAGAAGGCCAAGCGGCTGGTCGAACTGAAAAAGGACGTGGTCATCCTGCTCGACTCGATCACGCGCCTGGCGCGCGCCTACAACACGGTCGTGCCGGCTTCGGGCAAGGTGCTCACCGGCGGGGTCGATGCCAACGCGCTGCAGCGCCCCAAGCGCTTCTTCGGCGCCGCACGCAACATCGAGGAAGGCGGCTCGCTGACCATCATCGGCACTGCGCTGACCGACACCGGCAGCCGAATGGACGAGGTGATCTACGAGGAGTTCAAGGGCACCGGCAACATGGAGATCCACCTCGAGCGCCGGCTTGCCGAGAAGCGGGTCTATCCGGCGATCCTGCTGAATCGTTCAGGGACGCGCCGAGAAGAATTGTTGCTGAAATCCGACATCCTGCAGAAAGCGTGGATCCTGCGCAAGCTGCTGTATCCGATGGACGAGGTCGAGGCGATGGAATTCCTGATCGAGAAAATGAAGCAGAGCAAGAGCAACGCCGATTTCTTCGACATGATGCGAAAGGGCGGCTGAAGCCATCTCGGCGAATCCCGGTGCACGCGCGCGCTGCCGCCAGCCGGGCTTCTTGTGCGACAATATGCGTTTGGGCTAAGTACGGCAAAGGGCTTCGGCCGAGGTGCCGCGGCTGGCCGGCCTCGAGGAAAATGCGATGAAATCTGGAATCCACCCCGAATACCGCGACGTGTGCTTCGTCGACCTGTCGAACGGAACCAAGTTCGTGATCCCGTCGACCGCGCAGACGCGCGAGACGATCAAGATGGACGACGGCCGCGAGCTGCCGCTGATGAAGCTCGACACGTCTTCCGAATCGCATCCGTTCTACACCGGCACGCAAAAGAGCATCGACTCGCTCGGCGGCCGTGTCGACAAGTTCCGCCAGAAATTCGCTCGCGCCGCTGCGGCAAAGAAATAACCGCAAAATGCACCGGGCGGCTTGTGCCGCCCGTGCTTCGGCATCAACGGGCAGCATCGCTGCCCGTTTTGCATGGGCACCAGGCCCGCCCGAGATCGCGCTCCGGAGTCCCCGTTGTCGACCCTTCCGCAGCAAGCCCGTCGCGCACGCCCCGTGGTCGCGCTCGAGGCTCTGGCCCCTTTGCCGCGCTGGCCGCTGTGGCTGCTGTGCGCGATTTACGTGCTGCCCGGTTTCATCGGCCGCGATCCGTGGACTGCCGAGGGAGTCGCTTTCGGCACCATCTGGCAGATCGCCTCCGGCCACGCGTCGTGGCTGCACCCGACCTTGTACGGCAGCGCGGTCGATGGCGGCTGGCTTGCGTATTGGATCGGCGCCGCATCGGTGCGGCTGCTCGGCGCCTCGCTGGGCACGGTGCTGGCCGCACGCCTGCCGTTCGCGCTGATGCTCGGGCTGTCGATGATCCAGACCTGGTACGCGGCCTACCAGCTCGCCCGCCGCGACGCCGCGCTTCCGGTGCAACCCGCGTTCGCCCCGCCGATTCCCGCGCGTGACTACGCCCGCGCGATGGCCGACGGAGCTCTGCTCAGCCTCGTGGCCTGCCTTGGCCTGCTCGGCCGCGGCCACGAAATCGGCCCCGCCCTGCTGCAGTTGACGGCGAGCAGCTCGCTGCTGCTGGCGGCGGCCTGGATGTCGCTGGCGCCCTGGCGCGCCGCAGCGCTCGGCGCGCTGGCGTTGGCCGCGTTGGCCGGCGGCGGAGCGCCCACGCTGGCGTTCGGCGCCCTGCTCGCAGGCGCCGCGCTGCTCGCGCACCGGGCGCTTGCCGGCGTGCGCGTGCAGGCCGCGCTCGCGCTGCTGGTCGGCGCAGCGGCCCTGGTCGTCGCCTGGCACGCCGGCGCCCGCCCGCTGCCGAGCGCGCCATGGCCCACGCTCGGACACGACCTGGGCAACGCCGCGTGGTTCCTCTGGCCGGCCTGGCCGCTGGCGCTGTGGGCGCTTTGGCGCTGGCGCGCATCGTGGACCGAATGGCACGTGCTGGCGCCTGCCGCGCTCCTTGCGCTGACCTTGCTCGAAGGAATGCGCGTCTCGACGCGAAGTGGCGCGCTGCTTTCGGCATTGCCGCCGGCGGCACTGCTGGCTGCACTGGCGCTTCCGGTGATGCGCCGCGGCAGCCTGGCCGCGCTGGACTGGTTCGCGCTGATGTTCTTCAGCCTGTTCGCGTTTGTCGTCTGGCTCCTCTGGCTGGCCACGCTGACCGGATTCCCGCGCCAGCCCGCGGCAAACATCGCGCGGCTGGCGCCTGGCTACCACGCGCTGCTGCACCCGCTGCCGACGCTGCTGGCGCTGGCAGCCACGCTGGCCTGGGCCGCGGTGGTGGCGTGGCGCGCCGGGCGCCATCGACACCCGCTGTGGAAGGGCATGGTGCTGTCGGCCGGCGGCGTCACGCTGGTCTGGGTGCTGGTGGGGACTTTGTGGCTGCCGGCGCTGAACTACGCCAGCACCTACCGCCCGCTGGGGCGCCGGCTCGGCGCCGTGCTGCGCACCCAGGCCGCTGGCGGCGTGCATTGCGCCGGCCTGAGCCTGGCGCAGCAGGCGCTGCTCGGTTACTGGAGCGGCGCCGACCTCGGCTCGGGCCGTCACGCGCGCTACCGTCTGCAGCACGCCGACCGGCGGCTGCCACCGGATATGCGCGTGCTGTGGCGCGGCCACCGCCCCGGTGAAGCAGACGACGCCTTCGTGTTGCTCGGCCCGCGCTGAGCCAGGCACCGAGTCGAGCGCAATGACCCGCAGGCGTGAAGGCACGGTCGCTGCGCTGCTGCGCGTGGCCGGCGCGGTGTTCGTCGGCCAGATCGCGGTCATCGGCTTCGGCGTCGCCGACACCGCGATGCTCGGCCGCAGCGCCGACACGGCGAGCCTGGCAACACTGGCGCTGGGCCAAGCGATCTACATCACCTTGTACGTCACCCTGGCCGAAGTGATGCAGGCGCTGCTGCCGACGCTGGCGCGCGCACATGGCGAAGGCCGGCCCGATCGCGTCGCCGGCATGTTCGGCCAGGGCGTGTGGCTGGCCGCCGCGCTCAGCCTGCCCGGGATTGCACTGCTGCTGTGGCCGCAGCCGCTGCTGGCGCTGGGCGGCCACGCACACGATGCGCGGGTGCTGGCGTATCTCCGGGTGCAGGCGCTTGCGCTGCCGGCGGCGCTGTTGTTCCGCGCCCATGTCGCGCTGGCGCAGTCCATCGGACGCGCGCTGCTGGTCACGGCCCTGCAGGGCGCGGCGCTGCTGGTCAAGCTGGCGCTGAACGTGCTGCTGTTGCTGCCGCAGGATGTGGGACTGCACCATTTTCACGGCCTCGGCGCGCTGGGTTGCGCGCTGGCCAGTTGCGCGACCCAGTGGCTTCTGCTCGGCGCCGCGGTGTTGCAGCACCGCGGCCCGCTGCGCTTTCTCGGCGTGCTGCGGACCTGGCCACGACCGAACCTTGCCGGGCAATGGGCCCTGCTGCGGCTCGGCCTGCCGATCGGCGCCGCGGTGCTGTTCGAGGTCTCGTCGTTCACCGGCATGGCGCTGTTCATCGCCCGCCTGGGCCAGACCGCGCTGGCCGCGCACCAGATCGCGGCCAGCCTGGCGGCGCTGCTCTACATGGCCCCGCTGTCGCTGGCGATCGCCGGCAGCACGGTCGTGGCGCAGCGCCTGGGCGCGGGCGATCCGCAAGCTGCACGCCACGCAGCATGGCGCACGCTGGCGCTGGCGGTCGTGCTCGGCGCCGCACTGGGGCTTCTGGTCGCCAGCGGGCGCACGACGATCGTGTCCTGGTACACCGACCAGGCCGCGGTGCAGCCGATCGCGTGCCATCTGCTGCTGTTCATCGCCGGCTACCAGGTGTTCGACGCACTGCAGGTGTGCTGCGCCTTCGTGCTGCGTGCCTGGCATGTGGCGCTCGTGCCCAGCGTGCTGTACGCGATCGCGCTGTGGGGTATCGGCCTCGGAGGCGGCTACCTGATGGCTTTCGATCGTGTGCGCAACGTGCCGGCGGCGCTGCACGGCCCGGCCGGATTCTGGATGGGAAATGCTGCCGGCCTGGCGCTGACTGCCTGCTGTCTTCTTCTGCTGCTGCGCGCGGTCGCGCGCCGCGGCTGAACACGGCGACCGATCGCCCGACGCAAGGTGCGCGGGCACGCGCGCAGCGCGATCGAGTCCCGTTCTTCAGTCGCGTTCGAGCGATTCCAGCGCCTCGGCGACCTCGAGCCAGCGTTCCTCGGCACTGGCCACGCGCGCCTCCAGTTCCTTGCGCTCGCGGCCGAGCTGCGCCCGCTGCGCGGCCGGAGTCGCGGCATCGGCCAGCGCGGCATCGATGCGTGCGCGCTGCGCCTCGAGCGTGGCCAGTGCGTCGTCCAGCGCCCGCTGTTCGGCGCGCAGCGGGCGCTGCGCAGCAGTGCGCTGCTGGCGCGACACCGCAGCCTCGCGGCGTTGCTCGCGACGCGAGCCTTCGGCGCCCGCGGACGCAGCTGCAGCGTCGCGCTGGCGTTGGCGCGCGCGCTCGAGAACCCATTGCTGATAATCGTCGAGGTCGCCGTCGAAATCGACCACCGAGCCGTCGGACACCAGCCAGTAGCTGTCGCACACCGCGCGCAGCAGCGCGCGATCGTGCGACACCAGCAGCATCGCGCCGCCGAAGTCCTGCAGCGCCAGCGCCAACGCCTCGCGGGTGGGCAGGTCGAGATGGTTGGTCGGCTCGTCGAGCAGCAGCACGTTGGGGCGCTGCCAGACCAGCAGCGCCAGCAGCAGGCGCGCGCGCTCGCCGCCCGACAAGGTGCCGATCGCCTGTTCGGCGCGTTCGCCGCCGAACTGGAAGCGGCCAAGCCAGTCGCGCAACTCCTGCGGCCTTGCCTCGGGCGTGGTCTGCGCGGCCAGGCGCGCCATGTGCTGCAGCGCGCTCTCGTCGGCGCGCAGCACGTCCATTTCCTGCTGCGCGTAATAGCCGACGACGACATCGGCTCCGGGGCGCACCTCGCCGGCCAGCTCCGGGAGCAGCCCGGCCAGGGTCTTGACCAGAGTCGATTTGCCCTGCCCGTTCGCACCGAGCACGCCGATGCGCGCGCCGGCCATGATGTCGCGCTCGACGCCGCGCAGCACCGGCTTGCCGGCATAGCCGCAATCGGCCGCCCGCAGCCTCAGCAACTGCTGCGGCTGTCGCGCGGGCTCCAGGAATTCGAAACGAAGCGGGTTGCGCAGCAATACCGGGGCCAGCCTCTCCATCCGCTCCAGCGCCTTGAGCCGGCTTTGCGCCTGGCGTGCCTTGGTCGCCTTGGCGCGGAAGCGCTCGACGAAACGACTCAGCTGGGCGATGTCCTGCTGCTGGCGCGACCATGCCTGCGCCTGCTGCTGCAGCTGCAGCGCACGTCGCTCCTCGAACGCGCTGTAGCCGCCGGCGTGGCGCTGCAAGCTGCCATCCTCGAGCAGCACGGTGACGCTGGTGACCGCGTCGAGGAACGCGCGGTCGTGCGAAATGACCAGCAGCGTTCCCGCATAGCGCGCCAGCCAGCTCTCCAGCCAGACCAGGGCATCGAGATCGAGGTGGTTGGTCGGTTCGTCGAGCAGCAGGCAGTCGCTGGGCTGGAACAGCGCCTGCGCCAGCGCCAGGCGCATGCGCCACCCGCCCGAAAAGGCACGCACCGGCTGCGTCAGCTGCGCCGGCGCGAAACCCAGCCCGAGCAGCAAGGCCTCGGCGCGCGCCTGCGCGCTGTACGCATCGGCCAGCTCGAGCGCTTCGGCCGCCGCGGCCAGCGCCAGGCCATCGCCGGCGCTCTGCGCGGCCTGCTGCGCGGCCAGCGCGGCCTGCAGCGCAGCGTCCGCCTGGCGCACGAACTCGGCCGCCGGCAAGTTCGAATCGGGCGCGTCCTGTGCGACCGAAGCGACGCGCCACCCGGCCGGAAACACGACACTGCCGCCATCCTCGTGCAGCTTGCCCTGCAACAGCGCGAAGAGCGACGACTTGCCGGCTCCATTGGCACCGACGAGGCCGACCTTCTCTCCCGGCTGCACGGTCATGTCGGCGGTGTCGAGCACGACCTTCGCCGCCCGCCGCAGCGTGACCTCGTTCAGCCGGATCATCGCGCGGCCCGCAGCGCAGCGGCTTCGACCAGGAACACCCGGTCAGGCTCGCTGGTCGCCATCCACACCACCGGCAGCCTCGGAAACGCTGCCTCGAAATGCGCCCGCTCATGCCCGATTTCGACCACCGCGACGCCTTCGGCGGCAAGATGCACTGCGGCCTCGTCCAGCAGGCGCCGCACCAGATCCATGCCGTCGTCGCCGCCGGCAAGCGCCAGCCGCGGCTCGTGGCGGAATTCGGCCGGCAGGTCGCGCATCGACGCCGCATTGACGTACGGCGGATTGCACAGCAGCAGGTCGATGGCGTCGGGAAGCTGGCGCAGCAGGTCCGAGCGCACCAGCTGCACGGCGCTGCGGTGCAGCGCGACATTGGCCGCAGCGACCTCGAGCGCGTCTTCGGAGATGTCGCCGGCCCAGACCTGCGCCTGCGGCCAGCGCTGCGCGGCCAGGATCGCCAGACAGCCGCTTCCGGTGCACGCATCGACGATGCGCCCCGGCGCATCGCGCAGCCACGGCGCCAGCGCGTCGTCGAGCAGCTCGGCGATGAACGAACGCGGCACGATCACCCGCTCGTCGACGACGAAGCGCTGGCCGTGCAGCCAGGCCTCGCCGAGCAGATAGGCCAGCGGCCGCCGGCTCGCGATGCGTGCCTGAAGCAACTGCGATACGCGCTGCAGCGCCGCCTGCGGCACCACGCGGCGCTGCACGGCGTGCAACCGCGCGAAGGTCTCCAGCAGCGGCCACTGCAGCGCGTGGATCAGCATCCACGCCGCCTCCTGCGCCGCGTCCTCGGTTCCCTGCCCGTAGCTCAGCCGCGCAGCGTCCAGGCGCTGCGTGGCCTCGCGCCAGACTTCCGCGAAGGTGCGGCGCGCGCTCATCGGGCAGCAGTGGCGTGCGGTGCGTTCACGCGACCAAGACCTCGAGGGTGCGGCGGTAGATCGCTGCCAGCGGATCGAGCTCGGCCAGCGCGATCGATTCGTCGACCTTGTGGATGCTGGCGTTCGACGGGCCGAACTCGACCACCTGCGGGCACAGCCTGGCAATGAAGCGCCCGTCCGAGGTTCCGCCGCTGGTCGACAGCTGCGGACGCAAGCCGGTCTCGGCCTCGATGGCGTCGCCCAGCGCGCCCAACAGCGCGCCGGGCGCGGTCAGGAACGGTTCGCCGCTCAGGGTCCAGTCGAGCCGGTAATCCAGTGCATGACTGTCGAGAACCGCACGTACCCGCGATTGCAGCTGTTCCGGAGTCGACTCGGTGCTGTAGCGGAAGTTGAAATCGACCTCGACCTCGCCGGGAATCACATTGGTCGCGCCAGTGCCGGCACGGATGTTCGACACCTGCCACGTCGTCGGGGGGAAATGGGCGTTGCCGTCGTCCCAGCGCTCGGCGACGAGTTCGGCCAGCGCCGGAGCCAGCGTGTGGATCGGGTTGCGCGCGAGCTGCGGGTACGCGACGTGGCCCTGCACGCCGCGCACCGTCAGGCGCGCCGAAAGCGATCCTCGGCGACCGTTCTTGACCGTGTCGCCGAAACGCGCGCCGGAAGTCGGCTCGCCGACCACGCACCAGTCCAGACGCTGGCCTCGCGCGCGCAGCACATCGCACACGTGCACCGTGCCGTTCAGCGCAGGCCCCTCTTCGTCGCTGGTCAGCAGCAGCGCGATCGCCGCACGCGGATTCGGAGTCGCGGCAAGGAACTGCTCGATGGCCACGACCATTGCCGCCAGCGAGCTCTTCATGTCGGCCGCGCCGCGCCCGTACAGGCGGCCGTCGCGCAGCGTCGGCACGAACGGCTCGCTGTGCCAGCTCGTCGACGGTCCCGGCGGCACCACGTCGGTGTGGCCGGCGAATGCGAACACCGGCGAATCGGCCCCGGCCGCTCCGCTGCGCAGCGCCCACAGATTGTGCACGGTGTTCCCGTCGGGGCCGGCCGGCAGCGTTTCACACTGGAATCCAAGCGGACGCAGACGATCCGCGATCAGCTGCTGGCAGCCGGCGTCATCCGGAGTGACCGAAGCCCGTGCAATCAGCGCTTCGGCCAGCGCGTGCGTTGCCGAGCTGTTCATTGGTCGCTTCCCAAATCCAGTGAAATCTCGTGAAACGACGGCTCGTCGGGTTCCGGCTCGGGCTCCGCTGTCGCGCCGCGCGAGACGAAGTCGTTCTGCAGGCGCCACAGCAGATTGGTCGGCGAATCGGCATGGGCCAGCGCCTCCTCGCGACTGACGCGGTCGTCGCGCACCAGTTGTGCCAGCACCTGTTCGAAGGTCTGCGAGCCCTCGGCCATGCTCTTTTCCATCGCCTCGCGCACCGCGGCGAGGTCGCCCTTGGCGATCAGCTCGCGCACCAGCTGGGTGTTGAGCAGGACCTCGACCGCAGGCACCCGGCCGCCGGCGCGGGCCTGCAGCAGCCGTTGCGAGACCACTGCGCGCAAGCCGGCGGCCAGATCGGCCAGCAGCGCGGCGCGTGATTCCATCGGGAAAAATCCCAGGATGCGGTTCAGCGCGTGCTGGCTGTTGTAGGCGTGCAGCGTGGCCAGGCAAAGGTGCCCGGACAAGGCGTAGTGCAGCGCCGCGGTCATCGTCTCGGCGTCGCGGATCTCGCCAATCATGATGCAATCCGGAGCCTGGCGCAACGCGTTCTTCAGTCCGACCTGCAGGCTCCTGGTGTCGATTCCGATCTCTCGCTGGTTGACGATCGACTTGCGATTGCGAAACAGATACTCGATCGGCTCCTCCAGCGTCAGGATGTGGCCGGTCGAGCACTGGTTGCGGTGATCGAGCATCGACGCCAGGGTCGTGCTCTTGCCCGCTCCGGTCGAACCGGCCATCAGGATCAGGCCGTGCCGCTCCATCACGAGATCGACGAGGACCGAAGGCAGATTCAGATCGCTCAGCGCCGGTATGCGCCCGGGGATGTAGCGAACGACGAGCGCCACCGTGCCGCGCTGCAGGAACGCGCTGAGGCGGAAACTGCCGACGCCCGGGCGCGACACGGCGATATTGAGTTCGCGGTCGTCGTACAGCTGCTGCATGCGGCTGCCGTCGATGACCTCGGCAAGCAGCCGCGCCGGGTCGTCGGGGCCGAGGACCTGACTGTTGAGCGCAACGGCCTGGCCGTTGATGCGCACCAGGATCGGCGCGTGCGGGCTGATGTAGATGTCCGACGCGCGCTTTTCGGCCATCAGCGCGAACAGCCTTTCCATGGTCGACATCGCGGCCTCCTCGGTGCGCGCGTCAGTCGCGCAGCAGATCGTTGATCGCGGTCTTCGCCCGCGTGCCGGCATCGACGCGCTTGACGATCACCGCGCAGTACAGGCTGTAGCGGCCGTCGGCGCTGGGCAGGTTGCCCGAAACCACCACCGACCCCTCGGGCACGCGGCCGTACAGCACCTCGCCGGTGGCACGGTCGTAGATCTTGGTCGATTGACCGATGTACACGCCCATCGAGATCACGCAGTTGTCCTCGACGATCACGCCCTCGACGACTTCCGAGCGTGCGCCGATGAAGCAGTTGTCACCGATGATCGTCGGATTGGCCTGCACCGGCTCGAGCACGCCGCCGATTCCCACTCCGCCCGACAGATGCACGTTGCGTCCGATCTGCGCGCACGAGCCGACCGTGGCCCAGGTGTCGACCATGGTGCCCTCGCCGACGTAGGCGCCGATGTTGACGTACGACGGCATCAGCACCACGCCGGGGGCGATGTAGGCGCCGTGGCGCGCCACCGCAGGCGGCACCACACGCACGCCGGTGGCACGCATCTGCTCTTCGCCCAGGCGGCTGAACTTGGTCTCGACCTTGTCGAAGAAATGCAGATCTCCGGCGCGCATCATCGCGTTGTCGGTCAGGCGAAAGCTCAGCAGCACGGCCTTCTTCAGCCATTGGTGCGTGACCCAGGCGCCGTCGATGCGCTCGGCCACGCGCAGCCGCCCGGAGTTGAGCTCGGCCAGCGCATGCGCCACCGCGTCGCGCAGCTCGGCAGGCGCCTGGCCGGGGCTGTATTCGGTGCGGCGTTCCCACGCCTGGTCGATGATGCGCTGGAGTTGTGTCGTCATGGTTCGTTTGGGAGCGTGGAACTGCGGGTGGATCATCGTCGCGCGCACTGCGCTGCGATGCGCTGCGCAGCCTCGACGCAAGCGTCGACGCCGGCGACCAGGGCCAGGCGCACGCGACGCGCGCCGGGATTGCGGCCATCGTGTTCGCGCGCAAGCAGGCTGCCTGGCAGAACCGCGCAATTGTAGTTTTGCAGCAAGGAACGGCTGAATTCGACGTCGTCGCCCGGAGTCGCTGCCCAGAGATAGAAGCCGGCGTCCGGCATCGCCACGTCGAGCACGGGCTGCAGAAGCGGCAGCACGCGATCGAATTTTTCGCGGTACAGGCGGCGGTTTTCGGCCACGTGCGCCTCGTCGCCCCAGGCCGCGATGCTCGCCGCCTGCACCGCGCCGCCCATGGCGCTGCCGTGGTAGGTGCGGTACTGGGCGAAGGCCTTGATCAGCGCGGCGTCGCCGGCGACGAAACCCGAACGCAGGCCCGGGACGTTCGAGCGCTTGGACAGCGAGGTGAACATCATCAGCCGGCGGAAATCATCGCGGCCCAGCCGCGCGGCAGCTTCCAGGCCGCCCAGCGGCGGCGTGTCGCCCAGCCAGATCTCACCGTAGCACTCGTCGCTGGCGATGACGAAGCCGTAGCGGTCGGAAAGCTCGAAAAGCCGCTGCCACTCGTCCAGCGGCATCACCGCGCCGGTCGGGTTGCCCGGCGAACAGACGTACAGCAACTGGGTGTCGCGCCAGACTGCGTCGGGCACCGCGCTCCAGTCGACGGCGAAATTGCGCCCCGCGTCGACCGGAGCGAAATGGCAGCGCGCTCCGGCGAGCAGCGCCGCGCCTTCGTAGATCTGGTAGAACGGGTTCGGGCTGACCACGGTGGCGCCGGGCCGGCTGGAGTCGACGACGACCTGCGCCAGCGCGAACAGCGCCTCGCGCGAGCCGTTGACCGGAAGCAACTGGGTCGATGCGTCGACCGCGACGCGGTGGCGCCGCCGCAGCCACGCCGCGCACGCCGCGCGCAGCTCGGGGCTGCCGACCGTGGCCGGGTAGCGCGCCAGCGCGTCGAGCGCTCCGGCCAGCGCATCGCGGATGAACTGCGGAGTCGGGTGCTGCGGCTCGCCGATTCCCAGGCTGATCGGTGCGTACGCCGGGTTCGGCGTGATGTCGGCGGTCAATGCGCGCAGCTTCTCGAACGGATACGGGTTCAGGCGTTGGAGCAGAGGGTTCACGGCAGTCTCTTATCGGGAATTCCCGATTCTAGGAACTGCGCCTGCTCATGCCCGCACGCAGTCGACGCAGTAGCGGCGCTGGCCGTCGACCTCGTCCTCGATCAGGCCATGGATGTCGGTGGCGAATCCCGGGAACTGGACGTTGAATTCGCGCGCGAAACGCAGGTACTGGACGATCTGCGCGTTGAATCGCTCCCCGGGAATCAACAGCGGGATCCCCGGCGGGTACGGCGTCAGCAGCGACGTGGTGATGCGCCCCTCGAGACGGTCGATATCGACGCGCTCGATGTGGCGGTGCGCCATGCGCGCGTAGGCCTCGGTCGGCGTCATCGCCGGCTGCAGGTTCGACAGGTACATCTCGGTCGTCAGCCGCGCGACGTCATTGGCCTGGTACGCGGCGTGGATGCGCTGGCACAGATCGCGCAGACCGACGCGCTCGTAGACCGGGTAGCGGGCGACGAACTCGGGCAGGATTCGCCACAGCGGCTGGTTGCGGTCGTAGTCGTCCTTGAACTGCTGCAGCGCCGTCACCAGGGTGTTCCAGCGGCCCTTGGTGATGCCGATGGTGAACATGATGAAAAAACTGTACAGCCCGGTCTTCTCGACGATCACGCCGTGCTCGGCGAGAAAGCGGGTGACCACCGCGGCCGGGATTCCGGTGGCGGCGAAGCGGCCCTGCAGGTCCAGCCCCGGGGTGATCACGGTGGCCTTGATCGGGTCGAGCATGTTGAAACCTGCAGCCAGCTGGCCGAATCCGTGCCAGTCCTCGTCGCCGAGCATCCAGTCCTCGCGTGCGCCGATGTCCTCGGGCGCCAGCTGCGTCGGCCCCCAGACCTGGAACCACCAGTCGTGGCCGTAGTCCTCGGCGACCTTGCGCATCGCGCGGCGGAAGTTGAGCGCCTCGACGATGCTCTCCTCGACCAGCGCGGTGCCGCCTGGGGGCTCCATCATCGCCGCGGCGACGTCGCACGAGGCGATGATCGCGTACTGCGGCGAAGTCGAGCTGTGCATCAGGTAGGCCTCGTTGAAGCGCGCACGGTCGAAACTGCCGCTGGTCGAGTCCTGCACCAGGATCTGCGACGCCTGGCTCAGTCCGGCGAGCAGCTTGTGCGTCGACTGGGTCGAGAACACCAGCGCCTCGCGGGTGCGCGGCCGCCCCTCGCCGATGGCGTGCATGCCGGCGTAGAACGGATGGAAAGTGGCATGCGGCAGCCACGCCTCGTCGAAATGCAGGGTATCGATGTAGCCGTCGAGCATCTGCTTGATCGCGTCGACGTTGTACAGCACCCCGTCGTAGGTCGACTGGGTGATGGTCAGGACCCGCGGCTTGACCTTGCCGGCCAGGTGCGCGGTCAGCGGATTGGCCGCGATCTTGCGTTCGATCGCTTCCGGGTGGAACGACTCGCGCGCGATCGGCCCGATGATGCCGTAGTGGTTGCGCGTCGGCGTCAGGAACACGGGCAGCGCACCGGTCATGATGATCGCGTGCAGCACGCTCTTGTGGCAGTTGCGGTCGACGACGACGACGTCGCCGGGCGCGACCGCCGAGTGCCAGACCATCTTGTTCGAGGTCGACGTTCCGTTGGTGACGAAGAACAGATGGTCGGCGTGGAAGATCCGTGCCGCGTTGCGCTCCGACGCGGCCACCGGCCCGGTGTGGTCGAGCAGCTGTCCGAGTTCGTCGACCGCGTTGCAGACGTCGGCGCGCAGCAAGTTCTCGCCGAAGAACTGATGGAACATCTGTCCAACCGGGCTTTTCAGGAACGCCACGCCTCCGGAATGCCCGGGGCAGTGCCACGAATACGACCCGTCGGCGGCGTAACCGACCAGCGCGCGAAAAAACGGCGGGGCCAGCGAATCCAGGTACGCGCGCGACTCGCGGATGATGTGCCGCGCGACGAACTCGGGCGTGTCCTCGAACATGTGGATGAAGCCGTGGAGTTCGCGAAGGATGTCGTTCGGGATATGCCTCGAGGTCCGGGTCTCGCCGTACAGGTAGATCGGGATCTCGGCGTTGCGGAAACGGATTTCGGCAATGAACTGCCGCAGGCTGCTCAGCACCGGGACTTCGCCGCCGTCGGCGACGGCGGCGAATTCCTCGTCGTCGATCGACAAGATGAACGCGCTGGCGCGCGATTGCTGCTGGGCGAAGCTGGCGAGGTCGCCGAAACTGGTCACGCCGAGCACTTCAGTGCCCTCGGCCTCGATGGCCGCGGCCAGCGCACGAATGCCCAGCCCCGAGTTGTTCTCGGAGCGAAAATCCTCGTCGATGATGACGATCGGGAATGAGAAGCGCATCGGCGGCCCCAGCATGAAGTTCCGGCTCGCGGTTCGAGCCCGCCGCGAAGTTTAGGCAAATTGTGCGACCGCGACCTGAACGCGGCGTGGTGAAATTGCTGCGTGCGTGGATTTCGCGCCAGTGTGTCGATGCACGTATATGCTTGGGTGCCTGCATGCCCAACTGCTCAGCAACCCGTCCGAGGCCCGCATCGTGCTCAGTCATCCGACCCTGTGGTGGATCGCCGCCGCCGCGCTCGTCGCGCTCGAGCTTGCCGTCGGCACCTTCGACCTGCTGATGCTTGCGCTCGGCGCGGCGGCCGGAGCGCTGGCCGCACATCTGGGACTGCCGGTTCCCGCGCAGCTGATCGCCGCCGCGCTGGTCGGCGCCGGGCTGGTCGGCGTGCTGTATCTGCGTCGCGCACGCAACGCCCGCGCAGCGCGCGCGTCGGGCGATCCGAACCTGCAAATGGACATCGGCCAGACCGTGCAGGTCGCGGCGTGGGACGCCGACGGCAGCGCCCGCGTACGCTACCGCGGGACCGAGTGGCCGGCCCGGCTGGCGCCCGATTGCCCCGCCCGTGCCGGCCTGCACCGCATCGTCGCGCTCGACGGCAACACCCTGGTGCTGCGGCCACGCGACGCTTCCTGAGCCTTTCCCCTGCCCCCACCTTCTGGAGAACCACGATGGAATTCGCCGTCATCGTCGCCGTGATCGCGGTGATCATCGTCACCCGCGGCGTCAAGGTCGTGCCCCAGCAGCACGCCTGGGTCGTCGAGCGGCTGGGCAAGTACGACCGCACGCTCGCTCCCGGGTTGAACTTCATCGTGCCGTTCGTCGACCGCGTCGCCTACCGTCATTTGCTCAAGGAAGTTCCGCTGGACATCGCCAGCCAGATCTGCATCACCCGCGACAACACCCAGCTGACGGTCGACGGCATCCTGTATTTCCAGGTCACCGATCCGATGCGCGCCAGCTACGGCTCGTCGAACTACGTGCTGGCGATTTCGCAACTGGCGCAGACCACGCTGCGGTCGGTGATCGGCAAGCTCGAGCTCGACCGCACGTTCGAAGAGCGCGAGTTCATCAACAGCAGCGTGGTCTCGGCGCTCGACGAGGCCGCAACGACGTGGGGCGTCAAGGTGCTGCGCTACGAAATCAAGGATCTGACTCCTCCCGCCGAGATCCTGCACGCGATGCAGCGCCAGATCACTGCCGAGCGCGAAAAACGCGCAGTGATCGCGACGTCCGAGGGAACCCGCCAGCAGCAGATCAACCAGGCCGAAGGCGAGCGCCAGGCCTTCATCGCGCGCTCCGAAGGCGAGCGCCAGGCCGCGATCAACCGCGCGCAGGGTGAAGCTGCAGCGATCGAGGCTGTGGCCGGTGCCACCGCGCACGCGCTCGAACTGGTCGCCGCGGCGATCGCCAAGCCAGGCGGAATCGACGCCGTGCAGCTCAAGGTCGCGCAGCAGGCGCTGGAGGCGTACGCCAACCTGGCCAAGACGAGCACCACCCTGGTCGTTCCCGGCGACATGAGCCAGGCCGCGGCATTGGTCGCATCGGCGATGACGGTGCTGAAGAAAACCGGCTGATGCGCCGCCGCGATCAACCGAGGAAGTAGCCGCGCAGGCCGCCGAGCAGCATGTTGACCGCGATCGCCACCACGAGCATGCCCATCAGCTTCTCGGCCGCGCGCAGCACCGCGTCGCCGACGCGCCGCAGCAGCACGTCGGCCAGCAGCAGCAGCGCTGCGCTGATCGCCACCGCTGCGCTGAGTGCACCGATCCACACCGGCATCCGGTCCGGTTCGCCGGCGGCCAGCAGCAGCACGGTGGCCAGCGCCGACGGTCCCGCCAGCAGCGGTACCGCGAGCGGGAACAGCAACGGCTCGCCGCTGCCCAGGGAGCCGAACAGTTCGGCGCCGCCGGTGAAAATCATGCGCACGCCGACGAGCAGCAGAATCACCCCTCCGGCGACCTGCAGCGACGCCTGCTCGAGATCGAACAGGCGCAGGAACCCCTTGCCACCGAGCATGAATGCGAGCAGCACGGCGTAGGCCAGCGCAGCTTCGCGCAGCGTCACCCGCGCACGGCGCCGCTCGGGCAGTCCGCGCATCAACGTCAGATACACGCCGATGCTGCCGATCGGGTCGATGACCAGCAGCAAGAGGACCAGCGCCGAACCGAAGGTTTCGTGTTTCATCAGGCACGCGGATGGTGGCGAGCGTGCAGCTGGCGCAAGCGCTCGCGCGCGACGTGGGTGTAGACCTGGGTGGTCGAGATGTCGGCGTGGCCCAGCAGCAGCTGCACCACGCGCAAATCGGCGCCGTGGTTCAGCAGGTGGGTGGCGAACGCGTGCCGCAGGGTGTGCGGCGACAACGGCGCGTCGATTCCGGCGCGCAGCGCATGGCGCTTGACCAGGGCCCAGAACATCTGCCGGGTCATTCCGCCCTGCGCCGAACGCCCGGATCGTGCGCTGCGCCGGGTGACGAACAGGAACGGGCTGTCGCCTGCGCCGAGCAGCTCGGCGCGTGCTCCGGCCAGATAGCTGCGCAGCGCTGCCGCGGCCGACTCGCCGAACGGAACCAGTCGATCCTTCGCGCCCTTGCCGCCGACCACCTGGACGACCCCGTCGGCCAGACTCAGGTGCACCCCGTGCAAGGCGACGAGCTCGCCGACGCGCAATCCGCTGGCGTACATCAGTTCGAGCATCGCGCGGTCGCGCAAGCCCAGCGCGCCGTCGGCGCCCGGAGCGCGCAGCAGCGCGTCGACCTGCGCCTCCGACAGCGTCTGCGGGCGCCGCGGCTGCTGCCGGGCGCGTTCCAGGCGCAAGGTCGGATCATCGGCGCGCAGCCGCTCGCGCAGCGCCCACTGGTAGAACCGGCGCAGCGCCGCAAGCCTGCGGTTCGACGCGCTGGAGCGGCTGCCGGCAAAGCGCGCGGCCAGATAGCCGAGCAGGTCGGCTTCGCTGGCCGGCAGCAGTGCGCTGCCACGCTCGGCCGCAAGCCAGCGTGCCAACAGCGTCAAGTCGCTGCGGTAGGCGGCCAGCGTATTCGCGGCCAGGCCGTGTTCGAGCCACAGCGCGTCGATGAAACGCGCGATCACCGCGACGCAGCCATCCGGCGCGGCCGGCCAGGCCTCAGACACCGTGCACGCCTTCATGACGCAACAGCCAGACCTTGATGCCCAGCGCGTCGTCGGCCCGGCTGCCGGCGAAGCCGCCGAGCCCGCCGGCAGCGACGATGCGGTGGCACGGAATCAGCGGCGCGAACGGATTCGCCCGACACGCGCCACCGACCGCGCGGGCGGCGCTGCCGAGCAGTCGCGCCGCCTCGCCATAGCGCAGCACCTGGCCGCGCGGAATCGCGCACAGCAGGTCCCAGACGCGACGCTGGAACACGCTGCCGCGCTCTGCCAGCGGCAGCGTGAAACGATGATCGGGATCGCTGCAATAGGCCAGCAGCTGCGCGTGCAGTTCGTCCACCAGCGGCTGCCGCGCGGCGGCCGGCGCCCGGCTCGCGACGCCGCGCGGCAGGTAGGCCAGTTCGTGCAGCGCCTGATCGCTGCAGCGCACGCCGACCACGCCGAACGGCAGGCTCAGCACGGCGTCCCAGTCGGTGCGCGGGGCATCGTCCCATTCGGCGACGCGCCGCAGCGTCATGCGCGCTTGTTCCATGGCGCCGATCGTACGCCCGCGGCTCGCTGCAGGCATTGCCTCCCGCCATTACGCTGTGGGTTTCAAGCCTCTGCCCATGTCGCACGACGTCCTGTTGCTGTTTCCCGATTTCGCGCTCATCGCGCTGGGCTTCGCGCTGCGCAACTGGACCGCGCTGCAACGCGACGTGTGGGCCGGCGTCGAGCGTCTGGTGTACTACGTGCTGTTCCCGGCGCTGCTGTTTTCGACCAGCAGTCGGGCGAACTACACGCTGGCCGGAGCTGCGCCGCTGATCGAGGCCGGGGTCGGCTCGCTGCTGGTCGGCATCGCACTGGGTTACGCCGCGCTCGGGCTGGCTGCCGACCGCCGCTGCGCGGCCAGCGGCGCTCAATGCGCGTTCCGCTTCAATTCCTACATCGCGCTGGCCGTCGCCGACGGCATCGGCGGACGCCAGGCCGTCTCGCTGGTCGCTGTGCTGATCGCGTTCTGCGTGCCGCTGAGCAACGCGGCGGCGGTCTGGGCGCTGGCGCGTCATGGTCGCCGCGGGCTGCTCGGCGAACTGATGCGCAACCCGCTGCTGCTGGCCACCGTCGCCGGGCTGCTCGCGCATGCGCTCGGGCTTGCGCCGCCGCGCCTGCTGTGGCCGGTGTTCGACCGCCTCGGTGGCGCTGCGATCGCGCTGGGCCTGATGACCGTCGGCGCCGGACTGCAACTCGGCGATCTGCACCGCCAATGGCGCCTGAGCGCGTGGCTGATCGCCGTCCGCCACCTGATCGTGCCGCTGACCGCGTGGGCGTTGGCGCATGCGCTGCGGCTGCCGCCGGCGCAGACTCTGGTCGTCGTGCTGTTCGCCGCGGTGCCGACCGCATCGAGCGCCTACGTGCTGGCCGCGCGGATGGGCGGCGACGCGCCTTACGTCGCCGGCGTGGTGTCGTTGTCGACCATTCTCGGCGCGGTCTCGCTGCCGTTGTTCCTGCTGCTGGTCGGAGGCTGAGACGCGGCGCCGGGCTCTTGCCGCAGGGCCCAGTCGATGTGTTCAGCGACCAGCGCGTCGGCGGTGCCCAGCGCGGCGCGCAACCCGGCGTCGATCGCAGACTGCGCCCGGTCGGTCGCCGGCAACCTGCGCCGTGCATTGCCCAGCGCGACGGCCAGATTGCGCCGCCAGCGCTGGTAGCCGATGCGACGCATCGGGCTGCCTTCGGTGCGCCGACCGAAGGTATCCGCATCCCACGACCAGAGCTGCAGCAGCGTCGGCTCGTCCCATTCGGCGCGCGCGGCGAAGTCGGCCACCGCGCTGGCGCGCGCGTAGCGGTTCCACGGGCACGCCAGCTGGCAGTCGTCGCAACCGTAGATGCGATTGCCCAGCAACGGGCGCAACGCCGGATCGATCGGACCCGCGTGCTCGATCGTCAGGTACGAGATGCAGCGTCGCGCATCGAGCCGATAAGGTGCGAGGATCGCGCGTGTCGGGCACACGTCGATGCAGCGCGTGCACGAACCGCAATGCGCCGATATCGGCGCGTCGACCGGAAACGGAAGGTCGACGAAAATCTCGCCGAGGAAGAACATCGAGCCTGCATCGCGGCGCAGCAGCAAGGTGTGCTTGCCGCGCCAGCCCAGGCCGCCGCGCGCGGCCAGCTCCACCTCGAGCACCGGCGCCGAATCGGTGAATACGCGCAGCACCCGCGGCTGCGCATGCGCGGCGATCAGCCCGGCCAGGCGCTGCAGCCGGGCGCGCAGCACCTTGTGGTAGTCGCGGCCGCGCGCATACAGCGACACGGCGGCAGCCTGCGCGTCACCGAGCCGCCCCCACTCGCGCGCGCGCCAGTCCGCGTCGGCCCGCGGCAGATAGTCCATGCGCGCGCTGATCACGCGCAGCGTTCCCGGCAGCAGCTCGCTCGGGCGCGCACGCCGCATGCCGTGGCGCGCCATGTAGTCCATGCCGCCGTGCCAGCCGGCGTCGAGCCAGGCCTGCAAACCGGGCTCGGCGGCATCCAGCCGCACGTCGCTGACCGTGATTTGCGAGAATCCGAGACCCACGGCGGCTGCGCGCAGCGTCTGCAGCAGTTCGTCCCAGCGTCCCCCGTCGTCCATCGCCGCATCGTACCCGCGCCCATGCCCGCCCTGCTGTCCCGCCCCTGTCCGCATACCGCGGCCACCGAAGCGCTCGGCCGCGCGCTGGCCGAGGCGCTGCGCGCCCGCGGCGTGCCCGCGCTGCTGCTCACCCTGCGCGGCGACCTCGGCGCCGGCAAGACCACGCTGGCGCGCGCCGTGCTGCGCGGCCTTGGCGTCACCGGCCGCATCAAGAGCCCGAGCTACGCCCTGGTCGAGCGTTATCGCGTGGCCGATCGACTACAATTCAACGAAAATCTCGAAAAACAGGTCTATCATATTGATCTGTACAGGTTTTCGTCAGAAGATGACTGGGATGATGCAGGACTGCGCGATGTGCTGGACGGACGCAGCCTGTGCCTCGTCGAGTGGCCGGAGCGCGCACCTGCGCTGCTGCGGCGCGCCGATCTGGACATCGAACTCGTACCGTCCGGCGAAGGCCGCATCGTGCAGTTGCGCAGCGGCAGCGCGGAAGGCACCGCGCTGCTGGACTGGTTGGCGACGCACCCGGCCTGACCGCGCCGCGGAGTCCGCCCGGCGCGCGCACAGGAGAGCGCCATGACCGCACGTCGCCAGTTCCTGACCCACTCGTCGAGCCTGTTGCTGTGGCTGGCCGCACCGGCATTGGCCCACGGCGCCACCATCGTCGCGGTGCGCGTGTGGCCGGCGGCTGACTACACCCGGGTCACGCTCGAGTCCGACGGCGCGCTGTCCGCCACGCATTTCATGGTGCCGAACCCGGATCGGCTGGTCGTCGACGTGCATGGCCTCCAGCTCAGCAGCGAGCTCAAGCAGCTGGTCGCGAAAATCCGCCCCGACGACCCGTACATCGCCGGCGCCCGCGTGGCCCAGTTCGCGCCCGACGTGGTACGCATCGTGTTCGACCTGCGGCGACCGGTGCGTCCGCATGTGTTCACGCTGCCGCCGATCGCCGCGTACCGCAACCGGATGGTGTTCGATCTCTACCCGGCTTCGGTGCACGCCGCGGACAGCGCCACGGTCGCCGGCAGCGGAGGCGACAGCCTCGGCGCCTGGCTGCGCGCGCATCGCGCCGAACTCGGCGAAGAACTGGCTCAATCGCCGCGCAGCGCGCTTGCGCCGCGGCGCGACCGCCGACCCGAACGCAGCATTCTGCTCGCGCTCGACCCCGGCCACGGCGGCGAGGACCCGGGAGCCACCGGCCCCGGCGGCACGCACGAGAAGGACATCGTGCTGCTGATCGCCCGGCATCTGCGCGACCTCGCATTGCGCACGCCGAACATGCGGGTGCTGATGACTCGCGACAGCGATTTCTTCGTCCCGCTATGGACGCGGGTCGAGAAGGCGCAGCGCGCCAACGCCGACCTGTTCACCTCGGTGCATGCAGACGGCTGGTACACGCCGCAGGCGCGCGGCGCGTCGGTCTACTGCCTGTCCGAGCACGGCGCCTCGAGCGTCGAAGCGCGGATGATGGCGCAGCGCGAGAACGCCGCGGACGCCGTCGGCGGGATCGACATCCACGCCCCCGACTATCAGGTCGCCAAGGTGATGGTCGACATGTCGACTTCGGCGCAGATCGACGCCAGCCTGAAAATGGCCAGCCGCACGCTGCGCGAACTCGGCGCGTTCTCGCACCTGCACTCCGACCAGGTGCAGCAGGCGGCCTTCGTGGTGCTGAAATCGCCGAGCGTGCCGTCGATGCTGGTCGAGACCGCGTTCATCAGCAACCCCGAGGAGGAAGCGCGCTTGCGCACGCCGGCCTACCGGGTCAAGGTCGCACGCGCGATTTTCGACGGCATCCGCGAATACCTCGCGACCCGGCCTCCGCTGGCGCGGCACCGCACGCTGGCGTGACGCGCGCAGCCCGCGTCACGCGGCGCGCGCGCGCCGCGCCTTCCACCAGCCGAGCACGATCGGCGCCAGCGACAGCGCGACCACGCCCAGGGTCATTGCGCCCATGTTCGCGCGCACCCACGGCACGTTGCCGAAGGCGTAGCCGGCCATGCCGACGCCTCCGACCCACAGCGTGGCACCAAGCAGGTTGTAGCCGAAGAACGCGCGCGGCGGCATTTGCGCCACCCCGGCGACGAACGGCGCGAACGTGCGCACCAGCGGAATGAAGCGCGCGGCCACGATGGTCGCTCCGCCGTGGCGCAGATAGAACGCGTGCGCGCGGTCGAATGCGTTGCGGTTGAACCAGCGGCTGTGTCGCCAGCCGAACACCCGGTGGCCGACTGCGCTGCCGATGAGGAAATTCACCGCGTCGCCTGCCGCCGCACCGGCCCACAGCGCGCCCAGCGCGACGCGCGCGTCGAGCTGACCGGCAGCGGCGAACGCGCCGACGACGAACAGCATCGAATCGCCGGGCAGGAACGGGGTGACGACGAAACCCGTTTCGGCGAACACGATCGCGAACAGCAGCGCGTAGACCCAGTGCCCGTAGGCGTGGATGAAATGCGCCAGCTGGGAGTCGAAATGCAGCAGCAGGTTGACGAGGTCGTGCAGGGTCATCGGCGAAGCGGCAGCGCGCAGGACCCGCCAGTATACTGACGCGATGCAGCAGCAGCCTCCTGCGCCGATTCGCGCGCTGCCCGACACCCTGATTTCGCAGATCGCCGCCGGCGAAGTCGTCGAGCGCCCTGCCTCGGCGCTGCGCGAGCTGCTCGACAACGCCCTCGATTCAGGCGCCTCGCGCGTCACGATCCACATCGAACAAGGTGGTCTGGAGCTGATCCGGGTCGAGGACGACGGCAGCGGCATCGCCGCCGACGAGCTGGCGCTGGCGCTGGCGCGCCACGCCACGAGCAAGATCGCCAGCCTGGACGACCTCGAACAGGCACGCAGCCTGGGCTTTCGCGGCGAGGCGCTGGCGTCGATCGCCGCGGTGGCCGAAGTCGAGATCGTCAGCCGGCGCTCCGATGCGGCCGCGGCGGCGTCGATCCGCGCCGAAGTCGGTCGCCTCGATGCAGTTCGACCGGCAGCCGGGGCGCCCGGCACCACGGTCGACGTGAGGCGCATGTTCCATGAAATTCCGGCCCGGCGCCAGTTTCTCAAATCGGCCACCACCGAGGCAGGCTGGTGCGTCGAGATGGTGCGCCGGGCGGCTCTGGCGCACCCCCGGATCGCGTTCCAGCTGTGGCAGGACGGGCGCCAGGTGCTGCAGCTCGCGCCTGCCGAACCGCTGCGCCGGATCGCCGACGTGCTCGGCCGCGCCTTCGCCGCCGACGCGTTGGCGCTGCGCGCCGAATTCGGGCCGCTGCGCGTGCATGGGCTGGTCACGCGACCGTCTGCCGCGCGCGCGCGCGCCGAGCACCAATGGCTGTTCGTCAACCGGCGCTGGGTGCGCGACCGGGTGCTGGCGCATGCGCTGCGCGCGGCCTACGCCGACGTGCTGCACGGCGCGCTGCAGCCGCAGTACGCGCTGCTGCTCGAGCTGCCCCCCGAGCGCGTCGACGTCAATGTGCACCCGGCGAAAAGCGAAGTGCGCTTCCGCGACGCGCAGGCGGTGCACCAGGCGCTGCGCCGCGCGGTGCAGCAAACCCTGGCCCCGGCACTGGGTGCGCGCACGCCGGCGGCCGACAGTGCCGCGGCGCAGGCCGACGCCGACGGCGTGCTGCCTGCGCCTGCGGCGCCACGCGCAAGCGCGCCGGCCGCGCCGTGGGCACCACCACGACAAGGCACGCTGCCGCTGCGCAGCGCCCTGCAGCCCTGGGCGCCGCTGCCGGCTGTGGCGCCGCTGTCCACGGCCGAGGCCGCGCCGAGGCCGCAACCGGATCCCGACCCGGCCCACCAGCCGCTCGGCGAGGCGCTGGCGCAGCTGCACGGCATCTATATCCTGGCGCAGAACGCGCACGGCCTGGTCGTCGTCGACATGCACGCTGCGCATGAGCGCATCGTCTACGAGCGCCTGAAGGCTGCATGGGACGCGCGCGCGCTGCCGAGCCAGCCGCTGCTGCTGCCGGTGAGCTTCGCGGCCAGCGCGGCCGAGCTCGGAGCGGTCGACGAGCACGCCGACACCCTCGCCTGCCTGGGCCTGGACATCGCCGCAGGAGGCCCCGCGAGCCTGGTCGTGCGCGCGCTGCCGAGCCTGCTCGCGCGCGGCGATGCGGTACGGCTGACGCGCGCGGTGCTCGCCGAGCTGGCGGCCTACGGCAGCAGCGCGCGCGTCGAGCAGGGGCGCAATGCGCTGCTGGCGAGCATGGCCTGCCACGGCGCCGTGCGTGCGAACCGCCAGCTGAGCCTGGCCGAGATGAACGCGCTGCTGCGCGACATGGAAGCCACCGAGCGCTCGGACCAATGCAACCACGGCCGCCCGACCTGGCGCCAGGTCGGCCTGAACGAACTCGACGCGCTGTTCCTGCGCGGACGCTGAGACGCGATGAACGCTTCGATGCGCCCGGTCTGGGTCGTCGCCGGCCCCACAGCGGCCGGCAAGACCGCAATCGCACTCGAGCTGGCACGCCGCCGGCCGATCGAAATCATCAGCATGGATTCGGCGCTGGTGTACCGCGGCATGGACATCGGTACCGCCAAGCCGAGTCAGTCCGAGCGCGCGCTGGTGCCGCACCACCTGATCGACGTGCGCGATCCGCGCGACGCGTACAGCGCGGCGGCGTTCGCAGCCGACGCGCGCGCGCTGATCGACGCGATCCGCGCCCGCGGCCGCGAACCGCTGCTGGTCGGCGGCACCATGCTGTACCTGCACGCGCTGCAACAGGGACTGAGCGCGCTGCCGGGCGCCGACCCGGCGATCCGCGCCGAGCTCGCGGCGCGCGCAGCGCAGCGCGGCTGGCCCGCGCTGCATGCCGAACTGGCGCGGGTCGATCCGACGCTTGCGCAACGCCTCGCGCCGAACGATGCGCAGCGAATCCAGCGCGCGCTCGAGGTCTGGATGCTGACCGGGCAGCCGTTGAGCGCCCAATTCGGCGCGCGCGACGGCGACGGCGTTGCGCTGCGCGTGCTGGCACTGGAGCCGCGCGAACGCGCCGTGCTGCATGCGCGCATCGCGCAGCGGCTGCGCGCCATGCTGGACGCAGGTTTTCTCGACGAAGTGCGCGCGCTGCGTGCGCGCGGCGATCTGCACCCGCAGCTTCCGGCATTGCGCGCGGTCGGCTACCGCCAGGCCTGGGCCCATCTCGACGGCGCCACCGATGCACCGACCTTCGAGGCGCAGGCGCTGGCCGCGACCCGCCAGCTGGCCAAGCGGCAACTGACGTGGCTGCGGGCCATGCCGCAGCGCGTGGTCATCGACTGCTGCGCGGCCGACGCGGGCGTGCGTGCGCTGGCCGCGCTCGGCGCCGACGACGCTTGATCCGGCCGGCCGGCGTGCTGACGCAGTGGACTAGGGCGCGACCAGCCGCGCGCGCAGGAATCCACCCAGCGCCTGCGCGGTATGCCCCGGGGCGCCGATGAAATGCGCCGGCGGGCCGGCGTGCACCACGCTTCCGCCGCCGCGGCCGCCTTCGGGACCGAGGTCGACGATCCAGTCGGCAGACGCCATCACGTCGAGATTGTGCTCGATGACCACCACCGTGTGCCCGGCGTCGGCCAGCCGCAGCAGAACCCGGATCAGCTTGTCGACGTCGGCCATGTGCAGCCCGACGGTCGGCTCGTCGAGCACGTACAGGGTCGGACGCGCTGCGGCGCTGGCCAGCTCGGTGACGAGCTTCAACCGCTGCGCTTCGCCGCCCGAGAGCTGAGGGCTGGGTTGCCCGAGCCGCAGATAGCCCAGCCCGACTTCGTGCAGCAACCGCAACGCGCGGATGATGCGCGGATGCGCGCCGAAGAACTCCAGTGCCGAGTCGACGCTGAGGTTGAGGATGTCGCCGGCCGACAGGCCGCGCAGCCGCACCTCCAGGGTCTGCGCGTTGAAGCGCAGGCCGCCGCAATCGTCGCAAGGCTGCACCACGTCGGGCAGGAAATTCATTTCCACGCGGACCGCGCCCTGGCCTTCGCAACTGGGGCAGCGCCCGGCGCCGGTGTTGAATGAAAAGCGCCCGGCTGCCCAGCCGCGCATCCTCGCCTCCAGCGTGTCCGCGAGCAGCTTGCGGATGTCGTCCCAGATCCCCACGTAGGTCGCCGGACACGAGCGCGAGGTCTTGCCGATCGGCGCCTGGTCGACTTCGAGCACGCGCTCGATGCCGTCGAGCCCGAGCAGCGCGCGGCAGCCGCGCGGCGCGCCCTCTGCGCCCAGCAGCGCGCGCGCGCTGGCCAGCAGCACGCCGCGCGCCAGACTGGACTTGCCCGAGCCGGACACCCCGGTGACCACGCTGAGCCGCGCACGCGGAATGCGCACGTCGACGTCGCGCAGATTGTGCAGGCACGCGCCGCGCAGCTCCAGCGCCGGCGTCGTGGAGTCGGTCTGTGGCCTGGGCAGCAACGGATGGCGCAACGGTTCACGCAGATAGCGCGCGGTCAGCGAATCCGGATGCCGCATCAGCTCCTCCAGGTCGCCCATCGCCACCACGCGCCCGCCTTCGCTGCCTGCGCCCGGGCCGATGTCCAGTATGGTGTCGGCGCGACGGATGGTGTCCTCGTCGTGCTCGACCACGACCAGGGTGCTGCCGCGCGCGCGCAGCACGTCGAGCGCGTCGAGCAGGCGCCGGTTGTCGCGCGGGTGCAGGCCGATGGTCGGCTCGTCGAGCACGTAGACCACGCCGCGCAGGTTGCTGCCGAGTTGAGCCGCCAGCCGGATGCGCTGCGCTTCACCGCCCGACAGGGTCGGCGCGGCGCGGTCCAGACCCAGGTAGCCGAGTCCGACCCGCTGCAGGAATTGCAGCCGCTGCACGACTTCGCCGACCAGATCCTGGCCGATCCGTTGTTCGCGCGCATCGAGCTTCAGCGCGGCGAACCACGCACGTGCATCGTCGACCGCCAGCGCCGACAGCTCGCTGATCGTGTGTCCGTGCAAGCGCACCGCCCGCGACACCGGATTGAGTCGCGCGCCGTCGCATGCCGCGCACGCCGCGGCGTCTTCGAGCTCGCGCCAGCTGCCCTCCTCGCCGCTTTGCGTGGCGTCGAACCCGGGCAGGCGCACGCCGGTGCCGTAGCAGCTCGGGCACCAGCCGGCCGGCGAGTTGTAGGAAAACTGGCGCGGATCGAGCTCGGGAAAGCTGCGCGCACAGCTCGGGCATGCGCGCCGCGTGCTGAAGGTGCGCAGCTGCAGCCCGGCGTGCGCGCCGATGACGTCGCCTGCGGCCATCGCGCGGCGCAACCGGTCCAGCGGTGCGATCACCTGCACAACGCCCTTGCCGAGCTGCACTGCCTCGTGCACCAGCGCGCGCAGCCGGGGCTCGTTCTCCGGTTCGACATCGAGCTCGCCCAGCGGCAGCGAGATGTCGTGCTCGCGGAAGCGGTCCGGCCGCGGCCACGGCTCGGTGGGCAGGAACACGCCGTCGACCCACAGGTGGCTGTGCCCGCGCTTGGCCGCCCACTGCGCCAGCTCGGTGTAGACGCCCTTGCGCTGCACGACCAGCGGCGCCAGCACGCCGATGGCGCTGCCCCGCAGATCGCGCAGCAGCTGGGCGACGATCGCCTGTTCGGTCTGCGGCGCGATCGCCACGGCGCAGTCCGGGCAGTACTGGACGCCGAGCTTGGCGAACGCCAGCCGCATGTACGGCTGCGTCTCGGTCAACGTGCCCACGGTGCTCTTGCGTCCGCCCCGGCTGGTGCGCTGCGCGATCGCCACGGTCGGCGGGATGCCGAAAATGGCATCGACGTCGGGCCGCGGCGGAGGCTGCACGAACTGCCGCGCATACGCGTTGATCGATTCCAGGTAGCGACGCTGACCTTCGCTGAACAACACGTCGAACGCCAGCGAGCTCTTGCCCGAGCCCGACACCCCGGTGATCACCGTCATGCCGCCGCGCGGCAGGTCGACGTCGATGTTGCGCAGGTTGTGCTCGCGCGCGTGGCGGATCGCGATGAAGCCTTCTCGCCCACGCCGCATGGCCTGCGCCAGATACGCGCCGGGCGCCTCGGCGGCGCGCAGCTGCGGTGCCGCGGCGTCGTTGGCGGCGGCTGCGAACTGCGCGTGCCAGCCCAGCAGCGCGCGTCCGGTGTGCGAGGCCTCGCACGCCCGCACCTCGTCGGGCGTTCCGGCGACGACCAGCCTGCCACCGGCGTCGCCGCCGTCCGGGCCCAGGTCGATGATCCAGTCGCTGGCTGCGATGACGTCCAGATTGTGTTCGATCAGCACCACGCTGTTGCCGGCGTCGACCAGTTCGTGCAACGCGCGCAGCAGCTTGGCGATGTCGTCGAAATGCAGCCCGGTGGTCGGCTCGTCGAGCAGATACAGGCTGCCGCGCGCGGCGCCGCGGCCCGCACTGCGCCGCGCCTCGACCAGAAACGCTGCCAGCTTCAGTCTCTGCGCTTCGCCGCCCGACAGCGTCGGCGTCGGCTGCCCCAGCCGCAGGTAGTCGAGCCCGACCGCAGCCAGCGCGCGCAGCCCGGCGCTCAGATCGCGTTCGCCCGCGAACAGCCGCAGCGCTTCGCTGACCGTCAGCTCGAGCACGTCGGCGATGTTCAGGCTGCGGCCGCCGACTTCGAGCGCGAGTTCGAGCACCTCGGCGCGGTAACGGCGACCGTCGCATTCGGCGCAGCGCAGGTAGACGTCGGACAGGAACTGCATTTCGACGTGCTCGAAACCCGACCCGCCGCACGCCGGGCAGCGGCCGTCTCCGGTGTTGAAACTGAAGGTGCCCGCGCTGTAGCCGCGGCGCTGCGCCTCGGGCAGCGCGGCGAATCGACGACGCAGCGCATCGAACGCACCGACGAAGCTCACCGGGTTCGAGCGCGCGGTCTTGCCCAGCGCGCTCTGGTCGACCAGCACCACGTCGGCGATCTGTTCGGCGCCGAGCAGCCGCGCATGCGCACCCGGCTCGGGCGCGCTCTTTCCCAGCCGCCGCGCCAGCGCCGGATACAGCACGTCGCCGACCAGCGTCGACTTGCCGCAGCCCGACACCCCGGTCACCGCCACCAGCGCGTGCAAGGGGATTTCCACGTCCAGGCGCTGCAGGTTGTGCGCACGCGCGCCTTCGACGATCAGCCGCGGCGCGCGCAATCCGCCATCGGCGTCGCGTTGCAGCCGGCGCGGCGCACGGTCGGGTTGGACGCGACGCTCGCCGCGCAGGTACGCGCCGGTCAGCGTCGACGCTGCGCGAAGCGCCTCCAGCGTCCCGGCGAAGACCAGCTCGCCGCCCTGCTCGCCGGCTCCCGGACCGAGCTCGATCAGATGGTCGGCCTGCAGCATCAACTGCGGGTCGTGTTCGACCACGAGCAGCGAATTCCCCGCCTGTTTCAGGTTGTGCAGGACCGCGCCGAGGCGGTGAAGGTCGCGTGGGTGCAGACCGATCGACGGCTCGTCGAGCACGAACAGCGTCTGCGTCAGCGACGTGCCCAGCGCTGTGGTCAGGTTGATGCGCTGCACCTCGCCGCCCGACAGGGTGCGCGATGGCCGGTCCAGCGTCAGGTAGCCGAGACCGACATCGAGCAGGTAGCGCAGGCGGGCGCGGATTTCGTCGAGCAGCAACCGGGTTGCCGCATCTGCGCCCGGATCGTGCTCCAGTTCGAGGAAAAAGCCATGCGCGCTTTCGATCGGCAGGCGCATCACATCGTGCAGACACAGCCCGGGAAGCGCATCGCGCACCGCGTCGCTCCATTGCACGCCATGCGGCGCAAAGCGCGCGCGTGCGCCCAGCGCCGCGTCGGCGGCGTGGCGCGTTCCGACGCGCCAGAGCAAGCCGTCGAGCTTGAGCCGCGCGCCGCCGCATGCCGGGCACGGACTGCTGCTGCGGTACTTGGACAGCAGCACGCGGACATGCATCTTGTAGGTGCGCGTCTCCAGCCAGTCGAAGAAGCGGCGCACGCCGTAGTACTGCTGCTCCCACTTGCCCGAAAAATCCGGGTCGCCTTCGATGACCCAGGTCCGCTCGGCTTCGCTCAGTTCGGCCCACGGCACGTCCAGCCGCACTGCGGCCGCCGCCGCGTGCCGTTCGAGGTCGCGCTGGGCGTCGCGGAAACTCGCGCTCTGCCAGGGTTTGACCGCGCCGCCGCGCAGGCTCTTCGCCGCGTCGGGAACGACCAGGCCCCAATCCACGCCAAGGGTACGACCGAAGCCACGGCAGGTGTCGCAAGCTCCCAGCGGCGAATTGAAGCTGAACAGCCCAGGGCCCGGGTTGCGGTACGTCAGGTCGCACTCGGCGCAATGCAGCCCGGACGAATAGCGCCACGGCGCCGCAGCCTCGATCTGCGGCCACACCGCGACGCGCCCCTGGCCCAGCCGCAACGCGGCCTCCAGCGCGTCGAGCAACCGTGTATCGTCGACGGCCGCCGCGCGCAAGCGGTCCTGCACCACGTGCAGCACTCCGGGCGCGCGCGCGTGCACGCGGGTGTACCCCTGCGCTGCCAGACCCTGGAGCACGCTGTCTTCGGTCAGCCCGTCGGGCAGCGGCAGCGGGAAGCTCAGCACCAGGCGCGGATCGCCGGCCGCGTCGGCACGACGCCGCAGGTCGGCGGCGATCGACGCCGGGGTGTCGCGGCGGACCTCGGCTGCACAACGTCGGCAGTACAGCGCCGCCGAGCGGGCGTAGAGCAATTTCAGATGGTCGGCCAGCTCGGTCATGGTGCCCACCGTCGAACGCGAGGTGCGCACCGGATTGGTCTGATCGATCGCGATCGCCGGCAGGATGCCGTCGATGCGGTCGACCTGCGGCCGATCCATGCGGTCGAGGAACTGGCGCGCGTACGGCGAGAACGTCTCCACGTAGCGTCGCTGCCCCTCGGCGTAGACGGTGTCGAAAGCCAGCGAACTCTTGCCCGAACCCGACACGCCGGTGACGACGACGAGGCGCCCCAGCGGAATGTCGAGGTCGAGGTTCTTCAGGTTGTTCTGGCGCGCGCCGACGACGCGGATCGTGGCGTCTGCGGGCGGCTGCGGGACGGATGCGCTCATTCCCGGAACTATACGCAGTCCACCGCTGACGCAACCGGACGCAGTTCCAGGCTTGTCTCGGGCAGCGCATCGCAGTTACATTTGCTGCGTGCAACGGTTGCGTGGCTGGGGCCCTCCGGACGCGCTGCGGCCGGCACCGACCGAACTCTCTGAAAAAGACAGCCCATACGAGCCGATATGCAACAGGACAAAATGAAAAAGGTACTGGTCGTCGACGACGACTCGCGCATCCGCGATCTGCTGCGCCGCTACCTGGCGCAAGAAAACTACGAAGTCTTCGTCGCCGAGGACGCGAAGGCGATGCAGCGGGTGATGGTCAAGGAACGTTTCGACCTGATCGTGCTCGATCTGATGCTGCCCGGCGAGGACGGTCTGACCGTATGCAAGCGCATGCGCGCGTCGAAGGATTTCACCCCGATCATCATGTTGACCGCCAAGGGCGAGGACGTCGATCGCATCATCGGCCTGGAAGTCGGCGCCGACGACTACCTGCCCAAGCCGTTCAACCCGCGCGAACTGCTCGCACGCATCAGCGCGGTGCTGCGCCGGCAGCCCAATCCCGAACTTCCCGGAGCTCCGGCGCGCGAGGACGAAACCGTCGAGTTCGGCCCCTTCAGCCTGGACCTCGCACGCCGCGAGCTGTCGCGCGATGGAGAGCTGATCAACCTGACCACCGGAGAATTCGCCATGCTCAAGGCGCTGGTGCGTCACCCGCGGCAGCCGCTGTCGCGCGACCGCCTGGCCGAGCTTGCGCGCGGTCGTGACTACGAGGCTTTCGACCGCAGCCTCGACGTGGCCATTTCCCGGCTGCGCAAGATCGTCGAAGTCGATCCCTCGCATCCGCGCTACATCCAGACGGTCTGGGGAGTCGGCTACGTGTTCGTTCCCGACAGCAAGGACAACTGATTCGCCGGCCGGCATCGATGGGGTCGCCCATGCTCGCGCTGCGGCGCCTGTTCGGCGGCCTGTCGACCCGCCTGTACTGGCGCACGTTCGCATTGATCGCGCTGCTGGTCTGGTTGAGCATCTCGGCCTGGTTCCAGGCCTTTCGCATGCTGCAACGCACCGATCAGGTGCGCTATACCGCGCGTGAAGTCCTGACCGTCGTCGACCTGGCGCGACTGGCCTTGCGCCACGCCACCGACGGCCAGGCCGCACTGCTCGCCGATCTGGCGCGCGACCACGACATTGCCTTGACGCCGCGCCTGCCCGACGACCGCTGGCGGCCGACGCGTCCGGGCAGCTTCTCGCACCGCCTGCAACGCGAAGTGCTGCGCGACAGCACCGAGCCGCTGCTGTTCGCCGACGCGGTCGATGGCGCTGCCGGCGTGTGGATCGGCTTCAACGCCGCCGGGAGCCCTTACTGGCTGCACCTCAAGCGAGCGCGCGTGGCCAGCTCGCTGGAGCAGACCTGGGTTGTCGGCGGGGTGCTCGCCACGCTGCTGGCGATGATCGGAGCTGCCGTGATCGCAGGCTTCGTCAACCGTCCGCTGGGCGATCTCGGCCAGGCCATCGCGCGCGTGCGCGGAGGCGACTTCTCCCAGCAACTCGACGAGGACTCTGGCGCGGCCGAATTGCGCGAGGTCAACCGCGGATTCAACCGCATGGCGCAAGCCCTGCACGAACTCGAGCAGGACCGTGCGCTGATGCTGGCAGGCATTTCGCACGACATCCGTACTCCGCTGGCGCGACTGCGGCTGGAGGCCGAGCTCAGCGTGCCCGATCCGCAGGCACGCGAGGACATCGTGTCCGATATCGAGCAGGCCGACGCGATCATCAGCAAATTCATGGAATACGCAAGCACGGCGCTGCCGTCGCGCGAGCGCATCGATCTGGCCGACCTGATGGCCAAGGTCGCCGCCGACTACGCCAAGCACGGCGACATCGACATCCGCATGCCGCGCAACGAGACCGCGCCCGTCCTCGGCGACGGGCTCGAACTGCACCGCGTGCTGGTCAACATCATCGAGAACGCGCGCCGCTACGGCCGCACTCCGGGAACGCAACGCTCCGAACTCGACGTCGACTTCGCGCGGCGCGGACACGAAATGCTGTTGAGCCTTCGCGACCACGGCCCCGGAGTGCCGCCCGAGCAGATCGCGCTGCTGACCCGCCCGTTCTTCCGCGGCAATCAGGCGCGCACCGCGGGCCTTGGCTCCGGGCTCGGGCTGTCGATCGCGAACAAGGCCATCGCGCGCATGGGCGGGCGCCTCACGTTGAGCAACGCCGGCGGCGGCGGCCTGCTGCTGCGCATCTGGCTGCCGCGCGACCCGCTCGACGCGCTACCGCCGCCGCTGCTCTGACGCGTCCACTGCGTTGCGCCCCGGCTCCACGGGCCGGTCGGCTTGTGCGCCGCTGCCACCGGCCGGCGGGTTCGCGCACTGCGCGTCGAAGTCGACCGCCGAACTGGCCACCGTCCATGGACGCACGCAGGCTCGCCGCGCCGCGCACCATCGGTAACCGGCCGAGCCGATGCAACCGTGTGCGTCGCGGTCGCTGCCTGGACGCAGGCGCGGCGCCGGATCGAAGGTGCGCGCGCAAGCAGCCACCAGCGCGCTCCCGGCGACCAAGGCCACGGCGCAGCGCAGGCGCCGCATCAACCGGCTCCGGCCACGGACGCGCCGCGCCGCCGCGCGCGCCGGCGCCGCGCGTCCTTTGGATCGATGCGCAAGGGCCTGAGCAGGTCGATGCGCTCGCCGTCGAAAACCGGCGCATCGGGCGCGCGCGGCTGGCCCGCGACTGCAGGCTGCAAGGCTCCGGCGTCCCACCCCGCAGGCAGCAGCGCGTCGACGCCGCTGGCGCATACCGCATCGCGCAGCGTCGCCCCCGCGCTCAGCAGCACGCCGCGCAGCACCGCCGGGGCGTCCGCGGCCTGCCAGAACACCTGCACTGCGATCGGTGCGGAGTCAGCCATACACCACCTGGGCGCGCTGCACGAAAGCCTCGACGAAGGTCTTGGCGATATGGCCGAAGACCGGTCCGATGACCGCCTCGACCAATTTGCTCGAAAAGTGGTAATCGAGCGTGAAGTCGACCTGGCACGCGCCGTCGTCCTGCAGCGGCGTGAAGGCCCAGAGCCCCTGCAGCGCGCTGAACGGGCCTTCGACCAGCTGCATGCGGATCTCGCGGTCCGGGACCTGCTCGTTGCACGTGGTGAAGCTCTGCCGTACGCCCTTGAAATCGATGCGCAGGGTCGCGCGCATGCACTGCGCATTGGCCTCGTGCACTTCCACTCCTCCGCACCAGGGCAGGAACTTCGGATACGACTCGACGTCCTGCACCAGACGATACATCTGCTGCGCGCTGTACCAGAGCAGAACGGACTTGTGTACGTTGGCCATGGGCGAGGATCTTAAAATCGAAAGATTGTAAGAAAACCGGACGGCCGCGAGCCGCCGCGCAGATGAGCATCGCAGAAAACCGCAAGGCAGCGTTCAATTACTTCCTCGAAGACCGCTACGAGGCCGGAATCGTCCTCGAGGGCTGGGAGGTCAAGGCGGTGCGCGCCGGGCGTGCCCAGCTGCTCGACGGTTACGTCATGATCCGCGACGGCGAGCTGTACCTGGTCGGCATGAACGTGACACCGCTGCAAAGCGCCTCCACCCATGTGCGTCCGGACGCCAGCCGCACGCGCAAGCTTTTGTTGCACAAGGACGAGATCCGGCGCCTGATCGGCAAGGTCGAGCAACGCGGCTACACCCTGGTTCCGCTGAACCTGCATTACAAAAATGGCCGCATCAAGCTCGACTTCGCGCTCGGCCGCGGCAAGAAGCTGCACGACAAGCGCGACACCGAATCCAAGCGCGATTGGCAGCGCGAGCAGGCGCGGCTGATGCGGCACCAGACCAAATAGGCGCGCGCGCGCCTGCGCCTTCGCGTCAGTGCCTCGTCGCCGATGCCGCTGCTCGCGGCGGCGGCAGGTAGTGCTGGATGTCGATCACGCGCCATCCCATCCACGCCAGCAGCGCAAAGATCGACACCACGACGAGCGGCACATACACCTTCAGCGCGGCGCGTTCGATGCGCTGCCAGGTCGTCAACGGCAGCGGCTGCGCGTCGGAGGGGCCGCGCAGCGCCCCCGCGCCGGGCCATCCGGGTTCGGCCACTGCGTCGTTCATCGCGTCGTTCATCGCGTCGTTCATCGCGGCGCCGACCGGCTCCGCCGCGCCCCAGGTACCCGTCGGAACCACGCACAGGGCCGGCGCCGGCACAGGCGGCGTGCCTTCGCGCGCGCGCGCAGGTACGGCTGCCGCTGCCGAATCGGCCCGGCGCAGCTTCGGCGCGGGCCCGGCGACGCGCAGCCGCTCGGCCACGATACGCCCCTCGGCCACGACGAAGACCGCGCACAGTGCCGGAACGACGACGTGCAGCGCAGGCAGTTGGCGCGCGATCGTCGCGGCCCACAGCGGGTCGGACACCGCCAGATGGCCGGCGATCCAGCCCAGCAGTGCGGCCCCCGCCGGGACGAGCAGCGGGCGCGTCTCCAGCAGCCGCCCGACGAACGTGCTGCCGAACATCAGCAGCGGAATGCTCAAGGCCAGCCCGAACAACAGGTAGGAAAGCGAACCGTTTGCCGCGCCTGCGATCGCCACGACATTGTCCAGGCTCATCGCAAGGTCGGCCAAGACGATGGTCGCCACCGCGCCCCAGAACCCGCTGGCCGGTTCGCTGCCGGCGGATTTCTGCTCCTCGGCGACGAGCAGCCTGATCGCCACGACGAGCAGCAGCAGCGCGCCGCCGATCTCGATCAACGGCAGTTGCAGCAACACGCCGGCAACCCCGGTCAGCACGGTGCGCAGCGTGATCGCCGCCACGGTTCCGGCGACCAGCGCGGGCGCCTTCATGTCGGACGGTAGGTCACGGCAGACCAGAGCGATCAGCACCGCATTGTCGCCGCTGAGCAGCAGATCGACGAACACGATCTGCGTGATGACGGTGAGGGCGTGACTGCCTGAGGTGAAAAACACGTGCGCGTTCCCGTTTCGCTGCGTCAGCCGATGATTCCGCCAATGCCGCTGAACAACGCCAGCGCCGAAGTCGCCGCCAGCGCGGCACCGACCGCCAGCGCATAGCTGCCGCGCAGTCGGCTGCGCTCGGGCAACGCCGTGCGCGCCAGCCAGTACAGCAGGCCGAGCACCACCGGAAGCAGCAGCGCGTTGAGCACCCCGGTGGCGATCGACAGCCGCACCAGGTTGACTCCCGAGGCGACCACGGCGCCGGCGCCGGCCAGCAGCAGCCCGAACGAGGCGTAGAACCAGGGCGCCTCGCGCGGATGCGCGGCCAGCGAATGGCGTACGCCGCGGATCTCGCCCAGCGCCCACGCCGCGGAAAGGCTGACGACAATGGTCGCGACCAGCGCGCCACCGACAAGCGCCATCGCGAACACGACGTGCCCGACCAGCGGACCGAGCGCGGGCGTGAACGCCTCGGCGATCTGCGGCACGCTGTCCAGCGCGCGCGCGTCGCCGCCGAAGGCGGCCGCCGAGGCGACCAGCACCGCGACCGTGATGAGCTGGCACAACACCGCTCCGGCCAGGGTGTCCATCCGCGCCGCGCGCAGATCGCCGGGGCCCATGCCCTTGTCGATCAGCGCCGACTGCTGGTAGAAGAGCGTCCACGGCATGATGCTGGTTCCCAGGTTCGCCGCCACCAGGTACAGGTAGTCGCGATGGCCAAGCGGCTGCTGCAGCATCTGCCGGCCGATCGTCGACCAGTTCGGGTGCGCGGCCCACGCGACCACCAGGAACGCCAGTTCGAACGCCCCCAGACCGAGCGCGATGCGCTCGACCGAAGCATAGCTGCCGGTGGCGACCATCGCGAAAATCGCCGTGCACACCGCCAGCGCGCTTGCCCAGACCGGAACGCCGAACAGCTGGCCCGCACCGGCCAGGCCGCTGATCTCGGTGATCAGCGCGCCAAAGCAGCTCAGCACCAGCGTGGCCATCGAGATCCAGGCCAGCGTGCGGCCGTAGCGCTCGAGCACCAGCTCGCCGAAGCCGCGCCCGCTGCACAGCGCCAGCCGCACGGTCAGCTCCTGGGCGACGAACATCAGCGGAATCACCAGCAACTGCAAAGCCAGCATGCGGTAACCCCACTGCGCGCCGCTTTGTGCCACGGTGATCACGCTGCCGGCATCGGTGTCGGCGAGCATCACGACCAGTCCGGGGCCGAGCACGCTGGCTGCGCGCAGCAGCCTGTGGTGCATGGCGAGTTCGCGCTGCATGTCGCCCGACAACCCGTTCCGGCTCAACGCACGCCGGCCGCCGGACCGTGCTTGAGCGCGCGCAGCAGCGCCGAATCCGGGCTCAGCACCAGAGTCGCGCCCGACGCGGCGAGCGCGTGGCGATACGTCAGCAACGCGCGGTAGTAGCGGTAGAACTTCGGATCCTGGTCGTACGCCTGGGCGAGGATGCGGTTGGCCTGTGCGTCCGCCTGGCCGCGGATGACCTGGCTGGTCTGCTCGGCCTGGGCGAGGATCACGGTGCGATCGCGGTTCGCCTCGGCCTCGATTTCCTGTTGCCACTCCGCGCCCTGTGCGCGAAGTTGCTTGGCCTCGCGTTGCCGCGACGAGCGCATCCGCGCGTAGATCGACTCGCTGGCCCCGAGCGGCAGGTCGGCGCGGTGCAGCCGCACTTCGTGCACCGAGACGCCCAGCGTCGCGGCCTTGGCCTTGACTGCGGCGGCAACGCGCGCGATCACCGCCCGGCGCTGCACCGAAAGCAGCGCGCGCAGCGGAACCGTCCCCAGCACCATGCGCAACGACGTTCCGACCAGCTGGTCGAGCTGGAACTGGGCCTGACCGTTGGTCATCAGGGCCTGGTAGAAACGCAGCGGGTCGACGATGCGATACGTCGTGAAGGTCTCGACCGCCAGGCGTTTTTCATCGCCGAGGATCAACTCCTGTGGCGGCGGCGCGAGTGTCTGCAGCCGCGCATCGTAGATGTGCACGGTATCGGCGAACGGAATCTTGAATTTCAGCCCGGCAGTGCGGTCGACACGCACCGGCGCGCCGAAGCGCAACAGCACGTCGATCCGCCCCTGCGGAAGCACGTAGAACGTCGACGCGGCGCCCCACAGCACCAGCAGCGACGCGATCAACCCGGCACCCCGCCAGCTCGGTTTCATCGTGCCCCTCCGGCGTTCGCCGCGGCCTTCGCATTGGGCAGGTTCAGGTACGGAATGACTCCGGGAACCGAATGCTTGCCCGAGTCGATCACGACCACCTTGCCGGCATGCGCCAGCACCGCATCCATGCTGTCGTAATACAGCCGCCACGCGGTGACGTTCTTCGCCTTGCGGTAGGTGGCATACAACGCGTCGAAACGCTTGGCCTGGCCACGGGCGACGTGGACCGTGGTCGCCTGATACGCGTACGCACCCTGCACGATGCGTGCGGCCATGCCATGCGCGATCGGGATCACCTTGTTGCGGTAGGCAAGGCCGAGGTTGCGCAGGCGCTGGCGGTCGGCGCGCGCGCGCTGCACGTCGTTGAAGGCATCGACCACCTGAGTCGGCGGATTCGCCCGCTGCAGCTGCACCTGGGTGACGACAATTCCCGATTGCTCCTCGTCGAGCCAGTGCTGCAGCAGCGCCTGGGTCTGCAGCGCCACTTGCTGCCGGCCGTTGGACATCGTCGCCTGCAGCGGCGTGCGGGCGACGACGTCGCGCAGCGCGGATTCGGCAGCGATCCTGAGCATGTGCTGCGGGTTGCTGACCTTGAACAGATAGTCACCGGCGCTCCCGATGCGCCAGAACACCGTGCAACCGACCTCGACGATGTTCTCGTCCCCGGTCAGCATCTGGTTGGCCGGGATCTGCTGGCCGTCGGGCAAGGTCGGCCCTGCGGCGATACCGAGCTGCATCTCGTTGATCCGCGTCACCCGCGGCAGACGCACCGATTCGATCGGCCACGGCAGGTGGTAATGCGCGCCCGGCGCGGTGGTGCCGATCCAGCGGCCGAAGCGCAGGACGATTCCCTGCTCGTCGGGCTGTACCATGTAAAAGCCGCTGAGGACCCAACCCACGGCGATGAGCACGAGCAGCAGCCTGCGACCGCGGCCGCGCAGATCGAGCACGTCGACGACGTAGCCCAGCCACGGCTTCCAACCGGCTGCCGGCGGTCCGGCCACTTCGTGCTGCAACGCATCCTCCTCCAAGTGCGGCGCCACGCGCGCCCCTCGTCCCCGAGGGCACGAACATACGATGGATCGACGCCGCGACGGCGCCGAACTCGGGGCGGCTTGACGTATATCAAGGCGAATCGGCTCGGGGTTCACATCGAGTTACATCGAACCCCGAATCCCGCCTGGATCAACGTCGCGCGCAGCGCGCTCGACTAGCCTGGAATGGCCGGCCGCGCCTCAGGTGGCGCGGCCGGCCATTCCAGGAGAAGCTCCATGAAAACGACCTTGACCTCGCGCCGGGCGATGCTGCTCGGTGTCGGCACCGCACTGCTCGGTGCCGTCACGCTGCCGGCGCAGGCGCAGCAGCAGATCTACGGCAGCGAGCTGATGACCCGGCGCGAGCGCATCGAGTACCGGCAGCGCTTGCGCGCGGCGCACAGCGCCACGGAGCGCGAACGCATCCGCGCCGAGCACCACCGACAGATGCAGCAGCGCGCGCGCGAGCGCGGATTCAAGCTGCCCGACACGCCACCGCCGCGCGGCGCGGGCATGGGCCCGGGCGGAGGTGGCGGCATGGGCCCGGGAGGCGGTGGCGGCATGGGGCCGGGAGGTGGTGGCGGCATGGGGCCGGGAGGCGGTGGCGGTTTCGGCCCGGGCGGCGGGCGGCGCTGAGCGATCACGCAGTCGCGCACCACAAAAAAAAACCGGGTCCGTTTACCGGACCCGGCTGCAGCGTGTCTCCTCGGGTATTTGTCGTTTCCGTGCCGTCTCAGGCGACCTTCTTGTCGAAGAACTGTTCGTCTTCGGTCGAGCCCTTCAGCGCCGCGGTCGACGCCTCGCGCTCGATGGTCGTGGTCACCGCGTCGAAATAGCCCGTTCCGACTTCGCGCTGGTGCTTCACCGCGGTGAATCCCTTGTCCGCGGCAGCGAATTCCTTCTCCTGCAGCGCGACGAAGGCGCTCATCTGGTTGCGCGCGTAACCGTGCGCGAGCTCGAACATCGAGTAGTTCAGGGCGTGGAATCCAGCCAGGGTGATGAACTGGAACTTGTAGCCCATCGCGCCGAGTTCCTTCTGGAACTTGGCAATGGTGGCGTCGTCCAGGTTCTTCTTCCAGTTGAACGAAGGCGAGCAGTTGTAGGCCAGCATCTTGCCCGGGAACTTGGCGTGGATCGCCTCGGCAAACGCCTTCGCATAGGCCAGGTCGGGCTTGCCGGTCTCGCACCAGACAAGGTCGGCATACGGCGCATAGGCCAGGCCGCGCGCGATCGCCTGCTCCAGGCCGGCGCGGGTGCGGTAGAAGCCCTCGACCGTGCGTTCACCGGTGCAGAACGGCTTGTCGTTCTCGTCGACGTCGGCGGTCAGCAGATCAGCCGCCTCGGCGTCGGTGCGCGCGACCAGCAGCGTGGAAACGCCCAGAACGTCGGCCGCCAGCCGCGCCGACACCAGCTTGGCCACCGCCTCGCGCGTCGGCACCAGCACCTTGCCTCCCATGTGGCCGCACTTCTTCACCGCTGCCAGCTGGTCCTCGAAATGCACCCCGGCGGCACCCGCCTCGATCATCGACTTCATCAGCTCGAAGGCGTTGAGCACGCCGCCGAAGCCGGCTTCCGCGTCGGCCACGATCGGCGCGAAGTAGTCGACGTAGTCCGCGTCACCCGGGTTCTTGCCTTCCATCCACTGGATCTGGTCGGCACGCGTCAGGGTGTTGTTGATGCGCTTGACCACAGCCGGCACCGAGTTGGCCGGATACAGCGACTGGTCCGGGTACATTTCACCGGCGAGGTTGGCGTCGCCGGCGACTTGCCAGCCCGACAGGTAGATCGCCTTCAGGCCGGCCTTGACCTGCTGCATGGCCTGGTTGCCGGTCAGCGCGCCCAGCGCATTGATGAACGGCTCGTCATGCAGCGAGGCCCACAGCCGCTCGGCACCGCGGCGCGCCAGCGTGTGCTCTGCCTGCACCGAGCCGCGCAGGCGCACGACGTCGGCGGCCTTGTAGCCACGCTGAATTCCATTCCAGCGCGGATTGCTGGCCCATTCCTGTTCGATCTGCTGAATTTGCTGTTCGCGCGTTGCCATGAGACGATCTCCGAAAGAAACAAAACCGATGGCTGAAGCTTACCTCACCGTTGCGCTGCAGCATTGAGTTCTATCTTATAGAAGACTAAATTTTTAGCCTTTATTTTTCAACATCTTATGCGCTGCGTTGCGCTATACAGAACGTGACTCCGCTATCCTGAACGGATTCACACTGCTGCGCAACACTCGTTTATCACATGATGGGAAATCCATTGCACGTGATGAAATCCTGGAGCCGGGCCGCCGATGCAGCGCCTTGACGCCCTCACGCTCGGCGCGGCGTTGCCGCTTTGGGACGAAGCAGCGCTGCGCCAACGCGAACGCGTCGCCTGCACCGCACTGCCGCCGGACACCCTGATGCGCCGCGCCGGCGCGGCAGTTGCCGCGCTGGCGCGAGCGCGCTTCGCCGCCGCCCGACGCATCGGCATTCTGTGCGGTCCCGGCAACAACGGCGGCGACGGCCTCGAAGCCGCGGCTTGCCTGGCCAAGGCCGGGTGCGCGGTCGATGTCGTTCTGGTCGGTTGCGGCAGCTCCGCACCGTGGTCGGCGCGCGGCACGGGATGGCACGCCGCGCTGCAGCGTGCGCTCGACGCCGGCGTGCAGCCGCGCCGCTGGGACGGCGCGCTGCCGGCGGGCTGCGACCTGCTGCTCGACGCCTTGCTCGGAATCGGCCTGCGCGAAGCGCCGCGCGGTGCGTTGGCCGACGCGCTGCGCGCGCTGCGCGCGCGTGTCGTTCCGCTGCTGGCGGTCGATCTGCCCAGCGGGTTGCACGCCGACAGCGGTGCCACGCCGGGCGAATGCGCCGGTGCCGATGTCACCTTGAGCCTGCTCGGACTCAAACCCGGACTGTTCGGCGCGAGCGCCGCCTGCGGCGAACTGTGGGTCGATGATCTGGGCGTCGACGACTGCGGCGCCCGTCCGGCCGCGCGGCTGGTGGCCGCCACCGATGCCTTGCGCGCGCTCGGCGACCCGGCCGCGGCCGCGCACAAGGGCCAGCGCGGCGACGTGCGCGTGTTCGGCGGCGCAGACGGCATGGGCGGCGCGCTGCTGCTTGCCGCGCGCGCGGCGCTGGCGCTCGGCGCCGGACGCGTGTACGCGGCATCGCTCGACCCGGCCGCGCCATTGCTCGACACCCACGCGCCCGAGCTGATGCTGCGCCGACCCGACGCGCTGCTCGCGCAACTGGGCGCAGCACGCGCCGATTCGCCTCAATGCACGGTTTTCGGCCCCGGATCCGGGACCTCCAAGGACGCACTGGCGCTGCTCGACGCGCTGGTCGCGATCGACCGTCCGCTGGTGCTCGACGCCGACGCGCTGAATCTGCTCGCTGCGCAGCCACGCGACGGCAGCCTGTGGGCCGCGCTGCGCGCACGCCGGGTTCCGGCCTGGCTGACCCCGCATCCGCAGGAAGCGGCCCGCCTGCTGCGCTGCGACGCCGGCGCGGTACAGGCCGATCGTTTGCGCGCGGCGCGCGCGCTTGCCGCACACGGCGTGGTCTGCGTGCTCAAGGGAGCGGGCAGCGTGATCGCCACGCCCGACGGCGCGTGCGCGGTCAACCCCAGCGGCAACGGCTTGTTGGCCACCGCCGGAAGTGGCGACGTGCTGGCAGGCGCGCTCGGCGCGCTGCTGGCACGCGCCGAGACGCCGCTGGCGGCCGGCCAGGCCGCGGTCTGGTTGCACGGCGCGGCAGCCGATCTGGCGCGCCCACGGCGGCCGACGCTGCGCGCCGGCGAACTCGGCGACTGGATGCTGCGCGCCTGGCACGTGCTGCGCCGTGCGCGCGGCGCACCGTCGCGCGCAGGCTGACTCACGAGCCGGTGCGCGCCCTGCGCTTGCCCGCAGCGCGCGAAGCCTTGGACGCCTTCGCGGGTTTGGGCGCGGTCTCGGGCGCACGTGCAGCGCGCGCCTTGCGCGGTGCGGGCTTTGCGCTCTTCGCCGCAGTGCCCGGCGCACGCCCTTTCGGCGCCGCCTTGGCCCTGCCCTTGTCGCGCGCGGGTTCCGGCGGCGGCGCGGCGCGCGCAGGTGCCGGCAGGTCGAATGTGCTGTGGTCGCTGTCGCCGCCGCCGTCGAAGGTCGAAGGCTGTGCCGGGCGCGAGCGCCGCGGCGCCGAAGCGGCGTCGACGACCAGCCGGAAATCGATCTTGCGCGCGTCCAGATCGACCCTGCCGACCTGCACCACGACGCGATCGCCGAGACCGAAGCGGCGGCCGGTGCGCTCGCCGCGCAATTCGTTGCGCGCCTCATCGAAGCGGAAATACTCGGCGCCCAGCTCCGAGACGTGCACGAGGCCCTCGACATACAGCTGCGCAAGCTGCACGAATATTCCGAACGACGTCACCGCCGTCACTGCGCCGACGTATTCCTCGCCGAGCTTGTCGCGCATGTACCAGCATTTCAGCCAGCTCTCGACGTCGCGCGTGGCCTCATCGGCCCGGCGCTCGTTGGCCGAACAGTGCTGGCCGACGCGCTCCCACAACGCCACCGCGGCACTGGCACGGGGCTTCGCCGCAGCGCTGCGCGGCGGCGGCGGCAGGTTCAGCGCGAATCCATCGGGCAACTGCAATGCGTAGCGGCCGCCCTGCAGCACGGCCTTGATCGCGCGGTGGGTCAGCAGATCTGGGTAGCGCCGGATGGGGCTCGTGAAATGCGCATACGCCTCGTAGGCGAGTCCGAAGTGCCCGACGTTGTGCGGGCTGTAGACGGCTTGCTGCATCGAGCGCAGCATGAGCATGCTGACTTGCGTGGCGTCCGCGCGCGTGCGCGCCGCTTCGGCCAGACGCTGGTAGTCGGCAGGAGTCGGCTCATCGCCGAGTTGCTGCGGCAGATTCAGCGTCTTCAGGTACGCGCGCAGCGTGGCGAGCTTCTCCGGAGTCGGCCCCTCGTGCACCCGATACAGCCCCGGATGGCGGTTGCGCTTGAGCAGGTCGGCTGCGCAGACGTTGGCCGCGAGCATGCTTTCCTCGATCAGTCGATGCGCGTCGTTGCGCGTGCGCAGCGCGATGCGCTCGATGCGGCCGCTGGCGTCGCAGACGATCTGGGTCTCGGGCACGTCCAGATCGATCGCGCCGCGCGAACCGCGCGCCTTCAGCAAGGCGACGAAGACGTCGTACAGGTTCAGCAGATGCGGCAGCAGGTCGGCGCGTGCCAGCGCCTCGGCGCCGCGTGTGTTCTCCAGCATCGCGGCGACTTCGGTGTAAGTCAGCCGAGCATGCGAGCGCATGACCGCGGTGTAGAACTGATAGGCCTTGACCACGCCATCGGCGTCGACCAGCATGTCGCACACCATGCACAGCCTGTCGACGTCCGGGTTCAGCGAGCACAGACCGTTGGACAGCTTCTCGGGCAGCATGGGAATCACGCGCCGCGGGAAGTAGACCGAAGTCGAGCGCTCCAGCGCGTCGACATCGAGCGCATCGCCGGACTGCACGTAATGCGACACGTCGGCGATGGCGACGATCAGCCGCCAGCCGTCGCGACGTCCGACACGCGCCGGCTCGCAGTACACCGCATCGTCGAAATCGCGCGCGTCCTCGCCGTCGATGGTCACCAGCGGCACGTCGGTCAGGTCCCAGCGCCCGGCACGGTCCTGTGCGCGCACGGTCGTCGGCAGCGCAGCGGCAAGTTTTTCCGCACCGCCGCTGAACCGATGCGGCACGCCGTACTTGCGCACCGCGATCTCGATTTCCATGCCCGGATCGTGCAGCGCGCCGAGCACCTCGACGACCCGCCCGAGCAACTGCGCCTGCGGCATCGGTGGCCCGATCAGCTCGACGCTGACCACCTGCCCGGCCTGGGCTGCGCCGCGGGCTCCGCCCTGGATCAGGATGTCCTGCGCGTAGCGCCGGTCCTCGGGTGCGAGCAACCAGACGCCGTTCTCGTGCAGCAAGCGGCCGATCACCGGCCTGGGCGAGCGTTCCACGATTTCGGTCAGTTGGCCCTCGGCGCGGCCGCGGCGGTCCTGGCGAACGATGCGCGCGCGCACGCGATCGAGGTGCAGCACGCCGCGCATCTGCGCGGGCGGCAGGTACACGTCCGTCCCGCCGTCGACCGCGACGATCCCGTAACCGTCGCGGTGTCCCTGCACGATGCCTTCAACGATCACGGTGGTCCTTTCGTCCTTGCGGTTGCGGCGCGGTGTCGCGCCGTGGAAACGGACTATTGTCGCCGCAACGATCGGGGCCTGGACAAGCAAAGAAACTCTGCTATAGTGTTTGCTTCAGCCCAGATGGCGGAATTGGTAGACGCACTAGTTTCAGGTACTAGCGCCGCGAGGCGTGGAGGTTCGAGTCCTCTTCTGGGCACCAATTCAAATTCCTGAAAATTCCATCCAAGGTATTTTTCAGGCAAAAACAAGGACTTACGATACAGCCGCCTCGAGCGGCTGTTGTCGTTTCCACCCCCCTGCGGCACACTTTGCTACCCTTCGTGGCACACGAATGGCACACGGAGTGGCACACGATGGGGTCGATTCAACGGCATGGCGAGGGGTATCGCGCCTTCGTGCGCGTGGATGGCAAGAAGCTGTCCAAGGTCTTCACGCGCAAGGCACTGGCGCAGGACTGGGTCGCCGCACACGAGGCCGCCAAACGCGAGCCTAAGGTCGAGCGCGCGCCCGACGAGACGCGCACGCTGCGCGACGTGCTGAACACCTACCTGGAAAAAGTCACGCCGTCGAAAAAGACCTGGCGCGAAGAAACCAACCGCATCAACGCCTTCCTGCGCGACTACCCGGAAACGGCGGATGTGCGCATCGACAAACTCTCGTCGGCCCATCTTGCCGAGTGGCGCGACCGCCGGCTCGGCCGCGTGAAGGAGTCGTCGGTCCACCGCGACGTGACCTGGCTGCGCGCGGCCATCTACAAGGCTCGCGACGAATGGCGCTGGCCCTTCCCCGAGGAGCCGTTCCGGGGCTTCGAGATCCCGCGCGACGCGGCACCGCGCGAGCACACCTGGGGCTGGCGCGAGATCCTGCGCATGTGGCGCAACGCCGGCTATCGACCCGGCCGACCGCCGAAAACCAACCTGCAACAAGCGATGCTGGCGTTTCACATCGCGCTGCGCACGGGAATGCGCTCCGGTGAAATCCTGCAGCTCGGAACGCCGACGATGAGCTGGGACACCGCCGTGGCCACCGTCAGCCACAAGACCGAGCACCTCACCCGGCAAAAGCGGCGCGTGCCGCTGACGCGCCAGGCCATGCGCGTTCTGCTGCCGTTCAAAGGTCGCGAGCGGATTTTTTCAATCAACGACGACGATCGCGACGTGTCCTTTCGCAAAGTACGCGACCGCGTCACCGGCTTGTCGCACCTGGACTTCCACGACACCCGCGCCACCTTCCTGACGCTGCACAGCAAGAAAATGCCCGTCGAGGTGCTCGCCCGGTTTTCCGGGCACAAGGACATCCGCCTTCTCGTCGAGCGCTACTACCGCGTCACGCCCGAAGAACTGGCCCGGCGATACGGATAACTGAGCACCCGCGCGCCCACCCCCCTGCGTTGCGCGCCCGGATACGTAGCAACCTCATTCGCAAAGCGCATCGGGAGCCGTGGACGCTGTGGAACGGGGGCAGCATCATCGCGCCTGAACCGCCGCACCGATGACTTTGCCACGACCGCCTGATTGCATTCCACGGCGCCGCTGCACTCGGCGCGAGGGAAGCGCTATGCCGCCTGCTCGCGGTTCAGCAGCGACACGCTCGACAGCGCGATGAAATGCGGGTTCAGGACCTCGTCCTTGCCGTAGCGCAGCGGCTGCTCATCAAGGCCGACGACACTGCCCCCGGCCCCCTCCAGCACGGCCTGTGCCGCAGCGGTGTCCCACTCGCACGTCGGCGCCAGCCGCGGATAAAGATCGGCGGCGCCCTCGGCGACTCGGCAGAACTTCAGCGAACTGCCGGCCTGAACCAGCTCGTGGGGAACGTAGCGCGCGATGAAGCGCTCGGTTTCCGGATTCAGGTGGCTCTTGCTGGCCACCACCCGCACCGTCTGCCCGGCCAGCGGCGGCGGCGCAACAGACAGCGCGATGGCATCGCCACCGGGTGCGGTGGCCGTAGCACGCCAGGCTCCGAACCCTGCGCCGCCCCAATAGGTCGTGCCAAGTACCGGGACGTGCACCACGCCGAAGCGCGGCCGCCCTTGTTCGATCAGCGCGATGTTGACCGTGAACTCGCCATTGCGTTGAACAAACTCCTTGGTGCCATCGAGCGGGTCGACCAACCAGAACGCGCCTTCGCCGTCGCTCTCCCCCTGCTCTCCCTCCTCGGACACCACCGGAATCGTGGGCGTCAAGCGCGCCAGCCCCGCGACGATGACATGCTGCGAAGCCAGATCGGCCTCGGTCAGCGGGCTGGAGTCGTCCTTGATCGCGACATCGCACGGCTGCGGTGCCTGATAGATGCGCAGGATGGCGTCGCCGGCATCTCGTGCCAGGGCCACGAGCGGCTGAATCAGAGCCTCGATCGATTGGCGCATTATGCAAATAATGAGTTGTTGCGCGCACAGTTTACTGATAAATTTGACAGAACCACCTTTAAAAAAGCAATTTTTGCAATCTACGCCAACCATGCCCCCTTTCGCCCCGGATTTGGCCACGGTCTGGAATACCGAAACCGCGTGCGCGGCCTTGCAGGAAGGCGGCCACGCGGACAGCCGGCGCACCGCCGAGCGTCGGCTGCACGAACTCGGGCTGTTGCCCGAAGCGCAGGACGTCGACACCCTGCTCGACGAACTGGCCCGCCCACCCCGCCGGCTGGTGCTGCGCGACGCGGTTGCCAAGGCCCGTGCCAAGCGGCAACTGGTGCTGTTTGCGCAACTCCACACCAGCCCGCAAGACGACACCTGGCTGCACGTCAACGACGCTCGCGGCGGGCGCCACTGGCTTGCGCTGGAGCCTGGCGTCGACCGCGCCGCGGCCGCGCACGCGGCGTTGCAGCGCCTGCAGCAGCATCTGGGCAAGACCCTCGCGGTGTTTCCCCACGGCGAACTGGTCGGGCTGCTGCGCAACGCCTCAGGCAGCGCCGAGATCGCGCTGCACGACGGGGCCTACGCGCCCACGCTGCAGCTGCGGCCGCCGCGGCCGCAGCGCACGCATGCGCGAGGTGGCCATCTGCATCGGCTGGAGGCCGAGAGCATCCACATCATCCGCGAGGCGGTGGCCGAAGCCGAGCGCCCGGTGATGCTGTACTCGATCGGCAAGGACAGCTCGGTGATGCTGCACCTGGCACGCAAGGCGTTCTTTCCCGCGCCGCCGCCGTTCCCGCTGCTGCACGTCGACACCCGTTGGAAGTTCCAGGAGATGTACCTGTTCCGCGACGCCATGGCCCGCACCAGCGGCATGGAGTTGCGCGTGCACATCAACCCGGACGCGATCGCGCGCGACATCAGCCCGCTGCGCCACGGTTCAGCGATGCACACCCAGATCACCAAGACCGAAGGCCTGAAGCAGGCGCTGGACGCCGGGCGCTTCGACGTGGTGTTCGGCGGCGCGCGACGCGACGAGGAAAAGAGTCGGGCCAAGGAGCGCATCTTCTCCTTCCGCAACGCCCACCACGTCTGGGACCCGAAGAACCAGCGCCCCGAGCTGTGGAACCTCTACAACACGCGCAAAGCGCAGGGCGAAAGCATTCGTGTGTTCCCGTTGTCCAACTGGACCGAGCTCGACATCTGGCAGTACATCTACGAGGAGGACATCCCGGTGGTACCGCTGTACTTCGCCAAGGAGCGCCCGGTGGTACAGCGCGACGGCATGCTGCTGATGGTCGATGACGATCGTTTCGAACTGCTCGACGGCGAAGCCATCGAGCATCGCAAGGTGCGATTCCGCACCCTGGGCTGCTATCCGCTGACAGGCGCCTTCGAGTCGGGCGCCGAATCGGTGGCCGACATCGTGCTCGAGCTGCTCACCGCGCGCAGCTCGGAGCGGCAGGGCCGGCTGATCGACGCCGACTCGACCGGCAGCATGGAAAAGAAAAAGCGCGAGGGGTACTTCTGATGACACGCAAGCACGTGGATGCCGCACCGGCGGCGCCGGCCAGCATCGATGCATTCCTCGCTGCACAGGCCGGCCAGGACCGGCTGCGCTTCATCACCTGCGGCAGCGTCGACGACGGCAAGAGCACCCTGATCGGCCGCCTGCTGTGGGAGTCCAAGCAACTGTTCGACGACCAGGTCGCCGCGCTGCAAAGCGAGTCACGGCGCTTCGGCACCCAGGGCGAGGAAATCGACTTCGCGCTGCTCGTCGACGGGCTCTCGGCCGAACGCGAGCAGGGCATCACCATCGACGTGGCGTACCGCTTCTTCGCCAGCGACAAGCGCCGCTTCATCGTTGCCGACACTCCGGGGCACGAGCAGTACACGCGCAACATGGCCACCGCCGCGTCGACCGCCGACTGCGCACTGCTGCTGGTCGATGCGCGCGCCGGGCTGCTGACCCAGACCCGACGCCACGCCACCATCGCCTCGCTGCTCGGCGTGCGCCACGTGCTGCTGGTGGTCAACAAGATGGACCTGGTCGGCTTCGACCATGGACGCTTCGAATCCATCCGCGAGGCGTTCGAAGCCTTCGCCGCCCCGCTCGGCTTTGCCAGCGTCGGCGCGATTCCGGTCAGCGCGCTGAAGGGCGACAACATCACCCAGCGCTCGACGCACACCGCCTGGTACCACGGCCCGACGCTGGTCGGCTACCTGGAAAGCGTCGAAGTGGCCCACGACCCGGGCCAGCGCCTCGTGTTCCCGGTGCAGTGGGTCAGCCGGCCCAACGCCGACTTCCGCGGCTTCTGCGGCTCGGTGGCGGCCGGCAGCGTCGCCGTCGGCGATGCCGTGCGCGTGACCGCCTCGGGCCAGGTCGCGAGCGTGACCGAAATCGTCACCATGGACGGCAGCATCGAGCGTGCCGGCACCGGCGACGCGGTCTCGCTGCGCCTGGACCGCGAAGTCGACGCCTCGCGCGGCGACGTCATCGCCAAGGCCGACGCGCCGCTGGAGATGACCGATCAATTCGAAGCCACGCTGGTCTGGATGCACGACGAACAGGGCCTGATCGGGCGCAGCTACGAACTCAAGCTTGCCAGTCAGTGGGCCACCGCCTCGCTGACCGCGATCAAGCACCGCATCGACGTCAACACCCAGGCGCACGAACCGGCGCGCACGCTGCAGCTCAACGACATCGCGGTGTGCAATATCGCCTGCAACCGCCCGCTGGTCTGCCAACCGTACGCCGAGCAGCGCGACCTCGGCGCCTTCATTCTCGTCGACCGCTACAGCCACGCCACGGTGGCCGCCGGCATGATCCGCCACAGTCTGCGCCGCGCGCGCAACGTGCACCGCCAAGCGCTGGCCGTGACCCGACACGAGCGCGAACGGCTCAATGGCCATGCCGGATGCGTCGTCTGGTTCACCGGGCTGTCCGGCTCGGGCAAGTCCACGCTGGCCAACGCGCTCGAAGTCGAACTGCACGCGCGCGGCCTGCGCACCTACATTCTCGACGGCGACAACGTGCGCCAGGGACTGAACCGCGACCTCGGCTTCACCGACGCCGACCGCGTCGAGAACATCCGGCGCATCGCTGAAGTGGCCCGGCTGATGCTCGACGCCGGACTGGTCGTGATGACTTCGTTCATCTCCCCGTTCAAGCGTGAGCGCGAAATGGCGCGCGAAGTCGTCGGCAAGGAGCATTTCATCGAGGTCTACGTCGACACCCCGCTCGACGTCTGCGAGCAGCGCGACGTGAAGGGACTGTACCGGCAGGCGCGTGCTGGCAAAATACCCAATATGACAGGCATCAACAGCCCCTACGAACCTCCGGAGCACCCGGATTTCGTGGCCGACGGCGCCCGCGGCGACATCGCCGCGCTGGTCGCCGAACTCGCCGACCGGGTGGTCGCGCGCCCCGCCCCCGAGGCGGCTTGAGCGTCGGATAGCCAGCCGGCACCCGGCTGAAGCCGCGGAACGCTGTTTCGCGGCCGCCTGCTCAAGCGAACGCCAGCGAGTGACGGTGCGCCTCACGGCACCCGTGATCTACTCACCGCCCCCGCACGATCAAATTTTTCAAAAATTCTATGTTTGTCACAGCCCGTTTGATCATTGCCGGCATGGTCAGCTTGTGCTTGTCATGTTGCACCTGCAAAATAGCCCTCTAACACCGCTTTAATGTCAAATTGGCCACATCATGATTCGCTCATGCGCTAAGGGATGCGCGACAACAGGACGAGCACCGGCTCCCCGATAAGAGATTGATGAACACTAGCAAACACGACAGCATCGCCATCATCGGGATCGCACTGCGTCTGCCCGGCGACATCGCCGACCTCGACGGACTGTGGGCGGCGCTCAGCGACGGGCGCGATCTTGTCACCGAAATCGACGCCTCGCGCTGGGCCGTCGACACCCTGCAGCACCCCAGACGCGCCGAACCCGGGCGCAGCATCACCTTCGCCGCCGGCACGCTGGGCAAGGTCGGCGCGTTCGACGCCGGCTTCTTCGGCATCTCGCCGCGCGAAGCGGAGCTGATGGATCCGCAGCAGCGCCTGCTGCTCGAGCTGAGCTGGGATGCGATCGAAGACGCCGGGCTGCGCGCCTCCAGCCTGCGCGGCAGCGACTGCGGGGTCTACGTCGGCATCTCCGGGCTGGACTACGGCATGCGTGTGCTCGACGACTTGTCGAGCATGTCGGCGCACTCGATGACGGGCAACACGATGAGTGTCGCCGCCAATCGCATCTCCTACGTGTTCGATCTGCACGGCCCGAGCCTGGCCGTGGACACCGCGTGCTCGTCGTCGTTCGTCGCGCTGCACCACGCGTGCGAGCTGCTGCGTGCCGGCGCCGCACCCCTGGCGCTGGCCGGTGGCGTCAACCTGCTGTTGCACCCCTACCCCTTCGTCGGCTTCACCAAGGCGTCGATGCTGTCGGCGCGCGGTCGCTGTCGCCCCTTCGCCGCCGATGCCGACGGCTACGTGCGCGCCGAAGGCGCCGCGATGCTGCTGCTCAAGCCCCTGCGCGACGCGCTGCGCGACGGCGACCGCATCCACGCCGTGATACGCGCCAGCGGCGTCAACACCGATGGCGCGCGCAAGAGCGCGCTGACCATCCCCAGCGCCGACGGGCAGGCCGAACTGATGCGCCGCGTGCTGCACGACTCGGGGCTGCAGGCGGCCGATATCGACTACGTCGAAGCGCACGGCACCGGCACCAAGGTCGGTGACCCGATCGAGGCGAGCGCGATCAGCGCGGTGTATGGCGTCGGTCGCGACGGCCAGCTGCCGATCGGATCGATCAAGAGCAACGTCGGCCACCTGGAGCCGGCGTCGGGCATGGCCGGGCTGGCCAAGGCCATCGCGGTGCTCGCCCACCGCCGCGTGCCGCCGACGCTGCACGCCGCCGAGCTGAACCCGGCGATCGATTTCGACGCCTTGAATTTGCGCGTCGTGCGCGACGGCGAAGCGCTGCCGATGCGCGATACACCGCTGCGCGCCGGCGTCAACTCCTTCGGCTTCGGTGGCGTCAACGCCCACGTGCTGCTCGAGCAGGCGCCCCTGGGCTCGCCGCAATCGGCCCCGCACGCCGCCGCGTCCGCGGCCCCACTCTCAATGGCCGCCGCAGGCGCCACGCCGCTGCTGTTCAGCGCGGCCGACGCCGACGCTCTGCGCGCGCGCGCCGGCCAGCTCGCCGAGCGCCTGGCCGGTGCCGCAGAAACGCAGCGCACGCTTCTTGCGCAGACCTTGTGGGAGCGGCGCGACTGGCTGGCCGAGCGCGCCGCACTGCGCGACGTGCATGCCGCGGACACCCCCGCGGCCTTGCAGGCCTTCGCCACAGGCGGCAACGCACCCGAACTGCTGCGCGAGCGCGCGCTGCCGGGCCAAGCGCTGGCTGCTTTCGTCTACAGCGGCAACGGTGCGCAATGGACCGGCATGGGGCGCGCGCTGCTGGCCGCGGCGCCGGCGTTCCGGCGCGTGTTCGGCGACGTCGACGCCCGCATCCGCGCGCTCGGCGGCCCCGACCTGCACGCGGCGCTGGCCAGCGACGACGCCACGGTGCTCGACGACACCGCGGTGGCGCAGCCGGCGCTGTTCGCGCTGCAGGTCGCCGCCACTGAACTGCTGCGCGGCTGCGGGCTGCACGCCGACGCCGTGATGGGCCACAGCGTCGGCGAGATCGCCGCGGCCTGGGCCGCGGGCGCGCTCGAGCTGGCGCAGGCCTGCCGCGTGGTGGTCGCGCGCAGCCGCGCGCAGGCGCTCACGCGCGGCGCCGGACGCATGGCCGCGGTCGGGATGGCGGGCGACGCGATGCAGCAACGCCTGCTCGAACTCGGCCTGGACGACGCGATTGCGGTGGCGGCCCACAACAGCCCGCGCAACTGCACCGTCAGCGGCGCGCCCGCAGCGCTGCAGACGCTGCGCCGCGCGCTCCGCGCGCAGTCGGTGTTCTACCGCGAGCTCGACCTCGACTACGCCTTCCACAGCCGCTGCCTGGACCCGGTGCGCGAGCAACTGCTCGCCGACCTCGCCGGCCTGCAGCCGCGCGGTGGCGGTGGCGTCTTCTTCTCCAGCGTCACCGGCAGCGTGCTGGACGGTGGCGCGCTCGACGCCGATTACTGGTGGCGCAACGTGCGCGAGCCGGTGCGCTTCCACGCCGCCGTCTCGGCGCTGCGCGACACCGAGCATCGCGTGTTCGTCGAAATCGGCCCGCACGCGATCCTGCAGCGCTACATCGGCGAAACGCTCGACGCGGCGCACGCCGACGGCCGCGCGCTGGCGATCGCGCCGAACCGCGCCGACACGCTCGACGCCCTGCGCGACGCGGTGCTGCGCGCCGCGCTGCTCGGCGCCGCGCTCGACCCGCGCGCGGTGTTCGCGCAGCCGCTGGCCGCCGGCGCCGCGCTGCCGCCCTACCCCTGGCAGCGCCAGCGCCACGCCTATGCGGCGAGCAGCGAGGCCTATGCGCTGCTGCAGCGCCACGCCGTGCACCCGCTGCTCGGCTACCGCCTCAAGGAAATGGCGGCGGCGTGGGAGGTCCATCTCGACCCCCTCAAGCACCCCTGGCTGGCCGAACACCGCGTCGGCGGCGCCATCGTGCTGCCCGGCGCCGCCTACGCCGAAATGGCGCTGGCCGCGGCGCGCGAGGCCTACGGCGGCGCGCACGCGCGCGTCGACGCGCTCGACATCGTCGCCCCGGTGGTGTTCGACGGCGAGCACGCGCGCACGCTGCGGCTGGAGCTCGCCCCCGAATCGCAGCGCTTTCGCATCGAGGGCCGCACCCGGCTTTCCGACGACGCCTGGACGCTGCACGCGCAAGGCCGGCTGCCCGGCCCCGTACCCGACACGCTGTACCGGCGCCCGATCGAGGCGCGCGGCGCCGCCAGCGGCCAGCTCGACGGCGCCGCGCTGTACGCGCTGGCGCAAGCGCTCGGGCTGGACTACGGCGCCGGTTTCCGCCTGCTGCAGTCCATCGAACTGCGTGGCGACGAGCTCGTCGCCACGCTGGCCGACACCGCGCACGATCCAGGCTGGCTGATGCCGCCGGCACTGCTCGACCAGTGCTTCCAGAGCGTGATGGCGTGGCTGGCGGCGGGCCCCGCGCCCATGGGCTTCCTGCCGGTGGCGGTGCAGCGCCTGGCGCTGCTCGGCCCGGCCGCGCAGGCGCACGAGATCCGTGCGCGGCTGCGCCGCCATCTGCCGCGCTCGGCGCTGGTCGACTTCGAACTGCGCGGCGCCGGCGGCGAGCTGCTCGCCATGGCCGAAGGCTGCCGCTTCCGCGCCGCCGCGCTGCGGCCGACGCCGCCGCAAGCCGCGCGCTGGATCACCGCGCTGACCCCGCAGCCCCTGGAACACAGCGCCGCGCAACAGGCGCTGGCGCCCACCGCGGTGCTCGCCCGCGCCGTACTCGCGGGCTGGCAGCGCAACGCGCTCGACGCGCGGCGCCATTACCTGAGCGACGTGGCGCCACTGCTCGAGCTGCTGCCGACGGCGTTCGCGCGCGACGCCCTGGCCGCGCAGTCGCGCCACGACGCCACGCTGCCGCAACGCTGGGCCGACGCCCACCCGCTGCTGCGCCAACTGCTCGACGAGCTGCGCCGGCAAGGCGTGCTCGAGCTGAGCGAACACGGCTGGACGCTGCACGCCGACGAACTTCCGCCCAGCGACGAAATCTGGCGCGGCGCGCTCGCCGCGTGCCCGGCCGCCGCCGCCGAGCTGCTGCGCATCGGCCGCGCCGGGCTGCAGCTGCCCGAGCTGGCCGCGCCCGCGCACGCCG
>JAJZEB010000104.1 GCA_021805805.1 Pseudomonadota bacterium | reverse complement strand
TGGTGGCGAAGTTGCGCAGGTCGTCCTTGGTGGCGAAGTTGCACAGGTCGTCCTTGGTGGCGAAGTTGCGCAAGTCGTCCTTGGTGGCGAAGTTGCGCAGGTCGTCCTTGGTGGCGAGCTTGTCCAGGTCCAGGCCTGTGGCGAACGTGCGCAGGTCGTCCCGGGTCGCCAGATGCGCGAACTGCGCGCCGAGCGCGTCGGCCAGTGCTTCGGACAGCGCCCGATCGACACCGACCGCTTGCAGCCGGTTCGCGAAGGCGAGGGTGTCGAATGCATGCGCGGACATGATGCGGCCAATCTAGGTCGCAGCGGTCCGCACTGCCAAGCGAAACGGATGGCAACCGCGGTCGACGCGCGGGCATGCCGCGCCTCAGCACTCGACGTTGTCGATCAGCCGGGTGCCGCCCAGGCGCGCGGCGCCGAGCACGACGAGTCGGCCGCGCGCGCCAAGATCCTCGGCTCGTGGCGGCTGCAGGTCCGCACGCCGCCGCACACTCAGGTAATCAGGTACCCACCCTTGCGCGACCATCGCCTGCATTTCGTCGCGCTCGCGCTCGGCCAGCAACGATGGATCGGCACAGCAGGACGCAGCGTCGGCCAGCCGGCGCAGCGCGGCCTGCAGTTGCGGCGCGTGCGCGCGCTGCACCGGGTCGAGGTAGGCGTTGCGCGACGACAGCGCCAGGCCGTCGATGTCGCGCACGGTGTCGAGGCCGATGATGTCGATCGGCAGAGCGAACTGGCGCACCATGTCGCGCACCAGCAGCAACTGCTGGTAGTCCTTCTTGCCGAACACCGCACACGCGGGCTGGACGAGCTGGAACAGCTTGAGCACCACGGTGGCGACACCTTCGAAATGCCCGGGGCGCGCTGCGCCGTCGAGCACGCCGGCCAACGCCGGATCGGGCAACACGCGCCAGGTCTGCGGCCGCGGGTACATCTGCGCTTCGTCGGGCGCGAACAGCAGGTCGCAGCCTGCGCCTTCGAGCTGCTCGGCGTCGCGCTGCAGGGTGCGCGGATAGCGGTCGAAATCCTCGTTCGGGCCGAATTGCAGCCGATTGACGAACACGCTGGCAACGACCGGTCCGCCGGTCTGGCGCGCGCGCTCGACCAGCGCCAGGTGACCGGTATGCAGATTGCCCATGGTCGGCACCAGCGTGCGGCCGGGCAATGCCGGCAGCGCCGAGCGCAGATCGTCGACGGTGTGCACGACGCGCATGCTGTGGGCTCGCGGCGATGTCATGCGACGTAGCCGTGGTGCGCCTCGTCGGGGAATGCTCCCGACTTGACGTCGCGCACGTAGGTGGCGACCGCATCGGCCACGCTCGTCGCGCCGTGCATGAAATTGCGCACGAAGCGCGGCTTGGCGCCGACCGTGATGTCGAGCATGTCGTGCATCACGAGCACCTGGCCGTGCGTGCGGCTGCCGGCGCCGATGCCGATGGTGATCCCGGGGAACGCTTCGCTGATCTGCGCAGCAAGCTCCGACGGCACCAGTTCGAGCACCAGCATCGCGGCGCCCGCGTCACCGAGTTCGGCAGCATGCGCGCGCAGCGTCGCCGCTGCGGCTGCATCGCGCCCCTGGATGCGGTAGCCGCCCAGCGCGTGCACGCTTTGCGGAGTCAGTCCGAGGTGCGCGCACACCGGAACGCCACGCTCGACCAGCGCACGCACCAGCGGCGGCGTCCAGCCGCCGCCCTCGAGCTTGACCATCTGCGCGCCGGCCTGCATCAGCGTCGTGGCGCTGCGCAGAGCCTGTTCGGTCGAGCCCTGGTAGCTGCCGAACGGAAGGTCGGCAATCAGCCACGCGCTGCGGTTGCCGCGCGCCACGCAGGAGGTGTGGTAGGCCATCTGCTCGAGCGTCACCGGAAGCGTCGAGGAATGGCCCTGCATCACCATGCCCAGCGAGTCGCCGACCAGCAGGCAGTCGACGCCGCAGGCGTCGAGCAAAGCCGCACTGGCCGCGTCGTATGCGGTGAGCATGGCGATCCTGTCGCCGGCGTCGCGCATCGCACGCAAGCGGTGCAGCGTCACCGCCTTGCGCGCGGCGGCTGGCGCGGCGCCGCCGTACGGGGCGGATGGGGTTTCGTTCATCATCGTGGATCCGCAGTTGGGCGGCGCGCAGCGCCGCGAGACTGGATCGCGCATTATTACCGCAACGCAGCATCGGGGCCAGAAAAACCGAATGACCGTTCGCTTTGCGGCGGCTTGCCGTGCCCGGCCGTCAGCTCGGTGTGTACGCGAGCCGAACGTATAGCGGCGCGTAAGGCTCGGCCTGGGTGATTCCGACCAGGCCTTCGCGCGCCAGTTCGAGCAGCGCGATGAACGTGACCACCGCATGGCTGGTGCCGCGGGCGGGTTCGAACAGATCCTGGAATTCGGCGAAGCGGCGATCGTGCAGCCGGCGCAGGACCTGGCTCATGATTTCGCGCACCGAGATTTGCTCGCGGCTGATCTGGTGGCGGGCGTGCAGCCGGGCGCGCTTGAGCACGTCGGCCCAGGCCGCGCGCAGCTCGTCGACGTCGACTTCGGGCAGCAGCGAGCGCGCCGAGCGCTCGACCGCGACCTGCACGCGCCAGAAGTCGCGTCCGGCCTGCGGCAGCGCGTCGAGGTCGCGCGCGGCCAGCTTGATGCGCTCGTACTCGAGCAGCCTGCGCACCAGCTCGGCGCGCGGGTCCTCGGGTTCGGCGCCGTCGGCCGCCGGCGGGCGCGGCAACAGCATGCGCGACTTGATCTCGATCAGCATCGCCGCCATCAACAGGTATTCGGCGGCCAGTTCGAGATTGCTGTGCCGGATCTGCTCGATGTACTCCAGGTACTGTCCGGTGACCTGCGCCAGCGGGATGTCGAGGATGTTGAAGTGCTGGCGCCGTATCAGGTACAGCAGCAGGTCGAGCGGTCCCTCGAACGCCTCGAGGAAGACTTCGAGCGCGTCGGGCGGTATGTACAGGTCCTGCGGCAGCTCGAACAGCGGCTGTCCGTAAAGCCGCGCCACCGCCAGGCCATCGACGGTGTCGGGTACGCTGTCGGCGCGCTGCGGCGCGCCGTCCAGCGCGGGCGCGTCCGATTCGCTCACACCTCAGTCGGTGCCGTAGACGTAGGGCTTTTGTGCAACCCGCGCGGAGTCGAACGCTTCACGCAATTCGGCGTCCTGCGGCCGATCCCACAGCCGGGCGCGTCCCGCTTTCTGCTGGGCTTCGAGCTCGGGGTTGCGCGCCTTGAGGTCCTGCAGGAAGCTGGTGACCTCGGAAACGTAAGGTTTGACTGCAAGCGGCATGATGCGAGGTGACGTTGGTCTGGAACAGCGGTCATTGTATCGGCGCCGCGAAAGCCGCCCGCGTCAGCCGGCTGCGCGGCCCGCGCCGAGCAGCTGGCGGGCGGCGTCGAGCGCAGCCTCGGGAGTCGGCACCGTGCCGTTGCCGCCCAGAGTGCGCGCCAGTTGCAGGTCCTCGGCGCTGAACAAGTCGGCGCCGGTCGACGTGAACAGCATCACCAGCGGCCTGCGCATCGCGCCGGCCAGATGGCTGAAGCCGGTGTCCAGGCCGACCACCAGGCTGGAGCCGGCCAGCAACGCGGCCATGCTGCGCAGGTCGCCGGGCTCGGCCAGCCGCGCGCTGCCGGCGGGCCATGCGGCGACCAGCGCCGCCGCGCGCGCACGTTCGGCTTCGTTGCCCCAGGGCAGCACCAGCTGCAGGCCCAGCGCGATCAGGCCGTCGCCGAGCTGCTTCCAGTTCGCCTGCGGCCACAGCTTCTCGGGCTTGGAGGCGCCGTGCGCGAGCACCGCGTAGCGCGCAGCGCAGGCGGTGCCGAAGGCGTCGCGGATGCCGTAGTCGATGGGGCGCGCCGGATCGGTGTCGAACACTGCGGCGGCGAAGCGCCGGCGGCCCTCGGTGCCGTGCACTCCAGGTGGGCGCGCGAAGTGCAGCCGGTACGCGCGCGCGGCCAGCGGCTCGCCGCCGCAGTCGGCGGCGCGATAGCCCACGCGCAGCGCGCTGCGCGCCGCGCGCGCCACCAGCGCGCTTTTCAGCGACCCGTGCGGGTCCCACACCACGTCGTAGCGCTGCGCACGCAGCCCGCGCAGCGCGCCGAGCAGCGCACGCCACGCCGCGCCGTCGCCCGGTGCGCGCTGCAGCGCCTTCAGCGGCAGCGCGAACACGTGCCGCACGCGCGGGTGCAGCTCCGGTATCTGCGCGAAACGCGAATCGACCGCCCAGTCGATCTGCAGCTGCGGCCAGCGCGCGGCGATGTCGGACACCGCCGCAAGCGTCTGCACCTGGTCGCCCATGGCCGAGATCTGCACCAGCAGCATGCGCTGCGGCGCGTCGGGAAGACCGCCTTGCCCCCAGCGCAACGGCCAGGTGTCGTCGGCGCCGGGCGCGCTCACGCGTCGCGCCGCAGCAGCCCGCGCCCGAGCGTGTGCTCGAGCACGTGCAGCGGTGCGGTGCCCGGAACGAGCTGGTCGCCGGGGTCGAGATAGAACGTCTGCTCCATCATGTGCTGGCCGCGCATGACGGCGTGCAAGACCTGGTCGGAGAACACCACCCAGGTACTGCCCGGGGCGAAATCGACCGTGGCCTGAGGCGCGTCGCGCTGGTAGCCGAGGTCGGCCTTGGCCAGGTCGTGCAGCTGCAGCATCATGTGGTCGTACGGCGTGCGCAGCGCCTTGGTCGCGCCGAGCAGCCGCAGCAGCCGCGCGCTGCCGGGCAGCGGAGCGCGCAGCCGCGGCGCCATGCGCTCGGCAAGGTCGGCGAATGATTCGCCGACGCGCCAGGTGCGCGCCTTGCCGTCGCGGTTCAGGTTGTGGAACACGCGCAGCAGCCGGGTCCCTGCCATCGGGTTCGACGGGAACGCATCGACGTGCAGCCGCGCGTCGTCCTTGCGCCACGAACTGGGTCGGCCCTCGACGGCGAACGGGCGCAGCGAGGCGTTGCCGGCGCGCAGCTTGCCGCGGTACTTCGGAAACAGCCGTTCGACCAGCGACTGGGCCGATGCGGCGTAGCGCCCGATCATCGCCGCCAGCGCGGCAAGGTCTTCGGCGCGGCCGCGCGCGCCGCGCACGGCGCCAGCGCGCAGGCTGATGTTCTTCGAGCGCCCGTCGCTCCATGCCGGGTCGAGAAACCGCTCCTCGCCGGAATGCAGCGCGAACGCCAGACGCGGAAAGTGCAACACGTGGCCGCCTTCGACCAGATGCTCCAGATGGGTCGACGCGCCGTGTTCCCAGGCTGCGTCGTCGAGGGTGCGCAGCACGTCGTCCGGGGCAGGTCTGTGGGGCATGGCGGGCTCCTCGATGCGGGGCACGCGCGCGCCTTCAGCGCACGCGCATGCCGGGTTCGGCTCCGGCGTGCGGGTCGAGCAGGTAAATTCCGGCGCGCGCCTTTTCGTCGTCGGCGCTGGCCGCCAGAACCATGCCTTCGCTGACGCCGAACTTCATTTTGCGCGGCGCAAGATTGGCAACCATCACCGTCAACCGGCCGACGAGCGCGGCCGGCGCGTAGGCCGACGCGATGCCGCTGAACACGTTGCGCAGCCGCGGCTCGCCGGTGGCCGCGTTGCGTTCGCCGGCGTCCAGTGTCAGGCGCAGCAGCTTGGTCGAGCCTTCGACCGCGGCCGCGTCGACGATGCGCGCCACGCGCAGGTCGATGCGGGCGAAGTCGTCGATCGAAATCGTCGGCGACTCGGCAGCTGCCGCCGGCGCCGGCGCCGGCGCCGCAGTCGCGGTCGGGGTCGGGGTCGGCGCGTCGGCTTCGAACAGTCGCTCGAGCAGCTTCGCATCGACGCGCTGCATCAGATGCCGGTACGGCGCCACACGCGTGGGCAGTGCTGAGCAGTCGGACCAGACGAAGTCACGATCCAGCCCGAACAGTTCGCGCGCCACGCGCGACGCGGTCGCCGGCAGCATCGGCGCCAGCAGCACGCTGAGCTGCCAGAACCCGGCCAACGCGCGCGCGCACGCATCGTGCAGTTCGGCACGGCGCGCTTCGTCCTTCGCGAGCACCCACGGTTGCGCAGCGTCGAACGCCTCGTTGATACGGTCGGCGTGGGCCATGATCTCGCGCAGCGCGCGCGCGTATTCGCGGCCGTCGAGCGCCGTCGCGACGTCGTCGGCCAGCGCGCGCGCGGCGCCCAGCAGCGGCTCGGTGGTTCCCAGGTAGCGCAGTTCGCCGTCGAAATGCTGGGTGATGAACCTGGCTGCACGGCTGGCGATGTTGACGTACTTGCCGACCAGGTCGGCGTTGACGCGGGCGACGAAATCCTCCGCGGTGAAATCGACGTCTTCGACGCGGGCGCTCATCTTCGCCGCAAGGTAATAGCGAAGCCACTCCGGGTTCAGCCCCAGATCGAGGTATTTCAGCGGCGAGATTCCGGTGCCGCGGCTTTTGCTCATCTTCTCGCCGCCGACCGTGACGAAGCCGTGGACGTTGACCTGGCTCGGAGTCTTGCGGCCCGAGAAATGCAGCATCGCGGGCCAGAACAGGGTGTGGAAGTAGACGATGTCCTTGCCGATGAAATGCACCTGCTCGACGGCGTCGTCGGCGACGAACTCCTCGTAGCTTTGCGTCGTGCGCGATTGCGCGTGCCAGTGCGCGGCTGCCTGCCCCTTGTCGAAATGGTTCTTCAGACTCGCCAGGTAGCCGATCGGGGCGTCGAGCCAGACGTAGAAATACTTGCCCGGCGCATCGGGGACTTCGATGCCGAAGTACGGCGCATCGCGCGAGATGTCCCAGTCGGCCAGTCCGCCATGACCGTCGGCGTCGGTGGCGAACCATTCGCGCACCTTGTTCAGCACCTCGGGCTGCAGCCGCGGCGCGCCGTGGGCGCCGGCGCCCTGGGTCCAGTCGCGCAGGAACTCGGCGCAACGCGCCGACGACAGCTGGAAGAAGAAGTGCTCGCTGCGCCGCATTTCGGGCGTCGCGCCCGAAAGCACCGAATAGGGCCGGCGCAGTTCGGTCGGTCCGTAGACCGCGCCGCAGACCTCGCAGGCGTCGCCGTACTGGTCGGCGGCGTCGCACTTCGGGCAGTGGCCCTTGATGTAGCGATCGGGCAGGAACATGCCCTTGACCGGGTCGTAGAACTGCTCGATCTCGCGGCTTGCGATCAGCCCGGAACGACGAAGCGCGCGGTAGATGTCCTGCGCCAGCTGGTGGTTCTCGGGCGCGTCGGTGCTGTGCCAGTTGTCGAAGCGGATGTGGAAGCCGTCGAGATAGCGCGGCCGCTCGGCGGCGATGTCGGCGACGAAGCGCTGCGGGGTGACGCCGGCCTTCTCGGCAGCGATCATGATCGGCGCGCCGTGTGCGTCGTCGGCGCCGACGAAGTGCACTTCGTGACCGCGCATGCGCTGGAAGCGCACCCAGGTGTCGGCCTGGATGTATTCCATGATGTGGCCGATGTGGAACGGGCCGTTGGCGTACGGCAGGGCGGTGGTGACGAACAGGCGGCGCTTCGAGGTCATGCGGGTCGGCGACGAGGGCGGGTGAGTCGGATCGAGAAAAGAACGAGGGCCCCGAGGGCCGAGCGGCGCCCGGCCTGCCCCCGGTGGGGGTCGAGTCAACGGGGGGCGGTCCTGCGATGACTCGATGGGGAATTGTAGGAGCGTGTCGCCTGCCGCGCGGGCGCGCACTAGACTGAAGGCTTCGGCCGCATCATGTCGGCCCGCACCTCGCGTCCTATCGATGAACTCGCCAGCCGATCCAGCCCTGACCAACGCCATTCGCCACGCCCTGGAGTCGCTGCTCGACCCCGACAGCGGCGCGCCGCTGGGCAAATCGCTGTCGGTCGTCGGCATCGACGCCGGCCGCGTGCGGCTGGCGCTGGAACTGGGCTGGCCTGCGCGCAGCCGCCACGACGCGCTGCGCGCGCTGGTCGCCGGCGCGCTCGGCGGCATGCCCGGAGTCGGGCAGGTCGAGCTCGACATCGCCACGCGCGTGACCGCGCATGCGGTGCAGGGCGGGCTCAAGCCGCTGCCCGGGGTGCGCAACGTGCTCGCGGTGGCGTCGGGCAAGGGCGGCGTCGGCAAGAGCACGACGGCGGCCAACCTGGCGCTGGCGCTGGCTGCCGAGGGCGCGTCGGTCGGACTGCTCGACGCCGACATCTACGGCCCGTCGCAGCAGATGATGATGGGCATCTCGGGGCGCCCGGAAAGCACCGACGGGCAGACCATGGAGCCGCTGCGCGCGCACGGCGTTCAGGTGATGTCGATCGGCGTGCTGCTCGACCCCGACCAGCCGATGATCTGGCGCGGCCCGATGGCCACGCAGGCGCTCGAGCAGCTGGTGCGGCAGACGCGCTGGAGCGATCTCGACTACCTGATCGTCGACCTGCCTCCGGGAACCGGCGACATCCAGCTCAGCCTGAGCCAGCGGGTTCCGCTGACCGGGGCGTTGATCGTGACCACGCCGCAGGACATCGCGCTGCTCGACGCTCGCAAGGGCCTGCGCATGTTCGAGAAGGTCAACGTTCCGGTGCTGGGCATCGTCGAGAACATGGCCGTGCACGTGTGTTCGAACTGCGGCCACGCCGAACACGTGTTCGGCAGCGGTGGCGGCGAGCGCATGGCGCGCGATTTCGGCATCGAGCTGCTCGGCAGCCTGCCGCTGGACCTGCGCATCCGCGAGCAGGCCGACAGCGGCCGCCCCAGCGTGGTCGCCGACCCGGACGGTGCCGCGGCGCAGGAATACGGCGCGATCGCGCGCCGGCTGGCGGCGCGCATCGCGCAGCGCGGCAAGGATTACTCGACCCGGTTTCCGACGATCAAGATCGTCGACGGCTGAGCGCAAGCGCCGGACGCGGTGGACTTGGACTTGGACTTGGACAGTCTTTTCCAAATGAGGTATGAGCCTGGAGAAGGCTGAAGAAGTCGGCGCGCGGCGCGTCGATCCGATTTGGATGCAGGTCAGTGTATTGGCGACGTGATCAGGCTCTGGCGGGCACTCGCCTGAACAGCGTGGCACGGGCCTCGGCCAGTTCCTCGGCAGCCTGGACGTCGGAGAGGGCATGGGCGAGCTGGCGCAGGTGGTCGAGGGTGATGCC
>JAJZEB010000103.1 GCA_021805805.1 Pseudomonadota bacterium | reverse complement strand
GCGAACGGTTCGTCGCCGACCAGGCGCTCGGCGCACAGCACCGCAGCACCCAGGCCGTTGGCCACCGGCTGGCGCACGAACACGCACTGCACGTCGGCCGGCTTGACGTTGCGCACCACTTCGAGCAGCGCGCTCTTGTTCGCCGCCTCGAGCTCGCGCTCGAGTTCGTACGCGGTGTCGAAATGGTCCTCGATCGCGCGCTTGTGGCGCCCGGTGACGAAAATCATCTCGGTGATTCCGGCCGCGTACGCTTCCTCGACCGCGTACTGGATCAGCGGCTTGTCGACCACCGGCATCATCTCCTTCGGCGTGGCCTTGGTCGCGGGCAGGAAGCGGGTGCCGAGCCCGGCGACTGGAAACACGGCTTTGGTGATGGCTTGGGTCATTCGCACGGTCCTTCGTTGTGTCGTTGTCAACAGTCAAACTCAGGAGGATAACCGCTCAACATGACGCTTCGGTACCACTCAGCCGAGGCGTGCCAGCTGTTCCTGCACCTTGGCCAGCATGGCGCCGAACTCGGCCTGGCGGCCACGTTCCTGCTCGACCACCGCGGCCGGCGCGCGCGCGACGAAGCTGGCATTGTCGAGCTTGGCCCGGGTTTTCGCGATCTCGGCCTGCAGCCGCGCCACCTCGCGGCCCAGTCGCTCGCGCTCGGCGGCGACGTCGACTGCCACGTGCAGCGCCAGCCGGGTGCCACCGACGATCGCGGTCGGCGCGGCCTGCACCGCCGCGCTCCATGCCGCCTCGTCGTCGAACAGCTGCAGCTCGGACACCCGCGCCAGCGCCTGCAGCGCCGCGGCCTCGTCGCGCAGCAGCGCGGTGTCGCCGCAGGCCAGCAGCGGAAGACGTTGCGCAGGCGACACCTTGAGTTCGCCGCGCAGGTTGCGGCACGCGTCGACCAACTGCTTGAACGCGGCCATGCGCTGCTCGGCGGCCTCGTCGATCTTGTCCGGCTGCGGCTGCGGCCACGCTGCGACCATCACGCTGGGGCCGGGGCGGCCGGCCAGCGGCGCGACCGTCTGCCACAGCTCCTCGGTGATGAACGGCATCAGCGGATGCGCCAGCCGCAGCACCGTCTCGAGGGTGCGCAGCAGCGTGCGGCGGGCACCGCGACGCAGCGCGTCGCTGGAGCCTGCGATCTGCACCTTGGCGATTTCCAGGTACCAGTCGCAGTACTCGTCCCAGACGAACTGGTAGATGGCCTGCGCGGCGAAGTCGAGCCGGTAGTCGGCCAGTCCCTGCGCGACCTGTTGCGCGCAGCGCTGCAGCGCCGAGGCGATCCAGCGGTCGGCGCTGGAGAAGTGCAGCACGCCGTCGGGGCCGCAGTCCTGGGCGCACGGCAGCACGCCGCGCTCGCGGTCGTCGAGGCCGTCGACCTGCAGCAGCACGAAGCGGGTCGCGTTCCACAGCTTGTTGCAGAAGTTGCGGTAGCCCTCGCAGCGCTTGGTGTCGAAGTTGATGTTGCGCCCCAGCGTGGCCAGCGAGGCGAAGGTCATGCGCAGCGCGTCGGCGCCGTACGCCGGGATGCCCTGCGGGAACTCGCGCGCGGTGGCCTTGCGCACCGCAGGCGCCGTCTCGGGCCGGCGCAGGCCGGTGGTGCGCTTGTCCAGCAGCGGCTCCAGCGCGATGCCGTCGATCAGGTCGACCGGGTCGAGCACGTTGCCCTCGGACTTGCTCATCTTCTTGCCGTGGGCGTCGAGCACCAGGCCGTGGATGTAGACGTCGCGGAACGGCACCCGGCCGGTGAAGTGGGTCGTCAGCATGATCATGCGCGCGACCCAGAAGAAGATGATGTCGTAGCCGGTGACCAGCACCGACGACGGCAGGAACAGGTCGAGCTCGGGCGTGGCGTCGGGCCAGCCCAGGGTCGAGAACGGCACCAGCGCCGACGAGTACCAGGTGTCGAGCACGTCGGGGTCGCGCCGCAGCGCGCCGTGGTAGCCGGACTCGCGCGCCAGCGCTGCGGCCTCGGCGGCGTCGTGGGCGACGAACAGCTCGCCGCCGTCGCCGTGCCAGGCCGGGATCTGGTGGCCCCACCACAGCTGCCGCGAAATGCACCAGTCCTGGATGTTCTCCATCCACTGGTCGTAGGTGTTGACCCAGTTCTCGGGCACGAAACGGACCTGGCCCGACTTGACGGCGTCGATCGCCTTGTCGGCGATCGAGCGGCCGTCGGCGCCGGGTTTGCGCGTGGCGACGAACCACTGGTCGGTCAGCATCGGCTCGACGATCTGTCCGGTGCGGGTGCAGCGCGGAACCATCAGCTTGTGCGGCTTGACCTCGACCAGCAGCCCGGCGGCGTCGAACGCGGCGACCACCCGGCGCCGCGCCTCGAAGCGGTCGAGGCCGCGGAAGGCCTCGGGCACCGCGTCGTTCATGGTCGCGTCCAGCGTCAGCACCGACAGCATCGGCAGCGCGTGGCGCTGGCCGACCGCGTAGTCGTTGAAGTCGTGCGCCGGCGTGACCTTGACCACGCCGGTGCCGAAGGCCGGGTCGACGTGTTCGTCGGCGATGATCGGCACCAGCCGGTCGCACAGCGGCAGCCGCACCTGGCGGCCGATCAGCGCGCGGTAGCGGGCGTCGTCCGGGTGCACCATGACCGCGGTGTCGCCGAGCATGGTCTCGGGCCGCGTGGTCGCCACCACCACCGAGCCGTCTGCGTCGGCCAGCGGATAGCGCAGGTGCCACAGCGAGCCGTTTTCCTCGACGCTCTCGACTTCCAGGTCGCTGACCGCGCTGCGCAGCACCGGGTCCCAGTTGACCAGCCGCTTGCCGCGGTAGATCAGGCCTTCGCGGTACAGCCGAACGAAGGTGTCGACGACCACCCGCGACAGCCGCTCGTCCATGGTGAAGTACTCGTGGCCCCAGCTGACCGACGCGCCCATGCGGCGCATCTGCCGCGTGATGGTGTCGCCCGAGCGCTGCTTCCAGTCCCACACCCGGGCGACGAAGGCGTCGCGGCCCAGCGCGTGGCGATCCTCGCCCGACTGCTGCAGCTGGCGCTCGACGACGATCTGGGTGGCGATTCCGGCGTGGTCGGTTCCCGGCACCCACAGGGTGTTGTCGCCGCGCATGCGGTGCCAGCGCGCCAGCGCGTCCATCACCGTCTGGTTGAAGGCGTGGCCCATGTGCAGGGTGCCGGTGACGTTGGGCGGCGGCAGCTGCACGCAGAACGACGCGCGCTGCGCGTCCAGCGTCGGCTCGGCATAGCCCTGGCGCTCCCACAACGCGCTCCAGCGCGCTTCGATGTCGGCGGGTTCGAAGGATTTGGCGAGTTCGGTCATGGTCGGTGCGGCAGGATCCGCGATGGCGGCGGGCGGGGCTGCCGCGGGCGCGGCAAAAGCCTGTCATTGTAGGCGGCGTACCGCGTCCGGCAGCGCGCAAAACCTACAATGCGGCGATGGCCGACCTGCTCGCGAACCTCAACCCCGAACAGCTGGCGGCGGTCACGCTGCCGGCCGACAACGCCCTCATCCTGGCCGGCGCCGGCAGCGGCAAGACGCGGGTGCTGACCACCCGAATCGCCTGGCTGATCTCCACCGGCCAGGTCTCCCCCGGCGGCGTGCTCGCGGTGACCTTCACGAACAAGGCGGCCAAGGAGATGCTCGCGCGCCTGGGCGCGTTGTTGCCGCTGCCGCTGCGCGGCATGTGGATCGGCACCTTCCACGGCCTTTGCAACCGCTTCCTGCGCGCGCACTGGAAGGCCGCCGCGCTGCCGCAGGCGTTCCAGATCCTCGACACCCAGGACCAGCTCTCGGCGGTCAAGCGGCTGCTCAAGGGCCTGGGCGTCGACGAGCAGCGCGCGCCGGCCAAGCAGGTGCAGTGGTTCATCAACGGGCAGAAGGAGCAGGGCCTGCGCGCCAGCGACTGCGAGGTGCGCGACGCGCACAGCCGGCTGTACGCCGAGCTGTACGCGGCCTACGAGGCGCAGTGCCAGCGCGAGGGCGTGGTCGATTTCGCCGAACTGCTGCTGCGCAGCTACGAGGTGCTGCGCGACCACGCCGACATCCGCGCGCACTACCGCGCGCGCTTTCGCCACATCCTGGTCGACGAGTTCCAGGACACCAACCGGCTGCAGTACCGCTGGCTGAAACTGCTCGCCGGGCCGGAGGAGCCGCAGCCGGCCGCGGTGCTGGCGGTCGGCGACGACGACCAGAGCATCTACGCCTTCCGTGGCGCCAATGTCGGCAACATGGACGATTTCCAGCGCGAGTTCCACGTCCGCCACCTGATCAAGCTCGAGCGCAACTACCGCTCGCACGCCAACATCCTCGACGCCGCCAACCACCTGATCGCGCACAACACCCGTCGTCTGGGCAAGACGCTGCGCACCGATGCGGGCAGCGGCGAGCCGGTGCGGGTGATCGAGCAGCCCAGCGACCAGCAGGAAGCGCTGTGGCTGGTCGAGGAGATCCGGCTGCTGCTGCGCGACGGCTACGCGCGCGACCAGATCGCGGTGCTGTACCGCGCCAACGCGCAGTCGCGGGCAATCGAGAGCGCGCTGTTCAACGCCGCGATCCCGTACAAGGTCTACGGCGGCATGCGCTTTTTCGAGCGTGCCGAAATCAAGCACGCGCTGGCCTATCTGCGGCTGCTGCACAACCCGCGCGACGACACCTCGCTGCTGCGGGTGGTCAATTTCCCGCCGCGCGGCATCGGCGCGCGCAGCCTGGAGCAGCTGCAGGACGCGGCGCGCGCCGCCGGCTGCGCGCTGGTCGACGCCATCGACGCGGTCGGCGGGCGCGCCGCGGCGTCGCTGCGCGGCTTCGTCGAGCTGATCGACCGCGCGCGCGCCGACAGCAGCGCGCTGAGCCTGCCGGACATGGTGCGCCACGTGCTCGAGGTCTCCGGGCTGCTCGACCACTTCCGCGCCGAGCGCGACGGCCAGGACCGGGTCGAGAACCTGGAGGAACTGGTCAACGCCGCGGCCGCGTTCGTCACCCAGGAGGGCTTCGGCCTGGACGCGCGCGCGCTGAGCAGCGCCGCGGCGCAGATCGACGCCGACACCGGCGAGACGCTGTCGCCGCTGGCCGCGTTCCTGGCCCACGCCGCGCTGGAGGCCGGCGACAACCAGGCCCAGGCCGGGCACGACGCGGTACAGCTGATGACCGTGCACGCTGCCAAGGGCCTGGAGTTCGACGTGGTGTTCATCACCGGGCTGGAGGAAGGCCTGTTCCCGCACGAGAACGCGATGCAGCAGGCCGACGGCGTCGAGGAGGAGCGGCGGCTGATGTACGTGGCCATCACCCGGGCGAGGCGCAGGCTGTACCTGAGCCACGCGCAAAGCCGCATCCTGCACGGGCAGACGCGCTACAACCTGCGCAGCCGCTTTTTCGACGAACTGCCCGACGAGGCGCTGAAGTGGCTCAGCCCCAGGCGCGGCGAGGTGCTGCGCCCGGCGTGGGCCGAGCCGAGTTCGGCACCTGCAGCAGCGCCGGCGCCGAGCCCGTTCAAGGCGCCGCGCAGCGCGTCGCGCTGGCGGGTCGGCCAGGCCGTGTTCCACGCCAAGTTCGGCGAGGGCACGATCCTCAGCCTCGAAGGGCAGGGCGACGACGAGCGCGCGCAGGTGCGCTTCACCCGCCACGGCGTCAAGTGGCTGGCGCTGGCGGTGGCCAAGCTGCAGGCGGTGAACTGACGCGCGGCCGCGGCCGCGGCATGCGCCGCAGCGCGGCTGCGCTGGTTCAGGTGCCCAGACTTTCCGCCAGCTGCTGCAGCCAGTCGCGGCCGTGGCCGGCGGCGATCGCGCGGGCGCTGTCGACGTCGTCGTAGACCTCGAGCGTGTAGGCGGTGCGGCCGTCGTTCCAGCTCAGCGAGGATCGACGCAAGCCGCCAGGCGCATGTTCGATTTCCAGTCGCGCCAGATGCGGGCCAACGCGGGTGTTGAGCAATTCGCGCACGTTCTGGATCGCGCCGCCAGCCTCGGCGAACTGCCATTCCCGTACGGACACCAGAGTCCCGTCCCCGCGTTCGAAGATCCGAGTTGCCATCACCAGCCGTCCATCGCGCAGCATGTCCGGGCGGGTGCCGACAAAGGCCATCTTCGCCAGGCCGGTGCGAGCCGGCACGATTCGCAATGCATGGTCGGGTATGCGCGCGTCACCCGGCGGGATCAGGTCACGCTGGATTTGCATCTCATCGGCGATCGTCGCGTCGGACACGACGATGAAGCCGCGCCGATCGTCGTCCAGGCTGCGCTGCGCGATCGCGCGCGCTCCAGCCGGCAGGTCGTCCAGCGGCACGACGATCGCATGCCCGAGACGTACTCCCAGCGCCGGATCGACTCCGGGCGGCGTATTGCGCAAGGGCGCGACCGGCGAAATCGAGTTGGCATCCTGCGCCTGTGCCAGGCCGGCAAGCAGCATCGAGAGCTGGAATGCGATCATTAGGCGTTTCATCATCGGTGCCTCATCAATAGGGACACCAGCGATCCTGCCAGCCGTTTGTCGCCGGTGATTGTTCGACGGTATTGACGTTGTGCAGCCATTTACCCCACATGTCATAATGAGCCGATGCGGTCCACAACCATCGGTGGTCACCGTATTTGTAGGTCAGGCTCTCCTGCACGCCGGCGACGATGCACGATCGGCTGACGACATTCCGAGCATCCAAGCGGTGGCACGGGCGCTGCGCGCCCAGCGGCTTGAAAATCGAATATCCATTTGCGATCTCCGATATTTTGTGCCCGCCCATGGAAATGCATTGTGGGTTGCCTGCGTCGCGCCCGCAAGCTGGGATCGGAAATCGCGAACAATATTTTTTATCGGCGTGCCTGTCGTGTCGGCAAAGCTGCGCCAAGCCGATCTTTCGAAGTTTAACGCGATATTTTTCGCGAAAAAACGCCGCTCAAACACCACGCGGCGTTCAGGGCGAGACCGGTGCGCTCAGGACTCCGGCAGCAGACTGCGTGCGCTGGCGTAGAACGACAGGATGAAGGCGAGCATCATCGCGATCGCCGCCGGTACCCCAAGCAGCGTCAGGACCGTGCTGTTGGCGCCGACCGCAGTGGCGAGCAGCCCGAGCAGCAGCGGCGCGCCGATGAACAGCGCGAACCACTGCGTGGCGTAGACGATGAACGCCGGCAGGTTGCGCAGCACGATCACGCTGCTGGTGAACAGCGCCTGCCACGGCCCCATGCCGTGCCAGCTCACCAGCACCGGAGCCAGCCAGAATGCGGCCGACAACGGGATATAGGCCACGCTGGCGACCAGCGCGGCCTGGCGCAGCAATGCTCCATCGCGGACCTGCGCAGCCGGGATCTGGCCGAACAGCAGCAGTCGAAGCAGCGCACCGCCGTCGATCAGCGACGCCAGCAGCAGCACCGCGGTCACCGCGCCGACGTACAGCAGTCCGAGCAGCAGCAGCTGCCGCGGACGCGGCGACGGCGCGCGCAGGCCGTCGAACAGCAACATCGGGCTGAACGGCTGGCCGCGATCGATCGCCCGCGACGCGGCCATGAAGCCGGTGGTCGCCAGTTGCACGACGAACAGCGGCAGCACGCCGCCGAGCACCGGAACCAGAGACAGCAGCGCCACGCCCAGCACGTACACGCCGACCAGCGCCAGCGCGCGCCATGGCTGGCGAAGCAGCCAGACGAAGCCCTGACGCATCCACAACAGCCCCTCCCGGGCCGGAACCGTGCGCAGCAGCATGCGGATCAGGCCGGTTGCAGTGCGCGCGCGCGCAGCACCCGTTCGAAATGCGTCGGGTCGTGCGGTTGCAGCAGTGCCGCATCGCGCGGCAGGTGCAGGTCGGCCAGCCGTGAGATCCAGAAGCGCAGCGCGGCCGCACGCAGCGCGTCGGGAAGCAGCGCCCGCTCCAGCGGCCGCAACGCGCGCACCTGCTGGTAGGCGTCGAGCAGCGCGTCGTGGCGCAGGGCGTCGAAGGCGCCGCTGGCGAGGTCGATGCACCAGTCGTTGAGCGCCACGGCGAGGTCGAACAGCCAGGTGTCGACTCCGGCGAAGTACCAGTCGAACACGCCCGACAGGCGGCCGTCGTCGAACAGCGCGTTGTCGCGGAACAGGTCGGCATGCACCGCGCTGCGCGGCAGCGCGGCGTAGTCGGGGCCGGCCTGCACCGCGATCTGGTGCGCCAGCTCGGCGCGCAGCAGCTGCGCCTGCGACGACGCCAGCAGCGGCAGCAGCGGGGGCGCGATGCTGCGCTGCCAGTCCAGGCCGCGCAGGTTCGGCTGGCGAGGCGCGAAATCGGCCGCAGCCAGGTGCATGCGCGCCAGGCAGGCGCCGATCTGCGCGCAGTGCTGCGGAGCAGGTTGCAGCTCGCTGCGCCCGCGCAGCCGGGTGACCAACGCGGCCGGCTTGCCCTTGACGGTGCGCAGCACGCGTCCCTGGCGATCGGCCATCGGGTCGGGCACCGGAATGTCGTGCGCGGCCAGGTGATGCATCAGTTGCAGGTAGAACGGCAGCTGCTGCGCATCGAGCCGCTCGAACAGCGTCAGCACGTAGCGCCCGCTCGTGGTGTCGACGAAATAGTTGGTGTTCTCGATTCCCGAGGCGATGCCCTGCAGGGCAGTCAGTTCGCCGAGGTCGAAGTCGGCCAGCAGGCGTTCGACCTCGGACGGGTCGACAGGGGTGAAAACGGCCATCGGGAGTCAGCGCCGCAGCGCGGGCGTGGTCGGGATCATTTGAAGACGCCGATCGTCCACTGCGCACGGCCCTGCATGTGCGCCGGGTCGTTGCCGGCGGCGTCGTCCGGCGGCACGACGCGATACGCGGGGCCACCGTGCAGCGGCTGCACTTCGATCGACGTGGTCGCGCCGCGCACCTGGCGCTCGCGGATGCGCACCGTGCGGTCCTGCGTGACCCGTTCGCGCACCACCGGCTCGGGGTATTTCGGCTTGGGCTGCACGTCGTGCGGCGCGCTGGCCGCTGCCAGCGCCACCGACGGGGCCAGCAGCGACAGACGAACGGCGACGGCGAACGGTTTCATGTGCTCGATTCTAGTCCACTGCGTCAGGGCAATGGCACCCCCCGTGTGGCCCCAGGCCTGCCCAATCAAGGCGCAGGGCACAGCCGGGTTGGGCACCCGGCGAAGACCTGCAACGCCGAGTGGGCAGGCCTGGGGCCACACCCGCAGGGCCGAGGCG
>JAJZEB010000102.1 GCA_021805805.1 Pseudomonadota bacterium | reverse complement strand
CGACGCCGCTTCGCGCACGGCCTGCGCGGGAAAGCTGTCGGCGTCGGGCAACCCACCGGCCAGCGACACGACGTCGCTGCGGCCGCTGAGCGCGAGCAAGGCGCGGATCGGGGACTCGCGCAGCTGCGCGGCGCGTTCGGCATAGCCCGGCTCGGGAAGATTCATTGCAGTCTCCGGTGGATTGACGCCGGTTCCAGCGTAGTTGGACAATCCATACAGTATCAATACAGTCGTTTTGACACAGTACCAATCTGTATGGATATCGCGGATCCAACAGTGCAAACGCCGGCATCGACCCGTCATGCGCGCATCGCGGCCAGCTACGCGCGGCAGATCGAGGCCCAGCTGCTGCCGCCCGGCAGCCGCCTGCCTTCGGTGCGCGCCTGCGCGCGCACGCACGGCGTGAACCCGCAGACCGTGGTCGCGGCGTACGACCTGCTGCAGGCCCGCGGCCTGGTCGAGTCGCGGCCGAAGCGCGGCTTTTTCGTGCGCGCGCCACGCGCCGCGGCACCGGCGGCGCCGACGCGCCCGCCCGCGCCGCCGACGGACACCACGGCACTGGTACGCGGCATGTTCGCGCAGATGCACGGCGCGCTGCGCGGCATGCCGGGGGCCGGAACGCTGCCCGAGGAATGGCTGCGCACGCCGGCGCTGGCGCAGGCGCTGCGTCGCCTGCTGCGCAGTGGCGAACTCGATGCGGTCAGCCTGGGCTACGGCCACCCGCAGGGCGACCCGGTGCTGCGCCAGGCGCTGGCGCGGCACCTGGCCGAGGCCGACGTGCGGGTGGTGCCGCAGCAGCTGCTCAGCGTGCTCGGCGCCACGCAGGCGCTGGACCTGATCGCACGCACCTTCGCCCGCCCCGGTGACGCGGTGATGGTCGAGTCACCAGGCTGGGCCGCGCAGTTCGCGCAGCTGGCGCAGGCCGGCCTGCAGCTGCTGCCGGTGCCGCGCGGCGCCGACGGCCCCGACCTGGACCGCGTCGCGCACTGGGCACGCAGCCGCGCGCCACGGTTGCTCGTCATCGTCAGCCGGCTGCACAACCCGACCGGCGCGAGCCTGCATGCGCACCACGCCCACCGGCTGCTGCAACTGGCGCGCACGCACGGCTTCGTGATCGTCGAGGACGACGTCTACGGCGCACTGTGCGATGCGCCGTCGACGCTGCTCGCGACCATGGACGGGCTCGAGCAGACGCTGTACATCGGCGGCTTCTCCAAACTGCTGGTGCCGGGTTGGCGGGTCGGTTTCGTCGCCGGCAGCACCGAACGCATCGAACGCCTGACCGACGCCAAGCTGCTCGCCGGCCTGACGTCGCCGGCGCTGGGAGAGCGCGGCTGCGCGGAACTGCTCGGCGATGGCACGCTGCGTCGGGTTGCCGCGTCGCTGCGCGCGCGTCTGGCGCCGGCGCGGCGCCAGGCGGTCGAACTGGCGTTGCAGCATGGCTGCCGTCTCGACGCTCCGGCGCAGGGCATGTTCGGCTGGCTCGACACCGGAGTCGACGCCGACGCGCTCGCGCGCCGGATGTTCGACCGCGGCTGGCTGCTGGCGCCCGGCAGGCTGTTCGACCCGCTGGGCGGACCGAGCACACGGATGCGGATCAACTTCGCGCATGCGCGCGATGCGGGATTCTGGGGCCAACTCGCAGCGGCCCGCGCCGAGCTCGGCGCCTGAGGTTTGCGACGTGGCACGGATTGCTTTGTGTCAAAACGCAAACAACGTGTGCGGGCTACGCTGGCGTCAACCTTCTACAAAGACTCAATGGAGCCTGCCATGGGATCTGCCTGGAACAGCCTGATGGCGACCGACTCGGGGCTGCTCAGTTTGGCCGTGTTCATTTTCATGCTGGGCATGGGTGTGTTCTTCGTCGTCTTCTTCATTCGCAAGATCCGCGCCGAAGATGCCGCTGCGCAGCAGCGCGACGCGGGCGGCAAGCCAAACCCCTGATGTGCGCCCGGCGCTGCCGGCGTCGTTCAGGCGCCGACCCAGCGCACCAGCTCCCGCGCCGGCATCACGCCCGATTGCCGGCGCTGCTCCTGGCCGCCGCGCAGCAGCAGCAAGGTCGGAATGCTTCGAATATGCCAGCGCATCGACGTGCGCGGGTTGTCGTCGGAGTTGACCTTGACCAGCACTGCGCGCCCCTTGAGCATCGCTGCCGCCTCCTCGAACTGAGGCGCCATCATGCGGCACGGGCCGCACCACGGAGCCCAGAAGTCGACCAGCACCGGAAGCTCGCTGCGGCTGACGAAGCGCTCGAAACCGGCATCGTCGAGCGCCAACGCAGCGCCGGTGAACAGCGCGCGGTGGCAAGTCCCGCACTGCGGATCGTGCTGCAGGCGTTCTTCGGGAACGCGATTGATGGCTGCGCAATGCGGGCAGACGACGTGCATCGTGGCTCTCCTGGTTGGCGCGCCGCGGCGCGCACGATTCATACACTCGTATGGGTATATCGGAGCCGATGCCGGCAATTCAAGAGTGACGCCGAGGCGCGTGCGCGCGCTACAGTGCCCCTTTCGCCCGCATGCGCGGCCATCGCAGCCGCCCGGAGACAAGCCGATGCCTGAAGTCGCCCTGGCCCTCTTGCGCAGTCCGCTGCCCTACCCATTGCTGCTGGCTGCATTCGGCCTGCTGGCTGGACTCGCGGACTTGCTGCGCGCGCACCGCGGCGCGCACAGAATCGCCTCGACGCTGCTGCGCTGGCAACTGCTCGCAGGTCTGGCGCCGAGCCTGGCCGCCGATGCGCTGCTGCTGCGCGTGCACCCGGCCACGTTCGCGTGGGCGGCCAGCCCGGTGGCAGCCGCGGCCTGCCTGGGCCTGGCGCTGCTTGCCGTGCTTGCCGCGTTCGGCCGGCCGCTGCTGCGCCTGGGCGCGCTGCTCGCACCGGCTCCCATGCTGTATGCCGCCGGCCACGGCGCGACCGCGCGCATCCAGCTCGGCATGCTGCTGTTCGGCACGCTGCTGCTGGCCATCGAGACGATCACTCGTCCGCGGCGCAGCTTGTTCGCGCGCACGCGCCTGTGACTGCGGCGCGGCACTGCCGCGCGCGTTGCCCTCATTCCCCCGGAGGTTGCCTGGGCTTGCGCCCGGCACGCGCCATCAGCGGGTCGTACAGCGCGCTGGGCAGCACATGCAGCAGACCACCGAGCAGCGCCATCTGCCACGGAATCGTGGCCCGCGCGCGGCCGGAGTCGATGGCGCGCAACGCGCGCCGCGCGAAACGATCGGCGTCGAGCAGGAAGGGCATCGCGAACGGGTTCGCCGCCGTCATCGGCGTGACCACGTAACCGGGATGGATCGTCACCACCCGCACACCGCTGCCGCGCAGGTCCACGCGCAGGCTCTCGAGCGAACGCGCCAGCGCCGCCTTGCTCGCGCTGTACGCGGCATGCCCGGGCAGGCCGCGCACGCCGGCCACGCTGGCGATACCGACCAGACGCCCGCTGCCGCGGGCGCGCATCGGCGCGACGAACGGCTGCAGGGTACCGAGTGCCGCGCTCCAGTTGCTTTCCATGATCGCGCGCGCCACGTCAAGGTCCGCGGCGTGCGCCAGGTCCACGCCGTGGCTGATCCCGGCATTGGCGATCACCACCTGCGGGCAGCCCCAATCGCGCAGCAGCGCGGCCGCCTTTGCGCGCCACGCCGCGGTGTCGCGCAAGTCGCCGACGGCCAGCCGCAGGCGCGCCGGATCGACCACCGCGGTGCCGTGCAGCGCGGCGCAGTCGCGTGCGGTGGCGTCGAGCGCCGCCGCGCGCCGACCGGCCAGCAGCAGCCTCCAGCCGCGCGCGGCGTACGCGCGCGCCAGCGCCGCTCCAATCCCGCTGGAGGCTCCGGTGACGACGGCGATCGGTTCGGGCGCGCCCATCGCAGCGGCTCAGCGTCCGGGCATGCTGGCGCGCACCGCGCCGTGCACCGACAGCGTCCCGGCAACGCCGTCGAAATCCAGCGTGTCGCCAGCCAGGCGCATCGCGCCGCGCTGGACGACCGTGGGCCGGTTTGAAAGCACGCGCTGGGCATTCGGGAAGATGTTCAGGAAATCGCTGCGCACGCTGAGCTCGGGAGATCCCGGCACGGTGCGCTTCACGACCGCGTCGCCCAGCAACTGGATGTTGCTGGCGTCCGCGTTGCTGATGCCGATGCGCGCGTGCGCGTCAAGCACCACGCCGCCGGCCTCGACGGCGTGCAGCACCGGTTGTTCGATGCGCACGGTCTGGTCACCCGGGATATGGCGCATCGCAGCACCGCTGAGCAGCGCGCCCGGCAGTCCGTTGGAGTCGAAGCTGCGCGTGCGGAAGTCGCGCAGGAAATAGTCGGGCTGCTGCGGCGGCGCCGCCGGCTCGCTGCCGCGCAGCGCGCGCAACGCCTGTTGCGCGACCCACCAGCTGAACCCGGCCAGCAGCAGCATCAGCAGCAGCGGCAGCAGCGTGGACACGCTGCGCCAAAGCCGCGCCCAGCGTCGCGCGGCCCCGCGGCGCGGCGCCGACATCGCCGGCGGCGTGCGCGTCATGCTCAGTCCCCGGCCAGCGCCTGCGCCAGCATTTCCGGGTAACGCCCGTGCGCGCTCAGCAGCAGGTCGCACAGCTCGCGCACGGCACCGGCGCCGGCGGCCGCGCGGGTGCACAGATGCGCACGCGCCCGCACCTCGGGATGCGCACCGGGCGGGCACGCGGCCAATTGGGCGCGGGCCAGCAGCGGCAGGTCGGGCCAGTCGTCGCCGATGGCCGCGACCTGGCCCCAGTCCAGTCCGAGGGCGTCGAGCGCGGACTGCGCCCCGGGCAGCTTGCGCGTGCGCCCGAGCACCGCGTGACGCGTCAGCCCGAGTTCGTCGAGGCGCGCGCGCAACGGCGCACTGTCGCGCCCGGACAGCACCACTGCGGCGATTCCGCAGCCCTGCAGCATCTTCAGGCCATGGCCGTCGAGGGTGCAGAAGCGCTTGACCTGCTCGCCGTCGGCGCCGACCACCAGATCTCCCGGGGTCAGCACGCCGTCGACGTCGAGCAGCAACGCGCGCACCGGCTGCGCGCGCAGCAGCAATTCCGTAGCGAAGACCTGACGCGGGTTCGAATCGAACGTCGGATGCATGTCACATCACTTTCGCGGCGAACAGATCGTGCAGGTTCAGCGCTCCGATCACGCGCTGCGCGTCGTCGACCACCGGAATCTGGGTGATCCTGTATTGCTCCATCAGCTGAACCGCCTCGACCGCCAGCGCCTGCGCCTCGATGGTGCGCGGGCGCTGGTGCATCACGGCGCCGGCGCTGAGCTCGCGCAGGTCCGCGCCGCGCTCGAGCAGCCGGCGCAGGTCGCCGTCGGTGATGACTCCGTGCAACACGCCTTCGGCATCGACCACCGCGGTCATGCCCAGGCCCTTGCGCGTCATTTCCAGCAGCGCGGTGGCGAACGGCGCGTCCAGCGGCACCCGCGGTACCGCGTCGCCCACGCGCATGATGTCGCGCACATGGGTCAGCAGCCGCCGGCCGAGCGTTCCGCCAGGATGGGTACGCGCGAAATCGTCGGGGCCGAAGCCGCGCGCGTCGAGCAGCGCCACCGCGAGCGCGTCGCCCAGCGCCAGCTGCGCCGTGGTGCTGGCCGTCGGCGCCAGGTTCAGCGGACACGCTTCCTGTTCGACCGCACAGTCCAGCGTCACGTCGGCCAAGCGCGCCAGCGTCGAATCTGCCCGCCCGGTGATCGCGATCAGGGTCGTGCCCAGGCGTTTGAGCAGCGGCACGATGCGGGTCAGCTCCTCGGCCTCGCCCGAGTTCGACAACGCGATGAACACGTCGTCGGCGGTGACCATGCCCAGGTCGCCGTGGCTGGCTTCGGCAGGATGAACGAAGTACGCCGGAGTCCCGGTCGACGCCAGCGTGGCGGCCAGCTTGCGCGCCACGTGCCCGCTCTTGCCCATGCCCGAGACGACGACACGGCCGCGGCAGGCCAGCACATGGCGCATCGCGGCCAGCAATGCTTCGGCCAGCGGCGCGCAGCTCACGCGATCGGCCAGCGCGCGCACGGCGGCAGCTTCGATCTGCAGCGTGCGGCGCGCCAGCTCAAGCGCCTGGGTGGAATCGAATTCGACGGTCATCGGCGGCAGTATAGGAGCGCGACGCAGCAGCGCGCGGCACGCGGCTCAGCCGTCCCCACGCGGCGCGTGCAGCCGTTCCTGGGCGTCGATCAGCGGCCGCAGCCACCACAGCAGCAGCACGCCGGGAAGCGCCGAGGCCACGCTGAACAGGTAAAAGCGCGCCCAGCCCCAGTGCGCGACCAGCTCGCCGGTGAGCGGGCCGACGTACACCCGGCCGACCGCCGACAGCGCCGACAGCAACGCGAACTGGGTGGCCGAAAACCGCGCGTCGCACAGCGCCGACAGAAACGCGACGAAGGCCGCGGTCCCCATGCCGGCGGTGAAGTTCTCGATTCCCACCGCGCCGGCCATCCAGGCCAGTTGCGGCGGCAGCAGCGCCAGCGCCCAGTACGCCAGATTCGACAGCCCCTGCGCGATGCCGAACAGCAGCAGCGCGCGCCATAGCCCGAGCCGTGCCAGCAGCCCGCCGCCGAGCAGCGCGCCGACGATCGTCGCCGCCAGCCCCATGGTCTTGTAGGTCAGGCCGACCTGCGCCGGGGTGTAGCCGGCACCGCGGATCAGGAACGTGGTCGACAGCGCACCGGCGAACGCGTCGCCGAGCTTGTACAGCACGACCGCAAGCAGCAGCCACCAGGCGCCGCGGCGGGCGAAGAACTCGCGCGCCGGCTCGATCACGGCCTGCGCCAGCGTGGCCGGCGCCGCGGTGCCCGACGGCGGCGCCGGGGCCCACAGCGTCACCGGCATCAGCGCCAGCATCAGCAGCGCCATCAGCGCGTAGGTGCCGCGCCAGCCCAGCGAAGTCGACGCCAGCCACAGCGCCAGGCCGCCGGAGACGATCATCGCCAGCCGGTAGCCGAGCACCAGCACGGCGGCGCCGGCACCGCGCTCCTCGGCCGGCAGAAGATCGGTGCGGTAGGCGTCGATGACCACGTCCTGCGACGCCGACACGAACGCCAGCGCGACCGCCAGCGCGATCAGCGGCAGCAGCCGCAGCTCGGCCGGCGCGACGCCCAGCGTATGCCCCAGCGCGTGCAGCGCGCCCCAACGCGCCGCAGCAGCCGCACTGGGTACGCCGAGCAGCGCGATCGCGCCCAGGCACAGCGCCAGCAGGCCCTGCAGCGGCAGCAGCCAGGCGCGCCGACGGCCGAGACTGCGCGCCAGCCACGACGCCTCGCCGCGGTCGAGCCCCGGAGCCCACAGGAACTTGAACACATAGGCCTGGCCGATCAGCGTGGCCAGGCCGATGACCTTCAGGCTCGCGCCCTCGACCGTCAACCAAGCCTGCAGCGTGCCGGCGCTGAGCGCCAGCGGCAGTCCCGACGAAAACCCGAGCAGCAGCAGCGCGGCGATGCGCCGGTTGGCGAAGACGTGGCGCAGCAACGCCGCAAGCGGCAGGTCGGCGTCGGGCATGGGGCGGCGGCGGGCGGCGGGTTGGGCGAAGGCCGTAGCATAGCCGCGCAGACCACCCGCCGCGCCCCCCCGATCATGCCGCAAACGAACCAGCTCGCCCAGGACTTCGTCCGCTTCGCCGTCGACAGCGGAGTCATCCGCTTCGGCCACTTCGTTACCAAGGCGGGACGCGAATCGCCGTACTTCTTCAACGCTGGGCTTTTCGACGACGGCGCCAAGCTCGGCCGCCTGGTCGGCTTCTACGCCGATGCGCTGCTGGCCAGTGGCGTGGAATTCGACATGCTGTTCGGCCCCGCATACAAAGGCATCGGGCTGGCCGCCGCGCTGGCGGTCGAACTGGCGCGCCGCGGGCGCAACGTGCCGTTCGCGTACAACCGCAAGGAAGCGAAGGACCACGGCGAGGGCGGCACGCTGGTCGGTGCGCCGGTGCGCGGGCGCGTGGTCATCGTCGACGATGTGATTTCGGCCGGCACCGCGATCGGCGAATCGGTGCGGCTGCTGCGCGCCGCCAACGCCGAGCCGGCCGCGGTGCTGATCGCGCTCGACCGCCAGGAAAAGGCGGCGATCGACGGCCACACGCTCGAGCTGTCGGCGGTGCAGCACGTGCAGCGCAGCCACGGCCTGCCGGTGGTGTCGATCGCGAACCTCGACGCGCTGCTGGACATGCTCGCCTCCGCGCGCGACAACGAGCTTGCCGGCTGGCTGCCGCAGGTTCGCGCCTACCGCGCGCGCTACGGCGTCGACGCCGCGGCAGGCTGACGCGCGGCCCGCCGCTCAGGCGTCGCCGACGTAGGGATTGCTGCGCCGCTCGGCGCCGAAAGTCGACTCCGGGCCGTGGCCCGGAATGAACACCGTGTCGTCGCCCATCGGCCACAGCCGCTCGCGGATGCTGTCGAGCAGCTGCTGGTGGTTGCCGCCCGGAAAGTCGGTGCGGCCGATCGAACCGGCGAACAGCACGTCGCCGACCCAGCAGCGGCGCGCCTCGGGCTGGTGGAACACGACGTGGCCCGGCGTATGCCCGGGGCAGTGGCGCACGTCGAAGCGCAGGGAGCCGAGCTCGAGCTGGTCGCCGTCATGCAGCCAGCGCTGCGGCGTGAAGCTGCGCGCCGGGGGCAGGCCGAACATCGCCGACTGCCGCGGCAGCGCGTCGATCCAGAACTGGTCGCCGGGGTGCGGGCCGATGATCGGAACCGCCGCGGACTCGGCGACCTCGGCGGCCGCGCCGGCGTGGTCGATGTGGGCGTGGGTCAGCCAGACGGCGCGCAGCGTCACGCTGCGCCTGGACACCTCGGCCAGCAGCCGCGGCGCCTCGCCGCCCGGATCGACGAGCACCGCGTCGCCGCCGGCGTCGTCCCACAGCAGCGAGCAGTTCTGCGCGAATGCGGTCACGGGGATGATGGTGTAGTGCAGCATCGGAGTGGAAGGTACGGCAGAACAAAGTGTCAAAACCGAGAACATAGTGTCAAAAACCGTGCCGACGGTCTCGAGGACACCCCAATACAAAGTGTCAAAGCGCACGGATTGACTTGCGCATTTTGCGCTTCCCGTAATTTGGCGACCTTTTTGCGTCGTCCCTGGGCTCGATCAGTCGACGAATGGCAGCCTGCAACGCGCCACCCTAGCGGGCCCCCCGGCGGGCAACGGGCGCCGGTGCTCCCGGCAGTCGGCGGTGAAAGACAGGTCGTCGGCCAAAACTGGCACTGGCTCCCGCCTACGGTAGTGACAGTCATAATGTGCTCAGCGGTCGCTGAGACCGTCAGCATCCCGAGCGGATTCTTCCAGCGTTG
>JAJZEB010000101.1 GCA_021805805.1 Pseudomonadota bacterium | reverse complement strand
CCACCCTGGCCGACGGCCGCGCAGCGGCCGCGCGCAGCGCGCTGCTGGCGCGCTTTCCGGCCGCGGCGCAGGCGAGCGGCGAGCCGCTCGCGCCGGGCCCCGCACCGCGTTCCCTGGCCGCCGACGCGATGCGGCACAGCAGCGCCGTGGAATTTGCCAGCGCCGCGCGGCAGCAGGCCGCGGCGCTGGCAGCACAGGCCGACACCATGCGCCGGCCGCAACCGACGCTTGGGGTCTACGTCGGCTCCGAGCGTGGCGGCGCGGAGCGCATCGCCGGAGTGCAGTTGAGCTTCCCGTTCGGCGGCCCGGCGCGCGCAGCGCGCGCCGACGCGCGCGCGGCCGATGCGCAAGCCGCGCAGTGGCGTGCCCGCGACACCGAGCAGGCGGTCCTCGGCGCGCTGCAGGCGCGCGCCGCACAGGTGCGGGCGCTGACGCTGGGCGCGCGCCAGCTGGCCCTGGTCGATTCCGCGCAGCAGCGGGCCGACGCGCGCATGCAGCGCGCCTATGCGCTCGGCGAGGCCAGCCTGGCCGATGCGCTGGCGCAGCGCCGGCAGTGGTTGCTGACCCTTGGCGAGGCGCTTGCCGCGCGCTACGACGCCGCCTATGCCGACGCCGCGCTGCGCCTGGATGCAGGCGTGCTGTGGCCTTTGCCCAGGTGAGTGCGCAGTGAAGTAGTTCGATTCCGGGACAGTCGGTTTTCGCGGTGCACCGGCGGTGCGCCCTGCCAGTCGACTGCGCCGTGCACGGATCCGGCGACCTTGGAATAATGCGCCGATGTCCGATCCATCCAATGCGCCGGCAATGACTCCGGCCACGCTGGTCCTGCTCGTGCTGCCGCCGTTTCTGTGGGCCGGCAATTCCGTGGTCGGGCGCTTGATGGTGGGCCAGCTGGCGCCGCTGGAACTGAGCTTCTGGCGCTGGTGCATCGCGCTGCTGGCGGCGTTGCCGTTCACCGCAGGCGCCTTGTGGCGCGCGCGCACGCAACTCTGGCAGCACCGCGCAGCGTTGCTGCGCATGGGATTTCTCGGAATCGCCTGTTACAACTCATTGCAATACGTCGCGCTGCACACGACGACGCCGCTGAACGTGGCCCTGATCAGCTCGGCGGGCCCGGTGTTCATCGTGCTGATCGGCGCACTGGTCTATCGCGAGCCCGCTGGCGCCGAGGCGATTGTCGGCGCGGGCCTGTCGGCGCTGGGGGTGATCGTCGTCGTCACTCAGGGCCAGTTGCTGCACCTGGCGCAGTTGCGCCTGGCGGTGGGCGATTTCGTCATGCTGCTGGCAGTCGTGCTGTGGGGTTTCTATACCTGGGAGCTTCGCCGCCATCCGCTGGGCGTTGCGCCGCTTGTCGGGTTGACGGCGCAGATCGCGATCGGCACCGTGATGATCGCGCCCTTCACGCTGTGGGCGCGGTTCGCGCTCGGCGAGGTGTCGCACTGGGCGCCGAGCGGAATCGCAGCGGTGCTCTACGTCTCTTTGGGCGCTTCGCTGCTGGCGTATGTCTGCTGGGGCGAGGCGGTGGCGCGCACCGGCGCGCAGGTTCCGGTCTATTTCGCCAATCTGCTGCCGGTTTTCGTCGCGTTGCTGTCCTTCGTCCTGCTGCACGAACGGATCCACGTGTTTCACCTGGTCGGTGCGGCGCTGATTTTCGGCGGCATTCACGTTTCGCTGCGAGGTCGCAGCCGATTGGGGCGGCGCGGATGATCGATTTCGAGCATGGGGTTGTTCTTCTCGGCGCCGCATTCGGCGGCGCCGCGCTGAACGCGGTGGCCGGAGGCGGCAGCTTCCTGACCCTTCCGGCGCTGCTGTGGGCCGGCGTTCCGGCGGTGGCGGCCAACGCCACCGGCACGGCAGCGCTGCTGCCTGGCTACCTGGCCAGTGTCTGGGGGCTGCGCGACGCGCTGGGAGCGCCGCGCGCGCTGGGCATGCGTGCGCTGTTGCTGGCTTGCGTGCTCGGCGGGGTGTGCGGGGCGGCGCTGTTGATCGCCACCAGCAACGCGGGGTTTCGTTCTCTGGTGCCGTGGCTGTTGCTGTTCGCCACTGCGCTGTTCGCGTTCGGCCCGCAGTGGCTGCGGCTGCTCGGCCGCCATCCGCATCACGCCGCGCCAGCCTGGCAGGCGTTCGCCGGCATGTTCGTCGTCAGCGTCTACGGCGGCTATTTCAATGGCGGCCTCGGCGTGCTGCTGCTGGCCTTGTTCGGGCTGATCGGCGAGTCCGATCTGAACCGGATGAACGGTCTGAAGAATCTGGCTTCGGCCGTGTTGACGGTGTTCGCGCTGGGGATCTACGCGGCCGCCGGCAGCGTGCGCTGGTGGCTGGCCGGGTCGATGCTCCCGGCCGTGCTGCTCGGCGGCTACTGGGGGGCGCGCGTCGCGCGCCGCCTGCCCGCCGCGTGGTTGCGCTGGGGGATCGTCGCCATCGGGCTGGTCATGGCGGCGCTGTTCATGCGCTGAGCCGCTCGGAGCGCAGCGCGTTTTCGACCGCGGCGCCCAGATCGAGCACGGCCTGGGCATACAGCGCCGAGTGGTTGTAGCGCGTGACGACGAAGAAGTTGACCGTTCCGAGCCGGTAGCTCGGCGGCGCATCTCCGTTGGGCAGGCGCACGACGGCCAGCTTGCCCGGATAGGTCAATGCGGCAGGCGGAAGCCGCAGGCCTGCGGCGCGCAGTTCGCCGGCACCGAAGCTGGGAACGATGTCGGGCGCGAGCAGGCGCTGCAGCGTGGCGGGGTCGACGCCGTCGGGCGGGGGAAGCGCGAAGCTCGCCGGGACATTGCGGATCCAGCCGTGTCCGGCGAGGAAGTTGGCGATGCTGGCGATGGCGTCCGCGGCGTTGTCGACCAGGTCGGCTGCGGCGCCGCCACGCGCACTCACGCCCCAGCGCAGGATGCTGCCGGGCATGAACTGCGGCATGCCGATGGCTCCGGCGTACGAGCCGCGAACCGAATCGGGGGCGATCGACGCAACGTGGCACCAGCGCAGAAAGTCGCCGAGCTGCGCGGTGAAGAACGCGCTGCGGTCGGGAACCGCCGCGGCCGGGTAGTCCAGGCTCAGCGTGGTCAGAGCGTCCAGAACGCGGAAGTGCCCCATCTGCCGTCCGTACAGAGTCTCGACGCCGAGAATCCCGAGCAGCACCGCCGGCGGCACGCCGAAGCGCCGCCGGGCGCGGTGCAACCAGCGCGCATGCCTGCGGGCGAACGCGACTCCCGCATCGATTCGCGATGGCTCGACGAAATGGCTGCGGTAGACGTGCCAATTCTTCTGCATCGGCCGGCCGGGCAGGATCAGCCTGGCCACGGTCGGCTGATAGCGCGCCTGCGCGAGCTGCGCGGCGACCCAGCGCGCGTCCAGCCCGGTGCTGCGAGCCAGCACACCGGCCAGCCGCAGCACGCGCGGCGCCAGCGCGCCGGCGTCTGCGCGGCACAGTGCCGGCCAGGCCAGAGCGGGCAGCGCGGCGCGCAGCAATCGACGGCGGTACGGGTTTTGCATGGCAAGCGGCGACGAACGGTCGGCCCAGTGTAGCTACCCCCCAGCAAGTCCGAGGACATCGGCAATCGGCGGGCGGCGAACGGTCGGTCGCGCCTGACCTGGCGGCGTCAAATCATCGGCAGTACCGCATCAAACTTGTCAAGAAACCGTCGATTCAGCAGGCCAAAATCATGTCCGATCCTTTTTCGTGGTCCATGTTGCTCCGCCTCGGAGCGGGCCTGTTGCTGGTCCTCGGACTGTTCGTGCTGATGCTGCGCGCGCTCAAGCAGGTGCGCCCGGGAACGGCACGTGGAGCCATCCACGTGGTTTCCAGTCTCGCGCTGTCGCCGCGGGAACGGCTTTTGCTTGTTCAAGTCGGCAAGCAGCAGTTGCTGCTCGGATCCAGTCCACAGGGCCTGAGTTGCCTGCACCTGCTGCCAGAAGCGGTCGACACGATCGCGGCGCCGCCCGAGGGGTTCCCCGCATGGCTGCGCCGGGCCAAGGCGACGCACGCATCAGACACCGAAGCACGATGAAACCGTCCTTGTTCCGCATCGCCTCAGTACCCATCCTGCTCGCGCTTGTGGCGCTGCCGGCGTGGGCGGGCGCGCAGGGCCTGCCGGCGCTGACCAGCACGCCGCTGGCCGGCGGCGGCACGCAGTACGCGCTGACGCTGCAGACGCTGCTGTTCATGACGGTGCTGGTGTTCCTGCCGGCGCTGCTGCTGATGATGACCGCGTTCACCCGGATCGTCATCGTCATGTCGCTGCTCAAGCAGGCGTTGGGGACGACCTCGGTCCCGCCGTCGCAGGTCATCGTCGGCCTGTCGCTGTTCCTCACCTTCTTCGTCATGGGGCCGGTGGCCGACCAGATCAACCAGGTCGCGCTTCAGCCGCTGATGAACAACCGCATCGACGTCACGCAGGCCGTCGAAGCCGGCGCGAAGCCGCTGCAGACCTTCATGCTCGGCCAGACGCGTCAGGACGACCTGGCGCTGTTCCTGCGGCTGGCCGGAATGAAGAATCCGGCCACGCCCAAGGCCACGCCGATGCGGGTGCTGATCCCGGCGTTCGTCACCTCGGAGTTGAAGACCGCGTTCGAGATCGGTTTCGTCATCTTCATTCCGTTCCTGATCATCGACATGGTGGTCGCAGCGGTGCTGATGTCGATGGGAATGATGATGTTGTCGCCGGTGACGATTTCGCTGCCGTTGAAGCTGATGCTGTTCGTCCTGGTCAACGGCTGGGAGCTGGTCATCGGCTCGCTGGTGCAGAGTTTCGCGCATTGAGGCGCCGGAGACCGACATGAGCCCCGAGACCGTGATCAGCCTGGCGCAGCAGGCGTTGTGGGCGATGTTCCTGGTGTCGGCGCCGATTCTCGGCGTGGCGCTGGTCGTCGGCCTGCTGATCAGCCTGGTGCAGGCCGCGACCCAGCTCAATGAAATGACCCTGAGTTTCGTGCCCAAGGCGATCGCGATCGGTCTCACGCTGGTCATCGCCGGACCGTGGATGCTGCATGTGATGACCGACTTCACGGTCCGGCTGATCCAGAGCATTCCTCAGTTGCTGCAATCATGATCGACGTCACCGCGCTGCAGATCGAGACCTGGATCGGCGCTTTCTTCTGGCCGTTCCTGCGCGTGCTCGGAATGCTCAGCGTGGCGCCGCTGTTCGGCGCCAGCGAAGTTCCGGTCCAGGTCCGCGTCGGCCTGGCCGTGGTCATCGCGGTGGCGCTTGCGCCGGCGCTGCCGGCGATGCCTCCGGTCGATCTGAGCAGCGCGCTGGGGCTGGTGCTGGTCGTGCAGCAGCTGCTCGTGGGCATCGTCATCGGCATGTCGATGGCCTTGATCCTCAGCGCCGTGCAAATCGCCGGCAGCATCATCGGACTGCAGATGGGACTGAGCTTCTCGACGCTGTTCGACCCGGTACAGGGTGTCGAGGTGACCACGCTGGCCAGTTTCCTGAACATGATCACCGTGCTGCTGTTCGTCGCGCTCGACGGCCACCTGATGCTGCTGGGCGTGCTGGCGCGCAGCTTCACGCTGGTTCCGGTCGGCCCCCAGCTCGGACTGGCCGTGGCGACCTGGCGCAACCTCGCGCTCGAGGGTTCGGCGCTGTTCAGTCTGGGACTGGCGATTTCGGCGCCTGCGCTCGGCGTGGTGCTGATCGCCAACATCGGTCTGGGCGTGCTGACGCGGCTCGCGCCGCAGCTCAATATGTTCGCGATCGGCTTCGCGCTGTTCTTCGCGCTCGGATTCGTCGCGCTGTACCTGCTGCTTCCGATGCTGCAGGTCATCGTTCGCCATCTGGTCGAGATCGGACTGGATCTGTCCACGCGGCTGCTCGCCGCGCAGAGGGCCTGAGCCATGGCCGACAGCGCCGAAGACAAAGACCTGCCAGCGTCAGCCAAGCGGCGGCAGCAGGCACGCGACAAGGGGCAGGTCACGCGCTCGCGCGACCTGGGCTCGACCTTGCTGCTGGTGGGCAGCGCGATGGCGCTGTACTACGGGGGGCACTGGTTTTTTGGCGATGCGCAGCGACTCCTGCAGTTGGGATTGACGCTTCCGGCATCGACCGGGACGGACGCTGCGCAGGCCATGCGGCTGGCTGGCAGGGTTGTCCTGTCCGGGGTCTGGCTGCTGCTGCCGATGCTGCTGCTCACCGTCGTGCTGGGCACCGTGGGCAGCCTGGCGCTCGGCGGATGGGTGTTCAGCCTCGAGGCGTTGACGCCCGATTTGACCAGGCTCGATCCAATCGCCGGCTTGCAGCGCGTGTTTTCGATGCACGGCCTGGGCGAACTGGGCAAGGCGGCGCTGAAGGCCCTGGTGCTCGGCACCGTGGCCGTCGTCGTGCTCGTCGGCCAGCGCGGTGCATTGCTGCAGCTGTTGCAGCTCGACCCGAAACTGGCGCTGGTGCAGATGGGCGTGCTGTGCGGCAAGGCGTTCCTGTGGATGGCGCTGGCCACGGCGCTGGTGGCCGCGGTCGACGTGCCGATGCAGGTCTTCCAGTTCAACAAGAAGCTCAAGATGTCGCGCCAGGACATGAAGGACGAAATGCGCGAGAGCGAGGGCAGTCCCGAGGTCAAGCAGCGCATGCGCGCGCTGCAGCGCGAACGCGCACGCCGGCGCATGATGGCCGCGGTGCCCAAGGCAGACGTCGTGGTGACCAACCCGACGCACTACGCGGTGGCATTGGGCTACGAGGAAGGTCGCCACAGCGCTCCGGTGGTGCTGGCGATGGGCGCCGACGCGGTCGCCGCGCGCATTCGCGAAGTCGCCGCCGAGCACGGCGTGCCGCTGGTCGAGGCCCCGCCGCTGGCGCGCGCGCTGTACCGCTACGCCGAACTCGAGCACGAAATTCCGGCGACGCTGTACAACGCGGTTGCGCTGTTGCTGGCCTACGTCTATCAATTGCGCATGTTGCCGCAACCGCCTGCGCTGCCGCAGGACTGGGCGATTCCGCGTGACCTCGACACCGCGCCTGACGCACCGCGCGGATCGTCCACCGCGCCGGCAACCGCGACGCAGGGGAACTGACCATGGCTGCTTCGATCCCACTGCCGCCGGCCCTGACGCAAATGCTGCGCCGCGCCGACTGGCGCGTCATCGCCGCTCCGCTGCTGGTGGTGATGATCCTGGCCATGCTCGTCGTGCCGCTGCCGACGTTCGCGCTGGACATGCTGTTCACGTTCAACATCACCTTGTCGCTGGTGATCCTGCTCGTGACTCTGTACCTGACGCGGCCGCTGGATTTCGCCGCGTTCCCGACCGCGATCCTGTTGACGACGTTGCTGCGGCTGTCGCTGAACGTGGCCGCAGCGCGGGTGATCCTGCTGCACGGACAGAACGGCGACGGCGCCGCCGGCCACGTCATCGAGTCGTTCGGCCAGTTCGTCATCGGCGGCAACTACGCCGTGGGCATCACCATTTTCGCGATCCTGGTGGTGATCAACTTCGTCGTCATCACCAAAGGCGCCGGGCGCATCGCCGAGGTCAGCGCGCGTTTCACCCTGGATGCGATGCCGGGCAAGCAGATGGCGATCGACGCCGACCTGAATGCCGGCCTGATCGACCAGGCCGAGGCACGCCGGCGGCGCAGCGAGATCGCGCAGGAGGCCGACTTCTTCGGCGCGATGGACGGCGCCAGCAAATTCGTGCGCGGCGACGCGGTGGCGGCGATCCTGATCCTGTTCATCGACTTGATCGGGGGGCTGGTCATCGGCGTGTTGATGCACGGGCTGAGCCTGTCGGATGCCGCGCACAACTACACCCTGCTGTCGATCGGCGATGCGCTGGTGGCGCAGATCCCGTCGCTGGTGATCTCGATCGCCGCCGGCATCGTGGTCAGCAACGTCTCGACCGGGCAGGACGTGGGTTTGCAGCTGATCGCGCAGCTGTTCCGGCAAAAGCACGTCATCGCCATCGCCGCCGGAATCCTGGGTTTTGTCGGCTTGATTCCCGGCATGCCGCACCTGTCGTTCCTGTTCGTCGCCTCCTTGCTCGGCGGCGTGCTGTGGCTGCAGGAGCGCCGCAGCAGGCGCGAGGCCGCAGCCGAGCCGCAGGCGGCGCCCGCGGCGGCAGCCGAACCGGAGGAAGTCGGCTGGGATCAGATCGAACCGATCGACACCCTTTCGCTCGACGTCGGCTACCGGCTGATCTCGCTGGTCGACCGAGCGCAGGGCGGCGAGCTGCTCGCGCGGATTCGGGGCGTGCGCAAGAAGTTTGCGCAGGAACTGGGCTTCCTGGTTTCGGCGGTGCACATCCGCGACAACCTCGAGCTGCGCCCGGGTGGTTATCGGATCGCGCTCAAGGGGGTCGAAATCGGCAGCGGCGAGGTGTTCCCGGACATGCTGATGGCGATCAACCCGGGACAGGTCAGCGGCACCCTGCAGGGGCTTCCCGGGGTCGACCCGGCGTTCGGCCTGCCGGCGGTGTGGATCCAGCAGGCGTTGCGCGACCAGGCCCAGGCGCTGGGCTACACGGTGGTCGACCCGAGCACGGTGATCGCCACCCATCTGCACCAGCTGCTGCAGGCCCATGCCGCCGAACTGCTTGGTCGCGAGGAGGTCGAGGGCCTGCTCGCGCACCTGTCGACGCGCTCGCCCAAGCTCGTCGAGGATCTGGTGCCGAAGCTGATTTCGACCGATCGCCTGCGCAAGGTGCTGCAGAACCTGCTGCTCGAAGGCGTATCGATCCGCGACATGCGGACCATTGCCGAGGTGCTGGCCGAGAACGCGGGCCAGGTGCAGGACGCCGACGAATTGACCGCGCGCGTTCGTCAGGCGCTGGGCGCATTCATCGTGCAGGGCCTGTGCGGCGGCGGCCGCGAGCTGGCCGCCGCAGTGCTCGATCCGCAGCTCGAGCAATTGCTGCTGGGCAGCACGCGCGCCGACGGTGCCGGCCTGGAGCCGGGCCTGGCGCAGCGACTTCTCGACCGCGCGCGCGCGCTGATGCAATCGATGGAAGCTCAGGGACAGCACGCTGTTTTGCTGACCGCAGCGCCGCTGCGCCTGCTGCTGGCGCGCCTGCTCGCGCGCAGCGCGCCGCGCCTGCGCGTGCTGTCGTATCCGGAAGTGCCTGACCAGACCCAGGTCAAGATCACCGCCTCGCTTGGAGCCTAAGCCGTGAAGATCAAACGCTACACAGGAAGCAGCACCCGCGAAGTGCTGGCGCGGATCCGCAACGACCTCGGGCCGGACGCGGTGATCCTGTCGAATCGGGAAATCGTCGGTGGCGTCGAACTGATGGCGGCAGTCGACTTCGACGCAACCCATCTGCATGCCGAGGCGGCGACACCCGACGCCCCGGCTGCGGCGCGGACTTCGGCGGCGGCCTCGGCGCAGCGCGCCGGCACGCCGGCGCGCCAGTCGGCAGCGCCGATGCGCGGCCCACTGCCGCCCGTCGCA
>JAJZEB010000100.1 GCA_021805805.1 Pseudomonadota bacterium | reverse complement strand
GCGCCGCGCCCGGTCACGGCCAACGCGTCCTTGTAATTCAGGCTCGAATACTCGACGTCGATTTCGACGTCGCCTTCGGGCAGCGCCGACGCGTCGAGTTCGACCAGCTCGGCGCGCTGCCCGGCAGCTGCCACCAGCAGGGCCTTGAACGTGGTTTCGTCGTTCAACATGCTCCGTTCCTCGGTTGACGCGCGCTCCAGCGCGCAATGATGTCGTGCAGCGCCGCCAGCCCGTCGCCGAGCGCCGCAGGCCCCGGCTGCAGGATCAGCGGTGAGCGGATTTCGTGCAGCTCGCAGTCGCGCACCGCCGGTATCGTGTCCCACCCGGCGCGCGCGGCCACGCGCGCGCGGGCGAAGCGACGCCCGCACCACGAGCCGATGATGATGTCGGGCGCGGCGTCGATGACCCGCTGCGCATCGGCGACGATGCGGTCGCGCCCCAGCGGCTGACGCGCCAGCTCGGGAAAGATGTCGTCGCCGCCGGCGATTCCGATCAGTTCGCTGACCCAGGCGATGGCCGAGATCCGCGGCTCGTCCCATTCCTCGAAATACACCTTGGGCCGCCGCGGCAGCTGCGCCGCCGCAGCGCGCACCGAGTCGATTCCGGCGACGAGTTCGCGCACGTAGCGCCGCGCCTGCGCCTCGGCGCCGACCAGCGCGCCCAACCGTCGCACGTAGCCGAGGATTCCGGAGACGCTGCGGTGGTTGGCGATCCAGACCTCGATTCCGGCGCGAAGCAGCTGCTGCGCGATGTCGGCCTGCATGTCGGAGAAGCCGATCACCAGGTCCGGGCGCAGCTGCACGATCGGCTCGATGCGTGCCGAGGTGAACGCGCTGACCCGCGGCTTGTCGCGCCGTGCCTGCGGCGGGCGCTGGGTATAGCCGGAAATGCCGACGATGCGGTGCTGCTGACCGAGCGCGTACAGCACCTCGGTCGGCTCCTCGGTCAGGCAGACAATGCGCTCGGGCAACGCGGCGCGCAGCGCGGCCATCACCGCTCCGGGTCGGGCGCGTCGCCTGCGTCGTGCCGCCATTGCTGCTCGGCGACGCCGCGGTTGAGCATGCGCGCGAGCACGAACAGCAGGTCCGACAGCCGGTTCAGGTACTGCAGGCACGCCGCGCCGACGGCTTCGCGCGCAGCCAGCGCGACCACTGCGCGTTCGGCGCGCCGCGCCACCGTGCGGCAGACATGAGCCTGCGCGCCGGGCAGCGAGCCGCCGGGCATGATGAACTCCTGCAGCCGCGGCAGCGTCGCGTTCCAGTCGGCCAGCGCCTGGTCCAGCGCGAGCACGCGCTCGGCCTTCAGCAGGCTGTAGCCGGGAATGCTCAGTTCGCCGCCGAGGTCGAACAGGTCCTGCTGCACGGCGCGCAGCAGCGCGTCGGCGCCGTCGACCGGGTGCACGCCGGTGGCCAGCAACAGCCCCAGCGAGCTGTTGAGTTCGTCGATGTCGCCCATCGCGGCCACGCGCAGGTCGTCCTTCGCCACCCGTGTGCCGTCGCCCAGCCCGGTGCTGCCGGCGTCTCCGGTCCGCGTGGCGATCGCAGTCAGTCGCTTGCCCATCGCGCGCGCCTCACATGCTGCGGCGGTACTGGCCGCCGACCGCGAACAGCGCATCGGTGATCTGGCCCAGCGAGCACACCCGCACCGCGTCCATCAGCACCTCGAACACGTTCGCATCGGCGATCACGGCCTGCTGCAGCCGCGCCAGCATGGCCGGAGCGGAGTCGGCGTGGCGGGCCTGGAAATCGGCCAGCCGATCCAGCTGGCTGCGCTTTTCGTCGTCGGTCGAACGCGCCAGCTCGATGTTCTGGGGAACCGGGTCGCCGTGCGGATTGCGGAAGGTGTTGACGCCGATGATCGGCAGCTCGCCTGTGTGCTTGAGCATTTCGTAGTGCATGCTCTCTTCCTGGATCTTGCCGCGCTGGTAACCGGTCTCCATCGCGCCGAGCACGCCGCCGCGCTCGGCGATGCGCTCGAACTCGACCAGCACCGCTTCCTCGACCAGCTCGGTCAGCTCGTCGATGATGAACGCGCCCTGGTTCGGGTTCTCGTTCTTCGCCAGCCCCCACTCGCGGTTGATGATCAGCTGGATCGCCATCGCGCGACGCACGCTTTCGTCGGTCGGCGTCGTGATCGCCTCGTCGTAGGCGTTGGTGTGCAGGCTGTTGCAGTTGTCGTAGATCGCGATCAGCGCCTGCAGCGTGGTGCGGATGTCGTTGAACGCGATCTCCTGCGCGTGCAGGCTGCGGCCGCTGGTCTGCACGTGGTACTTCAGCTTCTGGCTGCGCTCGTTGGCGCCGTAGCGGTCGCGCATCGCCACCGCCCAGATCCGGCGCGCGACGCGGCCGAGCACGGTGTATTCCGGATCCATGCCGTTGCTGAAGAAGAAGCTCAGATTCGGCGCGAAATCGTCGATGTGCATTCCGCGCGCCAGATACGCCTCGACATAGGTGAAGCCGTTGCTCAAGGTGAACGCCAGCTGCGAGATCGGGTTCGCGCCGGCTTCGGCGATGTGGTAGCCGGAAATGCTGACCGAGTAGAAATTGCGCACCTTGTGCCGAACGAAATACTGCTGGATGTCGCCCATCACCTTCAGCGAGAACTCGGTCGAGAAAATGCAGGTGTTCTGTCCCTGGTCTTCCTTCAGGATGTCGGCCTGCACGGTGCCGCGCACATTGGCAAGCGCCCACGCGCGCACGCGCTCGATGTCCTCGGCTTCGGCGGAGCGGCCGCGATCGGCCTCGAACTTCTCGATCTGCTGGTCGATCGCCGCGTTCAGGAACATCGCCAGGATGGTCGGAGCCGGACCGTTGATGGTCATCGACACCGAAGTCGCCGGGTCGCACAGGTCGAATCCCGAATACAGCACCTTCAGGTCGTCGAGGGTCGCGATGCTGACTCCCGAATTGCCGACCTTGCCGTAGATGTCCGGTCGCTGCGCCGGGTCGTGGCCGTACAGCGTGACCGAATCGAACGCGGTCGACAGCCGCTTCGCCGGCATTCCCTCGCTGACCAGCTTGAAGCGCCGGTTGGTGCGGAACGCGTCGCCCTCGCCGGCGAACATGCGGGTCGGATCCTCGCCCTCGCGCTTGAACGCAAAGGTGCCTGCGGTGTACGGGAAACGGCCGGGAACGTTCTCCAGCAGCAGCCATTTCAGCCGCTCGCCGTCGTCCTCGTAGCGCGGCAGCGCGACCTTGCGGATGGTGCTGCCCGACAGCGTGCGATGGGTCAGCGCGGTTCGGATCTCGCGCTCGCGCACCTTGACCACGTATTCGTCGCCGGCGTAGTCGCGCTGCAACTGCTCCCAGCCGTCGAGCAGCGCACGCGCCTCGGCACTCAGGGCTGCGTCGCGCGCGGCGGCCAGTGCAGGCAGCGCCGACGCGTCGGCGCCGCAGTCCTGCAGCATGCGCTGCGCCGCGCGCAGCTGCTGGCGCTCGCGCGCGATGCGCGCCTGCTCGCCCGCGCGGCGCTTGTAGCCGCGCACGCTGTCGGCGATCTCGGCCAGGTAGCGGACTCGCGCCGGCGCGACGATCGGCGTGCGCTGGGTGCTGTGCCGCGTATTGACCGCCGGCAGCAGACCGTCGCGCAGCGTCAGGCCGAGCGCGGCGAAACGGGTGCGCAGAGCCTGGTACAGCGCGGTGACCCCGTCGTCGTTGAAACGACTGGCCATGGTTCCGAACACCGGCATCGCGTCGGGCGGCACGTCGAACGTGCCACGGTTGCGCTGCACCTGCTTGGACACGTCGCGCAACGCATCGAGCGAGCCCTTGCGGTCGAACTTGTTCAGCGCGACGAACTCGGCGAAGTCGAGCATGTCGATCTTCTCGAGCTGGCTGGCGGCGCCGAACTCCGGCGTCATGACGTACAGCGGCACATCGACCAGCGGCACGATCGCCGCGTCGCCCTGGCCGATTCCCGAGGTCTCGACGATGATCAGGTCGAAGCCTGCGACCTTCAGTGCCGCGAGCACGTCGGGCAGCGCGGCGCTGATCTCGCTGCCGGCCTCGCGCGTGGCCAGGCTGCGCATGTACACCCGGGCGCCGGCGCGCCAGGGACCGATCGCGTTCATCCGGATGCGGTCGCCGAGCAGCGCGCCGCCGCTCTTGCGCCGCGACGGATCGATGCTGACCAGCGCGACGCGCAGCGCATCGTCCTGATCGAGGCGCAGGCGGCGGATCAATTCATCGGTCAGGCTCGACTTGCCGGCGCCCCCGGTCCCGGTCACGCCGAGCACCGGCGCGGTGCTGCCGCGCGCGGCCTCGTGCAGCTGCGCACGCAGCCCGGCGTCGGCACTGCCGGCCTCCAGCGCGGTGATCAGCCGGGCCAGCGCGCGCCAGGCGCCCTCGTCATGGCCGCGGATGGCGTCGAGGCTGCGCGGCGCATGCGCCGTCAGGTCCTGGTCGCAGCGCGCCAGCATGTCGCCGATCATGCCCTGCAGCCCCATGCGCTGGCCGTCCTCCGGGCTGTAGATGCGCGCCACGCCGTAATCGTGCAACTCGGCGATCTCGGCCGGAACGATCACCCCGCCGCCGCCGCCGAAGACCTGGATGCCGTCGCCGCCGCGGCTGCGCAGCAGATCGATCATGTACTTGAAATACTCGACGTGACCGCCCTGGTACGAACTGACCGCGATTCCGGCGACGTCCTCCTGCAGCGCCGCGGTGACGATTTCGTCGACCGAGCGGTTGTGGCCGAGGTGGATGACCTCGGCGCCCATGCCCTGCAGGATGCGGCGCATGATGTTGATCGCGGCGTCGTGGCCGTCGAACAGCGATGCCGCCGTTACAAATCGCACCTTGTGCAAGGGTCGGTAATCGGCCAACGCACGGAATTCAGCGGAAAGATCGGTCATGGCGAGAGCTCCTCCAATCCTGCTACTTTAGACAGCATCGCGCGCGTAGGCCATGTCGGCAGCGCGCAGCGCCGGTGGCGGTTTTTGCCAGTGGTGCTGAACGGGCCTCGATATCATGCGCCCATTCCACGATCCACGATCCACGATCCACGGTCGCGCCGGCCCCGCCGGCGCGAAACGCGCATGCACGAAACGGTCGAGAAGGACACGGTTTCGGTCTACTTCGTCGGCGCCGCGATCGCGCGGCTGGCGCCGGAGCGTGCGCGCCATGTGCTGCACAGCTGCGCGGTGCCGCCGCAGCTGCTGGGCAACGCGCAGGCGCGGGTTCCGGCGGCAACCTTCGCCGCGCTGTGGCGCGAAGTCGCCGCCGAGCTCGACGACGAGTTCTTCGGCCTCGACCGGCGCCGGATGAAAGTCGGCAGCTTCGCGCTGCTGTGCCACGCGCTGCTCGACTGCGCAGGAGTCGAACATGCGCTGCGCCGGGCGCTTCGCGGCATGCGGCTGTTTCTCGACGACGTCGGCGGCGAACTGCGGGTCGACGGCGCGCACGCCGAGCTGCGGGTGCACAACCGGATCGCCGACGCCGACGCCAGGCGGTTCGCCGATGAGACCTACCTGACGCTGATGCACGGGCTGCTGTGCTGGCTGGTCGGGCAGCGCGTCGACCTCGACGCGGTGACCTTCGCCGGGCCACGCCCGGCGCACGCACGGGAATACACCCGGATGTTCGGCGGCGTGCTGCGCTTCGATGCCAAGGTCGCGTCGATCCGCTTCGCGAGCCACGCGCTGGCGCGCCCGCTGCGCCAGGATCGTGCCGCGCTGCGCCGCTTCCTCGACGCCGCGCCGCAGTCGGTGTTCCTGAAATACCGCAACGAGCACAGCTGGACGCTGCGCCTGCGGCGGCGGCTGCGCGACGCGGTCGGCCAGCCGCGCTGGCCCGGACTGAGCCAGCTCGCGACCGAGCTCGGCGCGTCGCCGAGCACGCTGCGCCGGCGCCTCGATGCCGAAGGCAACAGCTTCCAGGACATCAAGGACCAGTTGCGCAACGACCTGGCGATCGACCTGCTGTGCAATTCGGCATGGAGCGTCGACGCGATCGGGGCCCATCTGGGCTTCCACGACGCCAGCGCGTTCCACCGCGCGTTCCGCCGCTGGAACGGCCTGCAACCGGGCGAATACCGCCAGCGCGCCGGCCCCCTCACCTGAGGGTGCACGCGACGGATTGCCGCGGCGCAGCGGTTACACTCGATGCAGGCCGCGGCAGGCGGCGACCGACCACGGGAGCAGGCAATGCGCAAACCGATCTCGACCCTGGCCTTGCTCGGCACGCTGGCCGTGCTGGCCACCGGCGCGCAGGCCGCCGACAGTGTGCCGCATCTGTGCGGCGGCGTCGGCTTCGACGGCCGCGCCGCGATGCGGCGGCACGAGCACGCGTACAACCTCGGTATCTGGCTGACCACAACGGGCAAGAGGCCTCGCTTCCTGGCCTACATGCCGATCACGATCAGCCGCGACGGTGCGACAGTGGCCAAGTTCACCAGCGACGGGCCGCTGTGCTACGTGAAACTTCCCGACGGCGTCTACACGGTCAGCAGCAAACGCGGCGACGAGACCCGCTCGATCAAGGTGCACACCGGGCAGATGAACGCGTACCTGCGTTTCAAGTAGCTCGACCGGGTAGCCCGACGCCAAGCCGCGCCGAGCACCGCTCAGCTGACGACCCAGACCGCCGCGGCGTCGAGCTCGCGTACGTCGAACATCCGCACCTTGCCTGGAATCGCCAGCGCGAACAGCGCCATCGTGGCCCGGATCCAAGCCACGTCGGTGACCACCGCGACGCGCTCCCAGCCGCTCAGGTGGCGCAGCCCGATCCGCGCGTCGTCCCACATCGCGCCGACGTCGAAGCCGGTGAAGTCGTTGCTGATCTGGTACAGCAGCCGCAGTTTCGGGTGCAGCTCGAACGCGGCCTCGACGGCCGGGATCAGCACCTGCTCGTAGTCCGCCGCGGTGACCTGGCCGCTGGCCCGGAAACCGAGCACGCCGCCCGGCAAGCCTGGAATGATTTCGATCATGGTGCGCTCCGCAGATGACTTCCGACGCCACCGATCTTAGGCGCCGCAAACGTCGCGCGACAGCGCGTCCCTGCTGCGCGAACAGGCTCCCGGGTCAATGGCGAGGCGCGTCGAGCAGCGCGGCGCGGCCTTCGCGCCGCAGCCGCTCGAGCAGCGCCCCGGCGTCGTGGCGGCCGAGCTCGATCGCCGCGCGGATGCCGGCGCCGTTGGTGTAGTCCCAGCCGGAAACCGGAACCGGGCGCGACGGCTGCAGGTACGCGCGCGCACCGCTGCGCGGCAGCGGCCGCGGATAGCGCCGGGTCAGCAGCACCAGCGTCGGCGCGTCCGGTTCGGGAAGCGCATGCACCGGGACGTTGTCGACCATGCCGCCATCGAGCACCGCGCGCCCGTGCAGGGTCAACGCCGGCGTGAACGGTGGCGTGCACGACGACGCCAGCAGCAGGTCGGCGAGCTGCTCGGCGGTGGCGCAATCCTGTGCACGCAGCACTTCGGCGCGGAAACCGAGCGCGCGACCGGCGCGCGGATGCAGCGCACGGCGCACCTTCTTGTCGAACTGGTAGGCAAGAATTCCGGCCAGCAGCGCGCTGTGCCCGGGCAGCCAGCGCGGCGGTCGCGCGACCTGCACGTAGACCGGGGGCTGCGCGCGCAGCTGCTGCAGCGCATCGGCATCGAGCAGCCGCAGCAGCGCTTCGCGATAGATCTGCGCATGCGGGAACGCGCGCTCGCCGCGCAGCAAGCGCTCGGGCTGGAAATTGCGTCGCAGCGTCGCGGTGATCCGCAGGTAATGCGCCAGCGCGGATTCGCCGCGCCCGGCCAGCAGCATGCACGCGGTGGCCGCGCCGGCCGACACTCCGGCGATGGTGCGCGGCGCCAGCCCGGCCGGCCGCAGCACCTCCCAGACCCCGCTCTGCCACCAGCAGCGGTTGCCGCCGCCGGCGAACACCAGGTTGTCGAAACCGGCCAGCGCGTCGCGCGCGCGCTGCGCGTCGGCATCGGGCGCCGCGGGGTCGGCGCAGCCTGGAACGGTGAAAACCTGCTGCATGCCGCCGATGGTAGTGGCGCGGCACGCCGCGCGCAGCTCAGGCGCCGAAGTCCAGCGGCAGCCCGACGTAGTTCTCGGCAATGCTGCGCTGGCCGGCAGTGGAGTGCAGCAGGTAGTCGAGCTCGGCCCGCTGGAACCGCGCGCCGATCGCGCCGCTGTCCGGAAAGCGATGCATCAGGTGGGTGAACCACCAGGAGAAGCGTTCGCCGCGCCAGATGCGCTTCAGGCAGCGCTGCGAATAGCCGTCGATCCCGGCTTCGCTGCGATCACGGTAGTACTCGATCAGCGCACCGGCCAGGTACTTGACGTCCGTGGCCGCCAGGTTCAGCCCCTTCGCCCCGGTCGGCGGCACGATGTGCCCGGCGTCGCCGGCCAGGAACATCCGTCCGAAACGCAGCGGCTCGGTGACGAAGCTGCGCAGCGGCGCGATGCTTTTCTCCAGCGAGGCTCCGGTGACCAGCCTGGCATTGGCCTCGTCGTCGAGACGCAGCCGCAGCTCGGCCCAGAACGCCGCGTCGCTCCAGTTCTCCGCGTGCTCGGTCAGCGGAACCTGCAGGTAATAGCGGCTGCGGGTGTGGCTGCGCTGCGAGCACAGCGCGAAACCACGGTCGCTGCTTTAGGACGACCGCGGGCACGCGCGTCCGCAAGCACGACGCTTTCCTCGCGCTGCATGTGACGTTCGTGGAACGCCGCATACGCCGCGACGCGTTCGCTGAACGCCTCGGACGCGCCCGGAATGCAGGCCTGCATGTTGCCCAGCTGCGCGCGCAGTCGGTCGAGCTGCGCACGGCTGTCGTCGTGCTCGCGGCCGAGTTCGTCGAGCACCGCATCGAGCGCGGCCGCGCAGCCGCGCGAACAGCGCCTGCTCCGCGTTCGGGTGATGGTGCGTTTCCGGGTAATGATCGATGTAGTAGACGATCGACCACAACATCCGGTAGTCGGGCTCGGCGCGGCCGACGACGATTTCCACGGACAGGTGCCGCAGCGCGGCGATCGACGCGCTGCAGGATGTCGACACCGTGCTCGAACAGCCGCCGCCCGGTCTCGGTCAATGTCACGCCGCGGCCGGTGCGCTGCAGCAGGGTGCTGCGCAGCTCGGTCTCGAGCATGCGCACCTGGCGGCTCAACGCCGGTTGCGCGATGTCCAGGATGCGCGCGGCCTGGCTGAAGCTGCCGAGTTCGGCGACGCGGACGAAATAATGAACTCTCCCGCCACTAAACCGCTGTTGCGGTTGTCGTGGGGATTTCGCGGGTCATGGACTTGGACTTGCCGCGTTGCCGTGGCAGAGGTTTCGGTCTCGCCGCCACGCCCGTTCCAGGCGTGCCTTGCGTTTGGAATGCGTCAGTGAGCACCACCGCAGCGCTGTTCTGATCGCGCTGCATGACGTGCCCGCAGTGCGCACAGACATGCGTGCGGTCGCTCAGTGTCTTGGGCACGATCTCCCAACACTTCGAGCATCGCTGCGAGGGCTTGAGTTGGCGCGTTTCGCTCAGGTGCAGTCGCGTACCC
>JAJZEB010000099.1 GCA_021805805.1 Pseudomonadota bacterium | reverse complement strand
CAGCCGCTCAACCGCCTCTCCCACCCTCCTTCAGGCTCACACCTCGTTGGAATCGTGGCCCCGTCTCCAGGCTCATACCTCGTTGGACAAGACTAATTCTTGACGGTAAGGCGAATTTGCATTACCTTGGGATCTTCCAATCGCTGCGCTGCAGGGGCAGATCATGGCCATCTTGACGGTTACTGCGCGGGGGCAGGTGACCTTGCGCAAGGACGTTCTGCAACATCTGGGCATCAAGCCGGGTGACAAGATTGAAATCGACTTGTTGCCGGACGGCCGCGGTGAGTTCAGGGCGGCCAGGCCGACCGGGACCATCGATGGCTTCGTCGGGTTTCTCCGCGGCAGGACGGCGAAGGTCGCCACGGTCGAGGAAATCAACGAAGCCGCGGCGCAGGGATGGGCCGGTGAGGGCAGGCCTTGAAAATCGCCGTCGATACCAATGTCCTCGTGCGGGCCGTCGTCGGTGATGATCCCGCGCAAGCCGACCGCGCTGCCCGAACCCTGCGGGACGCGGAATTGATCGCCGTCTCCGTGCCGAGTCTGTGCGAGTTCGTCTGGGTGCTGCTCAGGGTCTATGCGTTCGCACCGGCGGATGCCGCGGCGGCGATTCGAGCATTGCTCGCGGCCACCAACGTGGAGGTGAACCGGCCAGCCGTCGAAGCGGGCCTGGCGATACTTGAAGCCGGCGGCGATTTCGCCGACGGGGTCATCGCCTACGAGGGCCGGTGGCTTGGCGGGGAGACCTTCGTGTCTTTCGACAGGAAGGCCGTGCATCTGCTTGCGGCACAGGGGCACTCCACGGCCTTGCTGTGATTCGCGCGTCGCCGAGGAATCGCGCCTTCGCCATGAGACTGAGCTGCGCGCGCGTTACTGGCGATCTTCCATCGCTTCTTGGTGCCGGGAGGGGGACTCGAACCCCCACACCATCGCTGGCGGCGGATTTTGAGTCCGCTGCGTCTACCGATTCCGCCATCCCGGCCAACTTGAACTCGTCATTATTCCATAGTCGCAAAGCGACCTGGAAGCTCAGCCCGTGTTGCGCAAGCCAGCGGCAATGCCATTGATGCTCAGGTGGATTCCGCGTCGGGTCCGCTCGTCGGTCTGGCCCTCGCGGAAGCGACGCAGCAGCTCGACTTGCAGATGGTTCAGCGGCCCGATGTACGGGAAACGCGCGCGGATCGATCGCGCCAGCGTCGGATTGGTTTCGAGGAAGCTGCTCCAAGCAGTGATGCGCCGCAGCGCTGCAACGCTGCGCTCCCATTCGCTGGCGATCGCGCCGAAGATCTGGCGCCGCATCCGTGCGTCGCCGACCAATTCGGCGTAGTGCGCGGCAACCTCCAGGTCGGTCTTCGCCAGCACCATGTCCATGTTCGACAGCAGGGCGCGGAAGAACGGCCACTGCCGGTGCATGCGCGCCAGCAGCTCGGCACCGTCCTGAGGATGCGCGGCGAGGAAGGCGTCGACCGCCGACCCGAAGCCATACCAGCCGGGAAGCGCGACGCGGCACTCGCCCCACGAGAAGCTCCACGGAATGGCGCGCAGATCGGCAATGTTCTGGCTGGCCTTGCGCGACGCGGGCCGGCTGCCGATGTTCAACCCGGCGATTTCGCTGATGGGCGTTGCGGCGTAGAAGTACTCGACGAATCGCGAGTGGCCGTAGACCAGCTCGCGGTAGCGGTCGATCGCAACTTGCGAGAGTTCCGCAGCTGCATCGAGGAAGCGCGGCGGCGCGGCGCGTCGTACCCCCTGGCCGCTGGGCTTGCCGCGCGTCGACAGCAAGGTGGCCTCCAGCGTGGCGGCGACCAGGGTCTCCAGATTGTGGCGACCGATCTCGGGGTTGGCGTACTTGCTCGAGATGACCTCGCCCTGTTCGGTCAGGCGAATGCTGCCGCCGACCGTTCCGGCCGGTTGCGCCAGGATCGCCTCGTAGCTCGGGCCGCCGCCGCGGCCCACGCTGCCGCCGCGGCCGTGGAACAGCCGAAGGCGCAGGCCGCGGCCGCCGTCGAGCTGGCCGAACAGCTCGACCAGAGCGACCGATGCCTTGTGCAGCTCCCAGTTCGAAGTCAGATAGCCGCCGTCCTTGTTGCTGTCCGAATAGCCGAGCATGACTTCCTGCAGGCCGCCGCTGGCGCGTGCCAGCGCGAGCATCCCCGGCAGCGCGTAGTAGCCGCGCATGATGTCGGGCGCGTGGCGCAGGTCGTCGATGGTCTCGAACAGCGGCACGACGAGCAGCTCGGCATGCGCGCCGGGCGCACCCAGGGTGCCGTGGAACAGGCCGCACTCCTTTTGCAGCACCATGGCCTCGAGCAGGTCGCTGACGCTCTCGGTGTGCGAAATGATGGTCTGCCGGATCGTGTCGGCACCGAGCCGCCGGCGCGCGTCGCGCGCCTGCTCGAACACGGCGAGTTCGGCGCGCGTCCAGTCCGAGTACGCAGCGTCGGGAACGCGCAACGGGCGCGGATCGCGCAGCACGCGCAGCAGGGCTTCGACGCGCGCGGCCTCGTCCAGCGCGCTGTAGTCGGCGCACAGCGCTGCCTCGGCGAGCAACTCGGCGACGACTTCCTCGTGCTTGTCCGAACTCTGCCGCAGGTCGATGGTCGCCAGATGGAAACCGAACACCTCGACGGCGCGGATCAGCGGGTCCAGGCGCGGGCGCGACAAGGCTTCGGCATGGTGGCGCGCCAGCGAGTCGCGGACCACGCGCAGGTCGGCGACAAAGCCCGCCGCGTCGGGGTAGGGCTGTGCCGAGCCGACCTCGTGGCGCAGCGCGTCGGCACCGCACAACGCGCGCAGCGTGGCTGCCAGTCGCGCGTAGACTCCGATCAGCGCGCGCCGGTTCGGCTCATCCTTGCGATGTTCGGACACGTCGGGCGAGGCCTCGGCCAGCGCCTGCAGCTGCGGGCTGCACGAGGCCAGCATCAGCGACACCGACAATTCGGCGCCGAGCGCGTGGACCTGGTTCAGGTAGTGGTCCAGCGCGCTGCGCGACTGCAGCCGCAACGCGTAGGCCAGGGTGTCGGCGGTGACGTTCGGATTGCCGTCGCGGTCGCCGCCGATCCAGTGCCCCATGCGAAAGAATGCCGGCAGCCGCCACGGCGTACCGTCGGGGCGCGGCATCTGTTCGTCGAGTTCGGCCTCGATTTCCAGATACAAGCGAGGAACTTCGCTGAAGAACGTGCAGTCGTAATACGAAAGCGCGTTCTTGATCTCGTCCGACACTTGGAGCTTGGTGAATCGCAGCAGCCGTGTTTGCCACAACTGGGTGATGCGCGCGCGCAACTCGGCATCGATTTCGCGGATGCGCCTGGGAGGTTGCGGCTGGTCGCGTTCGGCAAGCAAGCGCGCGATCACGCGTTCGGCGTCGAGCAGGCTCTTGCGCTGCACTTCGGTCGGATGCGCGGTCAGCACCGGAGAGATCAGCGCGTCGGCGAACACCGCGTCGAGGCGCGAGGAATCGACTCCGGCGCGTCGCAGCTTGCTCAGCGCGGCGCGTACGCTGCCGGGCTGCGGCCGGTCGCCGGCCAGCGCATGGGCGCGGCGCTGCCGCAGCACGTGGCGGTCCTCGGCGATGTTGGCCAGGATCGAGAAATAGCTGAAGGCGCGGATCACGCTGACCGCGTCGTCGCGGCTGAGCTCCTGCAAGGCGCGGTCGAGCCTGCGCCGGTGACTGCCCTGGCCGTCGCGATGGTCGCTGACCGAGAACTGGCGCACGCGCTCGACGGTGTCGAACATGGCCTGGCCTTCCTGCTCGCGGATGACGTCGCCGAGCAGGCGACCGAGCAGCCGGATGTCATCGAACAGCGGCGCGTCATGATGCGCGACGGGGCGGGGAGTGGGCATGGTGTGCGCTGGAATCCTCTGAATGCGTGGCGATGTGCCGCATCGGACCGGTGCCCGGCCAGGATGGGCAAATTTTTCATGCTACCAGTGCGGCGTGGCGCCGCTTGACGGGAAGGCGCGGCTGCTAGGATCCGGTCATGCAGACCGAACCTCTCCCGTTTGCCGCGGCTCCGCGGCGCCTGGTCATCGCGACCCGCGAAAGCCGCCTCGCGCTGTGGCAGGCCGAGCACGTTCAGGCGCGCCTGCGCGCGCTGTACCCCGATTGCGTGGTCGAACTCAACGGCATGACCACACGCGGCGACCAGATCCTCGACCGTGCGCTGTCGAAGGTCGGCGGCAAGGGCCTGTTCGTCAAGGAACTCGAGCAGGCGCTGGCCGACGGCAGCGCCGACCTTGCAGTGCACTCGCTGAAGGATGTTCCGATGGAGCTTCCCGACGGTTTCGCGCTGGCCCTGGTGATGCAGCGCGAGGATCCGCGCGACGCCTGGGTGTCGACGCGGGCCGGACATTTCCGCGAACTTCCCGCCGGCGCCGTGGTCGGCACATCGAGCCTGCGCCGCGAAATGCAGATCCGTGCATTGCGTCCGGATCTGCGCATCGTGCCGCTGCGCGGAAATCTCGACACCCGGCTGCGCAAGCTCGACGCCGGCGAATACGACGGCATCGTGCTTGCCGCGGCCGGGCTCAAGCGCCTGGGACTGGAGCAGCGCATCCGCGCGCTGCTCGATACCGACGAGCTGCTGCCCGCAGTCGGGCAGGCCGCGCTGGGCATCGAGATCCGCGCCGCGCGCGCCGACACCCTGGCCGCGCTGGCGCCGTTGCGCCACGTGCCCAGCGAGCTGGCGGCCAGCGCCGAGCGTGCGCTGGCGCGGCGCCTGGGCGGCAGTTGCAGCACGCCGCTGGGTGCGCACGCGCAATGGCAAGGCAGCGACGCGACGCTGGTGCTGCGGGCGCGGCTCGGACTTCCCGATGGCAGCCGCATGCTGCGCGCCGAAGCCGCCGCCGAGGTGCGCGCAGCGGCCGACGCCGATGCGCTGGGCGAGCAGGCCGCGCAGGCGCTGTACGCCCAGGGCGCCGAGGCTGTGCTGGCCGAATTGGCGGCGCTTGCCGGCTGACGCGCACGATGCGCGAGCTGGTCGCCACGCGCGCCGGCGCCGAGGCTGACGACGACGCCCGCGAACGCGCCCTGCGCGCTGCGGGCGTGGCCGTGCACAAGTTCGCGCTGATTCGTATCGAGGATCCGGTCGACGCCGATGCCGCGCGTCGCACCCTGCAACGTCTGCACGAATACGACCTGGCACTCCCGGTCAGCCCGCATGCGGTGCGCGGTGCCGTCGCGCTGCTCGATCGGCCGTGGCCTGCGCGCTGCGCGATCGGAGTCGTCGGCCCGGGCAGCGCGGCAGCGGTGCGTGCAGCGCTGGCCGCGCGCGGCGACGCGCTTCCGGCGTTGATCCAGGCCCCGGCGCAGCACGCGGACTCAGAGGGCCTGTGGCCGCTGCTGCTGCAACTGCGGCCGCAGGGATGGCGCGGCGCGCGCGTGCTGGTGCTGCGCGGCGGACCGGGGCGCGAATGGCTCAGCGACCAGCTGCGTGCCGCCGGAGCGCAGGTTGACCAGCTCGATGTGTACCGGCGCGCAGCGCCGCCGGCCGACGCGGCCACCCTGCAACGTCTGCACGCTTTGCTGCGGCTTGATGCCGCCTGGCTGCTCGGCGCCGCCGAGGCGGCGCGGCATCTGGCCGCGCTGCTGGGTGCGGAGGGGGCGTCGCCGGTCGATACCTTGCGCGACCGCACCGCGCTGGCCACGCACCCGCGCATTGCCGAGGCTGCGCGCCGGTGCGGATTCGGGCGCGTGGCGACCTGCGCGCCGGCTGTCGGCGACATCGCTGCGGCACTGCGTGCGCTTTGAGTCGCGGGCTAGAATCGGCCGCATGTCCGAGATCGAATCCCAGAGCCCGGCGTCGGCCGACGCGCCTGCGCCGCCCCCGCCTCCGCCTGCGCCTGAGCCGGCAGCGCAGCCCACGGCCGCGGCGCCAGCTCAGCCAAGCCTGGCTGCGCTGTGGTTCGCGGTGCTGGCGCTGGCCGCGCTGGTGCTGTTGCTGGCCTGGTGGTTCGACGGCCGGCTTTACGCCACGCAGGCCGAACTGGCCAAGCGGCAGAGCAGCGTCGACACCATGGCGATCGAGGCGCGCACCATCGCGCGCCAGAGCGCCGATGCCACGCGTGAACTCAACGCCCGCCTGGCCGTGCTGGAGTCGCGCGAGCAGGATCTGTCCGCGCAGCGGCAGGCGCTGCAGCAGCTGTACCAGGATTTCGCGAAAAGCCGCGACGACGCGTTCCTCGGCCAGACTGCCGAGCTGATCGCGCTGGCGCAGCAGCAGGTCGAACTCACCGGCAGCCTGACGCCGTTGCTCGGCACCCTGGAATCGGCCGGGCAGCGGCTCAAGAAGGCCGGAACCCCGCGCGCGCAGCTGGTGCTGCGCGCGGTCGACAGCGACATCGCGCGGTTGAAGTCGCGGGTGGCGCCGGACATCCCGGCGGCCGCGCAGAGGCTCGACGAGCTGGCCGCGCTGATCGACGATCTGCAGCTCGAATCGTCGGCGGCATCGCCGGCCAAGGCAGCGCCGAAGCCGGTGCCGGCGCCGCCCGCCTCGGGCGCGCGCGGCGTGGTGCGGCGCTGGGGCGAGGCGGCATGGGCGCAGCTGCGCCAGCTGATCAGCATCACCCGGGTCGACCATCCGGACGTGCTGTTGATGGCGCCGCAACAAGGCGCGTACCTGCGCGCCAACCTGAAGCTGCGCGTGCTCAATGCGCGCCTCGACCTGCTGTCGCGTCACGCTGCCGGCTACCGTGCCGACATGCGTGGAATCATCGACGCGCTGCACGCCGATTTCAATCCGCGCCAGCCGCGCACCAGGCTGGCGCTGACGCTGGCGCAGCAGGCCGCGCAGATCGATCTGGCGGCGCAGCCGGCGACCAACCTGCAATCGCTCGCCGTGCTCGCCACGCTGGGCGTGGGAGCGGACTGATGCGCTGGCTGGCCTGGGTCGTGACGCTGGCGCTGGCCGCGGCGCTGTTGGCGATGGCTGCCAGCGGACGTCCCGGAAACGTGGCGATCCTGCTGCCGCCGTATCGCGTCGACCTGTCGCTGAACTTCGCGCTGCTGCTGCTTCTGGCTGGGTTCACGCTGGCCTACGTCGCGTTGCGCGCGCTGAACCTGTTGCTCGGGTTGCCGCGCGCGGCCGCGTTGTTCCGTTCGCGCCGGCGCATGCAGGTCGCGGCCGGGGCATTGCACGAAGCCGTGATGCACTTGCTCGGCGGGCGCTTTCGGCGCGCCGAGCGCGCCGCCATGCGTGCCGGAGAAGCCGATGCCTTCCGCCCGGCCGCGCTGCTCACCGCGGCGCAGGCGGCGCAGGCCATGCAAGCCTACGAGCGCCGCGACGGCTACCTCGACAGCCTGCCCGAGTCGGCGCGCGAAACCGGAACGCTGCTGCAGGCGCAGTGGCAGATCGAGGCGCGCGAGCCGCAGGCAGCGCGGACCGCGTTGCGCCGACTTTCGGGCGGCATGCAGCGCCGCACCCAGACCATGCGCCTGGCGCTGTCCGCGGCGCGCGCGCTCAACGACCATGCCGAGGTGCTGCGGCTGGCCAATGCGCTGCGCAAGCACCACGGTCTGCACGAGGCTGCGGCACGCGCAATGGTGCACGGTGCGGCGCTGGGCCTGATCCGGCAGACCAGCCACGACGCCACGGGCCTTGATCAGCTGTGGAAGTCGTTCGACTCCGAGCTGCGCCGCGACCCGCAGATCGCGGTGGCCGCGGCACGCGCACAGGCGGGCGCCGGAGCGCCGGCGCGCGGCCGCGCTCTGCTGCTCGATGCGTTGCGTTCGCCGCAGGCCGAGCCTTCGGCGCTGATGCCTGCGCTGCGCGGCATGCTCGGCGGCATCGACCCGGGTTTCGTTGCGCTGGCCGAAGGCTGGATGGATCGCTGGCCGCAGGAAGCGCAGGCGAGTTTCCTGGCTGCGCGCGCTTGCGCCGAGCTGCAGCTCTGGGGCAAGACCCAGCAATACCTGAACAAGGCACTGGAACAGTGCCAGGACGACGAGCGCCGGCTGCGCGGCCAGGTGCACGCGGCATTGGCGCGCCTGCACGAGCGCATCGAGCGCGACGATCAGGCACAGCGCCACTGGCGACTCGCGGCTTTCGACCTGACCAGCGAAGACCTGGGCGGCGCCTGACATGACGTACCCGACCCTGGATCAAACGATCGGCAGGACGCCGCTGGTGCAGCTGGCGCGCGTGGCCGGAGCGGACAACGCGCATCGCGGCAACGTGCTGCTGGCCAAGCTCGAGGGCAACAATCCGGCCGGATCGGTCAAGGACCGCGCTGCGCTGTCGATGATCCGCCGTGCGCAAGAGCGCGGCGAGATCGCCCCCGGCGATACGCTGGTCGAGGCGACTTCGGGCAACACCGGGATCGCACTGGCGATGGCCGCGGCAATCCTCGGCTACCGCATGGTCCTGATCATGCCCGAGGACCTGTCGGTCGAGCGCGCGCAGACGATGAAGGCCTACGGCGCCGAGCTGGTGCTGACGCCGCGCGCCGGCGGCATGGAGTACGCGCGCGATCTGGCCGAGCAGATGCAGCGTGAAGGCCGCGGCCGGGTGCTCGACCAGTTCGGCAATCCGGACAACCCGCGCGCGCATTACGAGACCACCGGGCCCGAGATCTGGCACGACACCGAAGGGCGTGTGACGCACTTCGTCTCGGCAATGGGAACCACCGGAACCATCACCGGTGTTTCGCGTTTCCTGAAGGAGCGAAACCCGCAGGTGCAGATCGTCGGCGCACAGCCCGAAGAAGGGTCGCGCATTCCCGGGATCCGCAAATGGCCCGCAGCGTACATGCCGGCGATCTACGAACCGCAGCGCGTGGATCGGATCGAGTCGGTGTCGCAGGCCGCGGCCGAGGCGATGGCGCGACGGCTGGCGCGCGAGGAAGGTCTGTTCTGCGGCATCAGCGCGGCCGGTGCGTGCGAGGTCGCGCTGCGGCTGGCGCGCGAGCTGCACGACGCGACCATCGTGTTCGTGGTCTGCGATCGCGGAGACCGCTATCTGAGTACAGGGGTGTTCCCTGCTTGACCCGGTGGCAGCGCCCGGCGACGCCCTACAATGGCCGGTTCAACGGGATGTTTGCGAAGGATCTGCGATGAGCGACGGTACGGTGGACAAGGTGGATGCTGAAGTCGACGCCCGCGGCTTGAACTGCCCCCTGCCGATCCTGAAAGCGAAGAAGGCGCTCGCGGGAATGGCCAGCGGCCAGCTGCTGCGCGTGCTGGCGACCGACCCGGGGTCGGTGCGCGACTTCCAGGCCTTTGCGCGCCAGACCGGAAACGAACTGGTCGAGCAGCGCCAGGACGGCGACGTGCTGGCGCATGTGATGCGCCGGCGCTGAAGCGGCGCCGGGCGCCGGCCGCCGCGCTCAGTCCGGCAGCTTCAGGCCCCTGATGTAGGCGGCCAGGCTGGCGCCGACTTCCGGATGGTCGAGGCCGAGCTGCACGGTGGCCTCGAGGTAGCCCTGCTTGCTGCCGCAATCGAAGCGGCGGCCGCTGTAGCGGTACGCGTAGACCGCCTCGTCGGCGAGCAGCGCGGCGATGCCGTCGGTCAGCTGGATTTCGCCACCGGCGCCTGGCCGCGCCTGCCGCAGATGGTGGAACACGCGCGGGCTGAGCACGTAGCGGCCGACCACGGCCTGCGTCGTCGGCGCGTTCTCGGGCGCCGGCTTCTCGACGATTCCCGTCAGCGAGGTCAGCCCGGGCAGGATCTCCTGGCCGTCGACGATGCCGTAGCGCCGGGTATGTTCGCGCGGCACGTCCTCGGTGGCCAGCACGCTGCGGCCGTGGCGCGCGTGCACTTCGACCATCTGCGCCATCACCGGCGGCTCGCCGACCAGCAGGTCGTCGGCCAGCAGCACGGCGAACGGTTCGTCGCCGACCAGGCGCTCGGCGCACAGCACCGCAGCACCCAGGCCGTTGGCCACCGGCTGGCGCACGAACACGCACTGCACGTCGGCCGGCTTGACGTTGCGCACCACTTCGAGCA
>JAJZEB010000098.1 GCA_021805805.1 Pseudomonadota bacterium | reverse complement strand
CCGATCTAGTACTTCGAGGCCCGAAAGGCGCGCATCGAGATCATTCCGATGATCGACATCATGTTCTTCCTGCTGGTGTTCTTCATCATGATCACGCTGCACATGATTCCCGACGCCGGGATCGCATCGCGGCTGCCGACCAGTTCGACGGCCCGGGCGATGCCCAAGCCGCAGATGACGCTGTCGATCGATTCCCATGGCGTGATCCACGACGGCAGCCTGCAGCTCACCGCAGCCCAGCTCACCGCGCTGCTGCGCAACAAGCCCGATCCCGCGCAGCTGCAGGTCGTGCTCGCCGGCGACCGGGCCACGTCGCTGCAGCAGCTCATGCGCGTCATGGACGCGTGCCGCGACGCCGGCGTGACGCGCATCGGACTGGCCGCGCAGCGCAGCGCCGGCACATGAGCAGTCACGCGACCACCGCACGCGCTTCGTGGCGCGACGCGACCGACAGCGCGCGCTGGCCGCTGGCGACCGGAGTCGCGCTGCTGCTCGAAGCGGCGCTGCTGGCCGCGCTGGCGTGGTACGCGGCGCAGCCAGCACCGAAGCCACCGCCGCCGATGGTGATCAGCCTGGTGCAACCGCGACCGCTGCCCACGCCGCCTGCGCCGAAGCCGCCGCCGCCCAGGCCGAAACCCAGGCCGAGGCCGCATCCGCAGCCGCGCGTGCATCATCCGGTGCGTCCGCCGCGGCACGTGCTGCCGCCTCCACCGCAGCCGCGGATCCAGCCGCCTCCGGCACCGCTGCCGGCGACCAGGCCGGCGATGCCGGTGGCGCCGCCGCCGCCACCACCACCCAAGCCGGCAAAGCCCGATCCGGAGGCCGTGAAGTTCAGCTTCGAGGCCGCGCTGCGCGAGGCCATCCAGGCCACGGTGCATTTCCCCGAGGCGGCTCGTCTCATGCACTTGCAGGGACGCACGCTCGTGCGCTTCACGTTCCGCGACGGTCACGTCGGTGCGATCCGCGTCGTCACGTCCAGCGGCGTTCCACCGCTCGACCAGGCGGCCATCGCTGCCGTGCGCAACGCGCCTTGTCCGCCGACTCCGGCGGCGCTCGCGGGCCGTGCACTGTCGTTCGAAATCTGGGTCCGCTTCCATCTCGACTCGCCATGATCCGCCGCATCCGAATCTGGGCCTGCGCCGCGCTGCTGGCGCCGCTGGCCGCGCACGCCACGCCGCTGACCGTCTACGCCGCGATGGGCTACGACCAGGCCGCGGTCGACGCCTTCACGCGCGCCACCGGCATCGCGGTCAATCTGGTGCACCTGAGCACCGGGCCGCTGCTGGCCCGCGTGCAGGCCGAGGGCGCGCGCCCGCAATGGGACGTGCTGTGGTTCGACGGCAACCTGGCGATGCACCAGTTCGCCAGCGAGCACCGGCTTGCCTGCGGCTGGACGCCGCAGGTGCGCTACTCCGCGCAGGGGCGCGCGCTGCAGCCGTCCGACCATTGCTACGTCCCGGTCGGCGTGACCTACACCGGGGCGATGCTGGTCGACACCGCGCGGCTGCCCGCAGCTGCGCGGCCGCACGGCTGGGCCGACCTGCTCGCGCCGGCACTGCGCGGCAAGGTCGGCATGGACAACCCGGCGATCTCGGGCCCGACCTACCCGCTGGTCGCCGGGGTGCTGCAGGCGATGGGCGACGCCGCCGGCAAGCGCTATTTCGACTCCCTCAAGCGCAATGGCCTGCGCGTCTACCCGACGAACAGCGTGACGCTGCGTGCGTTGCAGTTCGGCCAGATCGACGTCGCGCTGGTGCAGAGTTCGGCCGCGCTCGGATTCGCCCGCGGCAGGCCTCAGCTGCAGGTGCTGATGCCGCAGCCGACGACGCTGCTGCCGTCGGACCTGGCGATCGGCGCCCAGGTCCGCGGCGCGCAGCTGAAGCAGGCGCGTCGCTTCATCGAGTTCGTGCTGTCGCCGCAAGGCCAGCGTGCGCTGCAGCACGGCGATCCGGCGGCCGATTCCAACTACGTGCCGCTGGTCGCCGGCGTCGCGCCGCTGCCTGCCGCTGCGGCGCTGCACGCCGGGCGCGCGGTCGCGCTGTCGCCGACGCAATGGGGCCCGCGCGAGGGTGCGGTCGACTCCTGGTTCACGACCCATGTCGTGCGCTGACGGAGCCGTCGCGGCCCCGCTCCCCAGCCCCAGCCGCGCACGCACCGCGGCCGGTGCGCCGTGGGGCGTCGTCGCCGCCGCTGCGCTCGGGATGGCCGCACTGGCGCTGTGGGGCTGGCCGCTGCTCGGCTTCCTGCTCGGTGCCGTGGTTCCGGGGCTGCTGCACGGTTCGTTGCGCCCGAGCCTGCGCCCGTTCGCCGAGGCCATCGGCGCCGGCATGCTGCCGGCGCTGCGCCATTCGGCGCTGGTCGCGCTCGGCGCAACGCTGCTGGCGGCGCCGCTCGGGGCCTGGCTGGCGTGGCTGCGGGTGCGCAGCACCGTGGCCTGGCGCGGCTGGATCGAGGCCGGAGTGTGGGCGCTGCTGGTGCTGCCGGGCTATATGCTGGCGTCGGGCTGGATGCTGCTGGCGGCGCCGGTCGGACCGCTGGCGCGCTGGCCGGCAGCGGTCGCCGCGGCGCAGTGGCTGCTCGGCCCGGCGGGAATCGTGCTGACGCTGGCGCTGAAGGCGCTGCCGTTCGTCTTCCTCGCCGTGCAGAGCGCGCTCGAACACGGCGGCGCCGCGGCGCAGGAGGCGGCGCGGGTGCTCGGCCTGGGCCGCTGGCAGCGGCTGCGGCTGGCGATTGCCGCGCTGCTGCCGGCGCTGGCCGCGGGCGCCGCGGCAGCGTTCGCCGAGTCGATCAGCGACTTTTCGGTTGCCGCGACGCTGGGGGCCGGCAGCGGCTTCCAGATGGCGACCTACGCCATCGAGCAGGCGGTCAATTCGATGCCGCTGAATTTCCCGGCTGCGGCGGCCAGTTCGTGGCTGCTGCTCGCGCTGGTCGTCCCGGCGCTGCTGCTGCAGGCCCGCGCCAACCGCGCCGCAACGGCGACGCTGGGGCCGCGGCACCGCCCGGCAGCGCCGGTACGGCTGTCGCGGCGCGTGGCCGCAGCGCACGCCGCGGGCGCTGCGCTGCTGGCGCTGGTCGCGCTGGCGGTACCGCTCGGCGCCGCCGCGCAACTGGCGCTGCAACCGGGCTCGGGCGACAGCGCCGGCTTCGCTCAGGTGCTGCCGGCATTCGGCTATTCGCTGCGCCTGGCCGTGCTGTCCGCGAGCGCGACCGTCGCCCTGGCGTGGCCGGCCGCAGCGCTGCTGAATCGCCGCGGCAGTACGGCGCGCGCGCTGGAAATGCTGCTGCTGGCGGCGATGGCGCTGCCCGGGGTGGTGCTGGCCGCCGCCTACGTGCTGGCGTACAACCAGCCGATCACGCCGCTGTACGGCGGCAGCACCCTGCTGGCGATGGCGTACGTCGCGCTGGCGCTTCCGCTGTCGGCGAAGATCCTGCAGGGCCCGCTGGCGCAGCTGCACCAGCGCCTGGGCGAAGCCGCGCAGGTGCACGGCCTGAGCCGGCTGCAAACGCTGCGCGCGATCGAGCTGCCGCTGCTGGCGCGCGCGCTGTTCACCGCGTGGTTGCTGGCCGCGTTGCACATCGCATTCGAACTTCCGGCGTCCGAGCTGCTGTACCCGGCTGGCCACCCGCCGCTGGCGGTGGCGCTGCTCGACGCCGCTGCCGGCTTCCAGCTGCATCTGCAGGCCCGGCTGCAACTGCTGGGAATTGCGCTGCTGCTGGCCTTCGCGCTGGTCGCGCGCGTCGCGTTCGCGCGCCTGGGCCGCGCGCTGCCCACCACTCCACGCTCGCCATGACCCCGCTGCTGCAGATCGACGACGTCCACAAGCGCTACGGCGCGCATGCCGCACTGAGCGGCTTCGACCTGCACCTTGCGCGCGGCGAGATCGTCTGCCTGCTCGGCGCCTCGGGGTCGGGCAAGACGACGCTGCTGCGCATTGTCGCCGGCCTCGAACAGGTCGACCGCGGGCGCGTCGCGCTCGACGGCACGCTGGTCGACGCCCCCGGAATGCGCGCGCTGCCGGCGCAGCACCGCGGACTCGGCATGGTGTTCCAGGACTACGCTCTGTGGCCGCACCTGAGCGCGCTGGACAATGTCGCGCTGCCGCTTCGCGCACGCCGCCGCACCGACGCGACCGGCGAGGCGCAGCGCATGCTCGATCGCGTCGGCCTCGGCGCGCTGGGCGCGCGCCGCCCGCACGAGCTGTCGGGCGGCCAGCAGCAGCGCGTGGCGCTGGCCCGCGCGCTGGCCGTGCGCCCGCGGCTGCTGCTGTGCGACGAGCCGCTGTCGAACCTGGACGCCGCGCTGCGCGAGGAACTCCGCGCGCTGATCGGCGCGGTGGTGCGCGAACACGGCCTGGCCGCCTTGTACATCACCCACGATCAGCGCGAGGCGCTGGCGCTGGGCGACCGCGTGGGAATCGTCGACGGCGGGCGGTTGCGTCAGATCGATACCCCGGCGCGGCTGTTGCAGGCACCGGCCGACGAAACCGTGGCGCGCTTCGTGCATGCCCGCGGCCCCTGGCCGGCGCGCATCGCCGACGGCGCGCTGCACCTGCCCTGGGGCAGCTGCGCTGCGCCGCGCGGCGCAGCGGACGCGTCGCTGAACGCCTACCTGCCGGGCACTGCGCTGCGCCCTGCAGGCAGCGGCGCGACCGACGCGCGGGCACGCGTGCTCGCCTGCGTGCAGACCGCCGACGGAGTCGAGTTGCACTGCGCGCTGCACGGCATCACACTGCGCGTGCACACCGACGCCGCGCTGCCTGCGGGCAGCGAACTGGGGCTGCGCATCGACAGCGCACAAATGCTGCTCTACCGAGCAACCGATTCGAAACGCTTGAACAACACGGAGTCCCGAGCTTGATGAACGCAACACAATGGGGCGGAATCACCGCCATTTTCCTGGCCTCGGCAGTCGAATGGGTCGAGGCCTTCACCATCGTGCTCGCGGTGGCGCTGAGCATCGGCTGGGCGCGCGCCGGTTCGGCCGCGCTGGCCGCACTGGCGGTGGTCGCCGCGTTGATCGCGGCCACCGGTGCCAGCCTGGCCGTCGTGCAGGCCGACATCGACGTGATCCGCGCCGCGATCGGCCTGTTCCTGCTGCTGTTCGGGCTGCGCTGGTACGTCAAGGCGGTGCGCCGCTACGCCGGCCGCACCCGGCTGCACGACGAAGCCGAGGAATTCCGCGAAACACGCGCCGAACTCGACCATGCCGAGCGCCGCGCGGCGTGGGCCATCGCATTCAAGGGCGTGCTGCTCGAAGGCCTCGAGGTCTGGCTGCTGGTCGTCGCGCTCGGCCACGCGCTGAGCTGGGTCGACGCCAGCGGCAGCGCGCTGGCCGCGCTGCTCGCGGTGATCGCGCTCGGCGCGGCTTTGCGCGCGCCGCTGACCCGGGTTCCTGAAAACACGATGAAGTTCACCGTCGCCTGTGCGCTGCTGGCGTTCGGCAGCTTCTGGAGCCTCGGCGGGCTGGTTTCGGAAACCGGCGTCTGGCCGCTGGGCGACGTCACGCTGCTGCTGCTGTTCGCACTGTACGCCGGCGCCGGGCGGCTGCTGGCATGGCAACTGCGCCGCACGCCGGCGCTGCAGGGAGCGTGAAGCGATGAAAAAGCTGTTCCAACTCGTATTCGGCGACCTGCGCAACGTCGCTTCGGTCGCATCGGCCGTGGCGCTGGCGCTGGCGCTGGCGCGCGTGGCGCCGCAGTGGTCGGGCTGGATTCTGGTGCTGACTCTGCTCGGCGCAGCGTACTGGCAGGCGGGGGCCTGAGGCCGAAAACACCGGCGCAGGCGCGCCGCGGCGCCTGCGCTCAGGCCAGCAGGCGCACCGGTTGCGGCGAGGCCGGGCCGTCGACGTCGAGAATGCAGGCCTCGACTGTCTCGAGGTTGTTGTCGCGTGCGAATCCGAGGACGAAGTTCCACGCCCGCGGTTCGACGTCGGCCAGCGCGCGGCTGACGACGACCGCGCGCACACCGTCGACCAGCGTCGGCATGCAGTACGGCGAATAGCACAGGTGTCCCTGGCCCTGGCGACCGTTGCCGGGGCCGAACTGCGCCATCACGCCGGCCAGGCGCTCGGCCCAGTCGCTCGGACGAAACGCGCGACCCTCATGGGTGCGGCCGAGGATCAGCACCTCGCCGGGCTTGAGCCGTCCCTGCGCGTCCGCCTTGTCGATCATCGTCGGGGAACCTCGTTGTGCTGCTGCATCGAATCACCAGACCCCTATGATACGAGCAAACCCTTACACCAAGCCGCCGGCGTGTCGTCGGCGCCACGCCCATGCCCACCCTGCCGACCCGCCCTGTCGCGACCGCGTCCCACGCCTGGGTTGCGGCCCAGTTCGGCATCATCGCCGCGATGCTGCTGTGGCCCGCGCATTGGCGCCCGGGCGCCGCGGCGTGGGCACTGGCCGCAGCGGCGGTCGCGCTGGCCGGCTGGGTGTTCGCGTACAACCGACCTGGAAACTTCAACGTGCGCCCGGAGCCGAAGGACGGCGCCCGCATGGTCACCGGCGGCCCGTACGCGCGCGTGCGCCATCCGATGTACAGCGCGTTGCTGCTGGGCTGCGCCGCGCTGCCAGCGGCAGCGCCCGACTTGCCCCGCGTGCTCGGCTGGGTGCTGCTGGTGCTGGTGCTGCGCGGCAAATCCGCGCTCGAGGAGAAGCTGCTGCTGCAGCGTTGGCCCGACTACGCTGCCTACCGCGCGCGCACGCAGCGCTTCGTGCCCTGGATCTGGTAGCTCGCTGCGGCGGCCGCGGCGACGACCAGCGCCGCCGCCGCGTCGGACCAACCCGGCCACACGCGCAGCATCAGGCCGAGCAGCAATGCGCCGGGAAGAAGCAGCACCGCGCGCGGGTCGATGCGCCCGTGGTCACGCCGCCCCCAGCGCAGCAGCAGCGCAGTCGCGGCCAGCGCGATCTGCAGCAGCATCAGCTCCCAGGCGTGCGGCGGCGACTGCCGCAGCCAGTTCTCGCCTGCCACCACCGATGCCACCGGAAGCGTGACGGCGCCGCCGATCAGCCGATAGAAGACAAAGCGCTCGGCACCGCAGTGCGCCAGCGTCGGAGCGCCCGCGGCAGCGTCCTCGAGCAACCAGGCGACACCGGCAGCCAGCGCAGCGAACAGCGGCACGCCGGCAGGCACCGTGCCGAGCAGCGCCGCCAGCGTGGCTGCAGCGGCGCCGAGCGCCAGCCAGCCGACGCAGGCGAAGCGGTGCGCCCATGCCCGCGCGAGCAGCGGCGCGAAGCTTCCGGCCAGCAGCGCGGGCAACGCGCCCAGCGCGCACGCCGCAGCGTAGAACAGCGCCATGCGCACGCTGAACAAGGCGCCCAGCCGCGCTCCGGAGGCCAGCGTCTCGTCCTGCGCGAACACCGGGATGTCGCGCACCCGGCTCCAGAGCCAGATCAGTGCCAGCAGGCCGTTGACGACCACCGTGGCCTGCAGCAGCGGCGGCACGCCGGCGGCCGCGATGGCCACCGGCAGCGCGCTCCACGCCAACGCGGCCAGCGCGTCGCGCCAGCTGCAGCCGCGCAGCTTCAAGCCCGTCGGGCCTGGCTTTCGGCGGCCAGCGTGCGCACCACCGCCGGGCGCGCCTGCACCCGCGCCAGATAGCCCTGCAGCGCCGGCCAGCCGGCCAGATCGGGGCCGACGTGCGCGGTCCAGCCCAGCACCGTGTAGAGGTACGCGTCGGCCACCGAGAATCCGCCCGCAAGCAGGTAGTCCTGGGTCGCCAGTGTCTGTGCCAGATAGTCGAAACGCTCGCCCAGGCGCTTGCGCTGCGCGGCCTTGACCGCGTCGCTCGACTCGGGGTTGAACAGCGGGCTGAACTGCTTGTGCAGCTCGGTGGAGATGAAGTTCAACCACTCCTGCAGGCGGTAGCGCTCGAAGGTTCCGTTGGCCGGCGCCAGGCCGGCTTCAGGCTTGCGGTCTGCCAGATACTGCACGATCGCCGGCCCTTCGGTCAGCACCGCGCCGTCGTCGAGCTGCAGAACCGGCACGTAGCCCTTCGGATTGACGGTGCGGAAATCGCCACCACCCGCCATGACCTTGCTGCGCAAGTCGACGGCGACCGTTTCGACCGGCAATCCGAGTTCGTGGAGCACGATATGCGGCGACAGCGAACACGCTCCAGGGCTGAAATACAGTTTCATTCGTATCTCCTGTTGGTTCCTGACCCCGCCTGGCGAGGCCACGGGCCGAACCATGGTAGTCAAGCTGCGCGCGGCTTGCGCGCAGCCGCCACGCGTCAGCCGTCGAGCCCTTCCTGCACCTGCTCGGCCGCGCGCAGCACCGCGCGCGCCTTGGCCTCGGTTTCGCGCCATTCCATCTCGGGAACCGAATCGGCGACCACGCCGGCTGCGGCCTGCACGTACAGCCAGCCGTCCTTGACGATGCCGGTGCGGATGGCGATCGCCAGGTCCATGTCGCCGGCGTAGCTCCAGTAGCCGACGGCGCCCCCGTACAACCCGCGCCGGGTCGGCTCGAGAACGTCGATCAGCTCCATGGCACGAATCTTCGGCGCGCCCGACAGCGTGCCGGCGGGGAAGGTCGCGCGCAGCACGTCGAGCGCACCCAGTCCGGGGCGCAGCATGCCTTCGACATTGCTGACGATGTGCATGACGTGCGAATAGCGCTCGATGGCGAACGCCTCGGTGACCTTGACGGTCCCGGTCAGCGCGATGCGACCGATGTCGTTGCGCGCCAGGTCGATCAGCATCAGGTGCTCGGCGCGCTCCTTCGGATCGGCCAGCAGCTCGCGCTCGTGGCGCGCGTCGAGTTCGGGGCTGGCGCCGCGCGGGCGCGTTCCGGCCAGCGGCCGGATGGTGACCTTCTGGCCGTCGTCGGTGGCTTCCTGGCGCACCAGGATCTCGGGCGACGCGCCGACGACCTGGAAGTCGCCGAAGTCGTACAGATACATGTACGGCGAGGGGTTCAGCGAACGCAACGCGCGGTACAGCGCCAGCGGCGATTCGGTGTAGCGCTTGCGCAGCCGCTGACCGACCTGGATCTGCATGAACTCGCCGGCCGCGATCAGCTCCTTGGCGCGCTCGACCGCACGCAGGTAGTCGGCCTTGTCGAACTCGCGCTCGACCGGAGTGACCTGCGACCGCGGCATGGCCGGCGCCGAAACCGAATAGCGCAGCTGGTCGCGCAGCGACTGCAGCCGCGACTTCGCCGTCGCGTACGCCTCGGGTTGCGCCGGGTCGGCGTAGACGATGAAATACAGCTTGCCCGACAGGTTGTCGATCACCGCCAGCTGCTCGCATTGCAGCAGCGCGATGTCGGGCAGCTCGATCGGATCCGGGCGTGGATTGGCCGCCGCCGAGGCCTGCAGCCGCGGCTCGATGTAGCGCGCCGCTTCGTAGCCGAAATAGCCGGCCAGGCCACCGCAAAAGCGCGGCATGCCGGCAGGCAGCGCAACCTTGAAGCGCGCGCGCCAGGATTCGAGGAACTCCAGCGGCGGTTGCGTCGAGGTCTCGACCTCGGCGCCGTCGTGCAGCACGCGGGTCACGCCATCCTTCACGCGCAGCTCGGTGCGCGCGTTCAGGCCGATGAACGAGTAGCGGCCGAAGCGCTCGCCGCCGACCACCGATTCGAGCAGGAAGGTGTTGCGCCCGGAGTCGCTGCCGCGGGCCAGTTTCAGGTACAGGGACAACGGCGTCTCGAGGTCGGCGAAGGCCTCGGACACCAGCGCGATGCGGTTGTAGCCGTCGCGCGCAAGGGCTTTGAATTCGAGTTCGGTCATGATGGGCTCTGGCTGGCGGCGCTGCGGCCGCCTGATCGTCGGTCACCGGCAGCGGACAGCCGGCGTCGGCCGCGGCGTGTCGGGCCGCGGCACGTCGGACCGCGGTCTACGCCACGCTGCGCAAGCGCATGCGGCAGCGCCGCCAGGGCCAGGCTCCTCGGTCCAGCGAACCATCGGCGTGCTTGCGCGAAACGAACATCGGCATGAGGCGGGCGAGGCGGGCGGCCCCGCGCGAATTGGACGCATCCAGTCGAACCGTTTCGCACTTTAGCAGACGCGCGGCA
>JAJZEB010000006.1 GCA_021805805.1 Pseudomonadota bacterium | reverse complement strand
CACCAGTCACACGCCGACCCTGCCTACCAAGGACATCTGGCTCTACCCCATGCAGCCAGACTTCAGATCCGTCCTCTGCCGCTGAGCACGCACGGCAACGTGCTCACCGAATATTTACGAACTCGGGTGGCCTGAACGCCACGTTTTTGTAGGGCGGCGTAGCGGCTGGTCAGTCGCAACTGTCCCTTCCACGCAATCGTGCGGATCACCTCGGACAACCCCTGCTGGCGGGCGTTGATTTCCTTGCCCACCCGGGCCTTGAATCGGTAGCTCCAGGCCGCCTCGATCAGCAGCCTGCGCGCATGGCCGTTGCCCGTCTTGGTGATGCTGCCTCGGCTCGTACGTTCGCCGCTGGAGTGCTCCGAAGGCACCAGGCCCAGGTAGCCCATGAGCTTGCGTGGGTGGTCGAATCGGCTGAGGTAACCGATCTCCGCGACCAGGCCGATCGCGCTGACCGCAGCCACTCCACGCAACGCCTGCAAAGCATCGACCACCGGCTCGAAGCGCCAACCTGTGATCGATTCCTGCAGCGCCTTCGTCAACCGCGCCACACGTTCGTCGGCAGCCTTCACCGCTTGCCAGTACTCGGTGAAGGCCGTCTGCGTGGCCGCCGAGTCGAAGCTCTGCCTGGCCAGCCAGTCGTCGTGCGTGGCACACCAGGAGGTCTTCCCGCCATAGCGCCGGTCGTGACGCAGCAGGAACCCCTTGAGCTGTTGACGCACCTGCGTGCGGTTGTTGACGGCGTCCTCGCGCGCCCGTGACAGATCGCGGATCGCCTCGTCCTCGGGGTCGGGGATCCACACGGGCGTCAGCGTGCCGGCACGCGAGTACTCGGCCAGATCCAGGCTGTCTCGGGCGTCGGTCTTGACCCGCTGGCCAGACTGCCGAGGTGTCTTCGACGGCGCAATGACCTCGCACGCATAGCCCCTGGCAGCCAATGCCCGCTGCAACCCGTAGCCCGTCGGGCCGGCCTCGTAGACGATGTGCAGTCCATCGACTGTGCCCAGCTTGGTGAGAACCTTCAACAGCTTGGGAACGTCATGCACGACCTTGCCCACCAAGCGAGCTTTATCTCGCCCTGGCTCGGCCGCAGCCACCGTGATGCTGTCCTTATGGACGTCCAAACCCACATGTATCTTGGTACCCTTTTCCATGGTCGGTCTCCTGTTTGCTGATGGCCTATGCCACAGCATGTAGCTCTACGCGCCTCGGCGCGCAACCTACGATGTTGGGGACCGGCCATCTGCCCTCGGGCGGCGACCATGATGTCTAGAAGTAGGGGAAAGTGGGCGCCAAGCGTTCTTGTTGAAACCGTGGTTCAATCATGTTCCGATCGTGCTATCTGACGCAAGCACGATGACCCCGGCCGACCTGATCCACGGTCGGGCTACAAAGGAGGTTGAGATGAGCGCAATGGGTTTGTTCGAGTCCTTGCCACCGGACGTCATGCAGTTCGGGCATGGTGCGTCGTTCCAGCCCAAGCTGGTTCAGGACCGACTCCAACTCAAGAAGGTGGACATCTCGCGGCTCTCGTCGGTCGCCGTGAGCTCAGTGCGTTTCGATGCCCAGATGCCGGCCGCTGTTCGCGATCGCCTGGAGGAGATTGGCAACACGATGAACATGGTCGCGCAGATCTTCGACGGTGACGTCGAGCGAACCGTTGCTTGGTTTGGCACCCGCAATCCCATGCTAGGTGACGTCTCTCCCAAGGACATGATCCGGCTGGGGCGCTACGAGCGCCTACGAAAATTCATCATCAATGCGATGACTGAACAAGTTGCGAATCAGCGCGCAGCGACGTCGCCACGCGCCCGCCGTGCCCAAGCCTAAAAGGCCCCCTCCCAAGCCGGCAGCTGGAGCCGCGCCTGGGATTCTCGAACTCGATCGCTTTTCCTCTGCCGACCTTCGGCGCTGGGAGGCCCTGTCCGCCGATCTGGAAGAGCTGAGCCGAGAGCTCTTCTTTGCGCTGCGTCCAGCGCGGGATCGCCTGCGGCCCCAGCTGATCGACGCCCTCCAGGGATCACCTCATCTCACAAGTCTGCCGATCGAGCATTGGGCGAGGATAGTCCCCCACGAGTTCAGCCTTGTCCCGCTCTCGGCCGCTGGAAGCCTGCGCTCGTTCGGCGGACGCTTCAATGCCGGCGTCGAGCTGGACGAAGGGACGCTGCTGCCTTGGCCTGCCCTTTATTTGGCCGAGGACTACGAGACGGCGTACCGCGAGCGATTCGCCGCCCCACGCTCAGACGAGTCCAGCGGCCTCGCGCCGCAAGAGCTCGCATTGGCGGGACGCGACAGCTTCTCGGTGGTCAGGATCTCCGGACGGATCGACAACGTCCTGGATCTACGGACCCCAACTGCTCTTGACGCCGTCGCCAAGCTCTACCGTCGCATCGACATGCCCGAACGCGCCAAAACGCTGCGCAAGCGGCTCGGCCTCACGAACCGGCGGTCTTACATGGTTCGTACGGCCCAGCAACTGTATGTCAGCATTTTCGAGCCAAACTGGCGCGGCCGCCCCGCGCAGTTCGGACTTCCGGCCAACGGCCAGATTCTTGCTGAAATTGTCAGGGCAAGCGGCTACGAGGGAATCCTGTACAAGTCGACCAAGGGCAAGGGCGACTGTCTGGCCGTGTTCCCCGACAAAATCACAACCAATTCATATCTCGCGTTGTCGGATCCCGCGCCGGAGGAAACGCGCCACACCCGACTGGACATCGAGTCCGCCGACGAGCTCTGCGGATTCGACACGCTGCCCCGTAGGCTTGGCCGCTCGTCATTCATCTGAACGTAGGCCGTCGAAACGCCTTCGATTCGCGCTCGTCACCGCGGGCACTACGCCCGCGGCTCCCCGACGACATACCCCATCGCCCGATATCCTCTTTGGCGCCGCTCCCACATCCGCAACAGCGCTGGGTGGCCGGTGTCGACAACGTCAACGATGCGCGCGTCGCGCTTGAAGGCTGAGTCGCGATGCAGCCGCCCGGCGTACTGCTGCAACGTCCCCTTCCAAGAAATTGGCATCGCCAGCACCAGGGTGTCCAGCGGCGGGTGGTCGAAACCCTCCCCGACGAGACGGCCGGTTGCAACGAGCGCGCGGGGCGGAGCGTTTCCGCGGCTAGTTGCGTAGCCTTGGCGTCTCGGTGACCCTCGCGTTCGCGCAAGGATCAGCGCAAACGGGTCGGCTGTTCCAGCTCAACATCCTTTGAACAAGCTGGCAGGGTGAACTCACACGTTGCACCCTAGGTGCTGCCGTGCGCCCGAAGCTGACATCGATTTCGTCCAGAAATGACATCAATTGAGTTCAGGGACACAACCTCACACGTCGATGTTCGCCGCGCGCAGCGCGTTGGTTTCGATGAAGTCGCGGCGGGGTTCGACCTCGTCGCCCATCAGCATCGTGAACACGCGGTCGGCCTCGATCGCGTCCTCGATCTGCACCCGAAGCAGCCGGCGCACGGCCGGGTCCATCGTGGTCTCCCACAACTGCTCCGGGTTCATTTCGCCCAGGCCCTTGTAGCGCTGGCGGCCGACGCTGGCTTCGGCCAGCCGCAGCAGCCAGGTCATCGCGTCGCGGAAATCGGCCACCGCCGCGGTCTTGGCGTTGTCGCCGTGCCCCTTGACCACGCTGGCGCCGGCGCCGAGCAGGCCGCCGAAGGTCTGCGCGGTCTGCACCAGCACGGCGTAGTCGGCGCCGTGCACGAAATCGGCGCTGATCACGCTGCTGCGCACGTTGCCGTGGTGATGCCGCGCGATGCGCAGCAGCTGCTTGTCGTTGCGCGGATCGGTCTCGGCGCGCACGGTCGGCGCCACGCCGTTGGCGTGCGCGGCCAGCAAGGCGTTCTGCAAGGCCTCGGCCGAGGCCTGCGCCTGCTCGGGGGTGTCGAGCTGCAGCGCCACGCCCGCACTCAGCGCACGCAGCGCCTCCAGGTCCATGAACGCCGACAGACGCTCGATGACGCTTTCGGCCAGCATGTACTGGCGCGCCAGCTGCTGCAGCGCGTCGCCGGCCAGCACCGGCGCGTCCGGCGCCTCGGCGGTGACGACACTGGCGTCCTTCAGCGCCACCTGCAGCAGATAGGCGTCGAGTTCGTGCGCGTCCTTCAGGTACTGCTCGTCCTTGCCGTGCTTGACCTTGTACAGCGGCGGCTGGGCGATGTAGACGTGGCCGCGCTCGACCAGCTCGGCCATCTGCCGATAGAAGAACGTCAAAAGCAGGGTGCGGATGTGGGCGCCGTCGACGTCGGCGTCGGTCATGATGATGATGCGGTGGTAGCGCAGCTTGGAGACGTCGAAATCGTCCTTGCCGATTCCGGTACCCAGCGCGGTGATCAGGGTGAGGATTTCGTTGCTGGTCAGCAGCTTCTCGTAGCGCGCCTTCTCGACGTTGAGGATCTTGCCGCGCAGCGGCAGGATGGCCTGGAACTTGCGATCACGCCCCTGCTTGGCGCTGCCGCCGGCCGAGTCGCCCTCGACGATGTAGATCTCGCACAGCGCCGGGTCCTTCTCCTGACAGTCGGCCAGCTTGCCCGGCAGCCCCATGCCGTCGAGCACGCCCTTGCGCCGCGTCAGCTCGCGCGCGCGCCGTGCGGCCTCTCTGGCCCGCGCCGCCTCGACGATCTTGCCGCAGATGATCTTGGCGTCGTTCGGGTTCTCCAGCAGGAAGTCGGTCAGCGCCTTGGCGACAACGTCCTCGACCGGGGCGCGCACTTCGCTGGAGACCAGCTTGTCCTTGGTCTGGCTGGAGAACTTCGGGTCGGGCACTTTGACCGACAGCACGCAGGCCAGGCCCTCGCGCATGTCGTCGCCGCTGATCTCGACCTTGGCCTTCTTCGCCAGCTCGTTGTCCTCGATGTACTTGTTGATCACGCGGGTCATCGCCGCGCGCATCCCGGTCAGGTGGGTGCCGCCGTCGCGCTGCGGGATGTTGTTGGTGTAGCACAGCACGTTCTCGGCGTAGCCCTCGTTCCACTGCATCGCCACCTCGGTGACGATCGACGAACCGTGCTCGGTGTCCTTGCTTCCGTTGGCGTAGAAGATGTTCGAGTGCAGCACCGTCTTGCCGCGGTTGATGTACTCGACGAACCCCTTGACGCCGCCGGTGTAGGCGAAGTTGTCCTCCTTGCCCTGGCGCTCGTCGACCAGCCGGATCTTGACGCCGTGGTTCAGGAACGAGAGTTCGCGCAGACGCTTGGCGAGCACGTCGTAGTGGAAGTCGACGGCCTCGAAAATCTCCGTGTCGGGCAGGAAGTGCACTTCGGTGCCCCGCTTGTCGGTCTTGCCCTGCACGCGCATCGGCGACACCTCGACGCCGTCGCGCAGCTCGGTGAGCCGGTTCTGCACCGCGCCGCGCGCGAACTCGATCACGTGCACCTCGCCGTCGCGCCGCACCGTCAGGCGCAGCCAGCGCGACAGTGCGTTGACGCAACTGACGCCCACGCCGTGCAGGCCGCCAGACACCTTGTAGCTGTTCTGGTTGAACTTGCCGCCGGCGTGCAGTTCGGTCAGCGCGATCTCGGCCGCGCTGCGCTTGGGTTCGTGCTTGTCGTCGAGCTTGACGCCGATCGGGATGCCGCGCCCGTTGTCCTCGACACTGATCGAGTTGTCGCTGTGGATGGTGACGACGATGTCGTCGCAGTAGCCGGCCAGCGCCTCGTCGATCGAGTTGTCGACGACTTCGAACACCAGATGGTGCAGTCCGGTGCCGTCGGACGTGTCGCCGATGTACATGCCGGGGCGCTTGCGCACCGCCTCGAGGCCCTCGAGGATCTGGATCGACGATTCGCTGTAGCTGCTGCTGGGGGTTTCGCTCATGGAGAACTCGGTCAAGACTTGCATCCTAGCGCGTCGGCCGCATCGGCCACGACGCGCGGCGCGAGGCGCGCGTCAAATGCGCATCGGCATGACGACGTACTTGAAGCCGGCGTCTTCGGGCATGGTGATCAGCGCGCTGCTGTTGCCGTCCTGCAATTCGATGCGCAACTGGTCCCCGGGAAGGTTCGACAGCGCGTCGATCAGGTAAGCGACGTTGAAGCCGATCTCGATCGCATCGCCGGCGTAGTCGACGTCGAGTTCCTCGACCGCTTCCTCCTGTTCGGCGTTGTTCGACGACACGCGCAGCACGCCGGCATCGAGGTTCAGCCGCACGCCCTTGAACTTGTCGCTGGTCAGAATCGCAACCCGCTGCAAGGCACCTAGAAGTTCCTGGCGTGCAAGTTGCAAGTGGTTGCGGTGGCTTTTCGGCACCACCCGCTGGTAGTCGGGAAACTTGCCCTCGACCAGCTTGCTGACCAGTTCCAGGTCGCCGAAATCCAGCCGTGCCTGGTTCGACGCGAAACGCAGTTCGATCGGCTCGTCGCCGTCGCCGAGCAGGCGCAGCAGTTCGGTGACGGTCTTGCGCGGCAGGATGACCTCGCGACGTTCGATTCCGGCTTCGGCTGCGGTGGTGACCAGCGCCAGGCGGTGGCCATCGGTGGCCACCAGGGTGAGCTGATGGCCGTCGGCGACGATCAGCAGCCCGTTGAGGTAGTAGCGGATGTCGTGCTGCGCCATCGCGAAATGCACCAGCCCGAGCATGCGCTTGAGCTGTCCCTGCCCGAGGCGCAACGGAATGTCGGAGTAGTCGGCAGCTTCCTTGACCAGAGGAAAGTCCTCGGCCGGAAGCGTCTGCAGAGAAAAACGCGACTTGCCGCAACGCACGGTGAACTTGCCTTCCCCCCACTCGAGCGTCGCTTCGGCGGCAGGAGCCGAGCGCAGGATGTCGATCAGCTTGCGCGCATTGACCGTCGTCGCCTGCTGCGCGGTGCTGTCGCCCAGCGTGGTGCGCATGCACATCTGGATTTCCATGTCGCTGCTGGTCAACGTCAGGTCGCCGTTTGCGGGTTGCATCAGAACATTGGCCAGCACCGGCAGGGTCTGGCGACGCTCGACGATGCCTGCCACGCTGGCCAGGCCCTTCAGCAGGGCTTCGCGCGCTACGGTCAATCTGTTCATTGTGATTCTTCCTTCTCAGGATGGGACTGATAACAGGAGGTCGCGGTTTGCTGCGGATAAGTCAAAAAAAGCCGCCGAATCAATGTATTGAAGCAGAAAACAGCTGGGGAAAACGCACGGGCGTTCTGGGCATGGCGAAGAACAACTCAGTCGCGATCCGTGCATCGGGCCGGTTGTGCAGAATCGTCCCCCACTGCGTCCACAGCGTTGTTCACCCTTTCAGAGTCTGTTCCAGCACGTGCAACTGCTGGTTGAGCTCCTGCAAACGGGTTCGTTCCTGCGCGACCTTGCGCACCGCGTGCAGCACCGTGGTGTGGTCGCGCCCGCCGAACAGTTCACCGATCTCAGGCAGACTTTTCTGCGTCAGCTCCTTGGCCAGGTACATCGCGATCTGGCGGGGACGCGCGATCGACGCCGGACGGCGCTTCGAGTACATGTCGGCAACCTTGATCTTGTAGAAGTCGGCGACGGTCTTCTGGATGTTCTCGACCGAGATCTGCCGGTTCTGCAGCGACAGCAGGTCCTTCAAGGCCTCGCGTGCCAGCCCGATCGAGATCGCCTCGCCGGAAAACCGTGCATAGGCCAGGATCTTGCGCAGCGCTCCTTCGAGCTCGCGGACGTTCGAGCGCACGTTCTTGGCGACGAAGAACGCGACGTCCTCACCGAGACTGACCAGTTCGGCGTCGGCCTTGCGCAGCAGGATCGCGACCCGCATCTCGAGTTCGGGCGGCTCCAGCGCGACGGTCAGCCCGGAGTCGAAGCGCGAGGTCAGGCGGGCGTCGATCTCCTGCAGCTCCTTCGGGTAGGTGTCGCTGGTCAGGATGATCTGCGAGCGCTTCGCGGCCAGCGCTTCGAAGGTGTAGAAGAACTCTTCCTGGGTCTTTTCCTTGCCGGCGAAGAACTGCACGTCGTCGATCAGCAGCAGATCCAGCGAGTGGTAGTAGCGCTTGAATTCGTCGAAGGTCTTGCGCTGGTATGCCTTGACCACCTCGCTGACGAACTGCTCGGCCTGCAGGTAGCGGATGCGCGCCCCCGGGCGCACCGCGAGCAGGGCGTTGCCGACAGCCTGCACCAGGTGCGTCTTGCCCAGCCCGACGCCGCCGTACAGGAACAGGGGGTTGTACGACTTGCCCGGGTTCTCGGCGACCTGCAGCGCGGCGGCGCGCGCGAGCTGGTTGGCCTTGCCGGGAACCAGGCTGTCGAAGCTCAGCAGCGGGTTCAGCCGTGAACGCTCGAGCGCTTCCTGAGCCTGCTGACGCGCGCCTGCGGGCTCGTCGTCGGCGTCTGCTGTGGTCACTGCGAGCGCGGGGGTCGTGCTGGCAACTTCACGCGCGGCGGCCGTGGTCGGTCGCGCCGCCGCCGGCTTGTGGATCGCGAACTCGAGCTGAACCGGACGGCCGGCGACGCTGGCCAGCGCTTCGGCGATGCGGTTGCCGTACTGCGACCGCAGCCAGTCCATCTTGAATCTGTTCGGCACCGACAAAGTCGCCGTGGAGTTGTCGTCACTCCAGTTCGGCGGCGCCAGCGGCTTGATCCAGGCGGTGAATTGTTGAACGGGAATTTCGCCGGCAAGCTGCTTGCAGCAGGCCTGCCAGATCTGTTCGAGCGACATGGGTAGACGGTGTCCGGTGCGGCTGTGCAGCCCGCCGGCGGCAACCGGCCAGAGCGCCCGCGCCTGCTGGCGTGGCGCGGCGGCAAGCGCGCGACGGACCGGAATGAATGGCAGGCGATTTTAGACCAAGACACCAAGTTATCCACAGATTTCGGCCGCGGCGATCAGGGGCGCACCCGAAGGGGGGTGAATCGCTAGAGCTTGTCTCGGGGATCCGACGTCAGGCATTGACACACGCCGGTCAATTTGTTGAAATTGCATGCTTTTCTCGCGGTTTTGCTGGAAGCGAAAAGCCCTCCCCGTCTTCCGGGGCGCCGGAGGGCGCGAGACCGACGCCTCCGTTGCCGTATCCGTATCGCCGCCGGCCCATCGCCGCGGTGACCGGGGCAGTGAGCGTATTGCGGACATTGCGGACATCACCGAGCACCATCATGAAACGTACTTATCAGCCGTCGAAGACCCGTCGCAAGCGCACCCATGGCTTTCTCGTGCGCATGCGCACGGCCGGTGGACGCGCCGTGATCAACGCGCGTCGCGCCAAGGGCCGCAAGCGCCTGGCCGTCTGACGAACCTCGGTCTGGCCACGCACGCGTGTGCTGCCCATCCCGGGTGCGCGCGCATGTTCGCCGCCGACGCGCTGGGGGCGGCGGCAGGCGGCGGCGAGCCTGCCGGAACGTTGAGCGCCCAGAGCGTCGTGCTGTTGTCGCTGACCCGCCCGGAATCGTTCCAGGCGGGCTTGCGTGCGCCTGGCGTCCAGGCCGGAGCGCTGCGCCTGCAATTTCGTGCCTTGCGCGACATCGACCGAGCTCCGGAACAACCGGCGTGCATGGTCGGTTTCGTGCTCCCGAAGCGCTTGTGCCGGGCCGCGGTACGCCGCAACCTGATTCGCCGGGTGTTGCGCGCGGTGCTGCGCGAGGCGTTGCGCGATCCGCAAAGCGCGTCCGTGCTTCGCGGCCGCGCGTTGATCGTTCGCTTGACCGAAAAGCTGCCGCCGCAGTTCGTCAGCGCGGCTTCGCCCGCGTTGCGCGCCCATCTGCGCGTCAGCGCGCAACAGCTTCTGCAGTTGCTGCCGAGGCGCGGCTGAGCCTGTGCCGGAGCGGCACGACGCGACGCGACGACGATGAGACGAGTCCTGATCGCGTTGGTGCGCGGCTATCAGCTGCTGTTCAGTGCCTGGGTCGGCGGCCAGTGCCGTTTCACGCCGACCTGCTCTCAATACACCATCGATGCGCTGCGTCGGCATGGCGCTGCGCGCGGGACCTACCTCGGCGCATTGCGCATCGCACGTTGCCATCCATGGTGCGCGGGGGGCGAAGATCCGGTGCCGAAGGTGTTCCGCTGGGACGCCTGGCGCCGCGCTTCGGAGCAGCCCGCACAGCATGCCGGAGCGCGCCATGAAGACGACCGGTGACGCGCGTCACATGAACTCAGGTCTAATACATGGTTCGTCTGCCGAGAAGCAGACCCTCCATTTTCCATCGCAGACGCAGGATCCAGCATGGACTTCCGCCGTTCCATTTTGTGGGTGATCTTCACCGCCTCGGTGATCTTTCTGTACAACGCGTGGCTGCGCGACAATGGCCGGGCGGGCCTGTTCGGTGAACCGCCAGTGGCCGGAGTCAGCGCCGCGGCGCCCACGAGCAGTGTTCCACAGCCGGCGGCGCTGGGCAGTGCGGCGCTTCCGGCAGCAGCGGTTGCTGGTGGCCGCGCCGCGGTGCCGACGACCGCTGCGGTCCAACCGGCCACGCTGACCGACGTGCGCACCGACGTGCTCGACGTCAAGCTGTCGAGCCGCGGCGGCAATCTGGTTTACGCACGGCTGCTGAAATACGCCAGCGAGGGCGAGGCCGGCCATGACGTGGTGCTGTTCGACGACACCGCGACGCACAAGTACATGGCGCAAAGCGGCCTGGTCGGTGGTGATTTTCCGAACCACGAGACGCCGATGACGGTGCTTCCCGGGCCGACCACGCTGGGCAGCGCGAACAGCGTGACCGTGCGCCTGCAGTCGCCGGTGGTCGGTGGCGTGCAGCTGCTGCGCAGCTACACGTTCCACCGCGGCAGCTATGTCGTCGACGTGCGCAACGACATCGTCAACAAGGGCACGAGCGCAGTGTCGCCGCAGCTGTACATGCAGCTGGTTCGCGACGGCAAGGAGCCGGCGCAGGGCAACACGCACTTCTATCACACCTTCACCGGAGCTGCGGTCTACGACAGCAAGGGCAAGTTCCAGAAGTTCGCGTTCAAGGATTTCGAGCCGCAGGCCAAGACCATCGAGGCCGCCGATGGCTGGGCTGCGATCGTGCAGCACTACTTCGTGTCGGCCTGGCTGCCGCAACCGGAGACGGGGTCGCGCCAGTTCTATCTGCGCAAGCTCGGAGCCGATCTGTACGCCACCGGCATCATGATGCAACTGCCGTCGATCGCACCGGGCGCGCAACTGGTGCAGCACGACCGCCTGTTCGTCGGCCCGGAAGTCGAGAGCCAGCTCGAAGGACTGGCGCCCGGATTCGATCTGGTCAAGGACTATGGCTGGGTGACGATCATCGCCAAGCCGCTTTTCTGGGTCCTGGAGCACATCCACAAGCTGCTTGGAAATTGGGGCTGGTCGATCATCGGCCTGACGATTCTTCTCAAGCTGCTGTTCTTCCCGCTGACCGCGGCCAGCTACCGTTCGATGGCGCGCATGAAAGCGGTCGCGCCGCGGCTCAATGCGCTGCGCGAGCGCCACAAGGACGACCCGTCGGCGATGAACGCGGCGATGGTCGAGATGTACCGCAAGGAGAAGATCAATCCGCTGGGAGGCTGCCTGCCGGTGGTGATCCAGATTCCGGTGTTCATCGCGCTGTACTGGGTCCTGCTGTCGAGCGTGGAATTGCGCGGAGCTCCTTGGCTGGGGTGGATCCACGATCTGGCCGCAAAGGATCCGTACTACATCCTGCCGTTGATCATGACCGGGACCTCGTTCCTGCAGGTCAAGCTCAATCCGACGCCGCCGGACCCGATGCAGGCGCGGCTGATGTGGATCATGCCGCTGGCGTTCTCGGTGATGTTCTTCATGTTCCCGTCGGGCCTCGTCCTGTACTGGCTGACGAACAACATCTTCTCGATCGCACAGCAGTGGTTCATCAACAAGAAGATGGGAGTCCCGGAGTTCAAGTCTTCGACCTGAAGCCGACCGGGGTGCGGTGATGCCGACACTGGCGTCACGCGACGCGCCGATCGCCGCGCTGGCCACCGCGCCCGGGCGCGGCGCAGTCGGCATCGTGCGGATTTCCGGGCGCGACCTCGGCGGCCTGGCTGCGGCGCTGTGCGGCGGCAGTGCGCCGCAGCCGCGGCAGGCCACGCTGCGCCCGCTGCACGACACGGCCGGGCGACTTCTCGACCGCGCGCTGGTGCTGTATTTCGTCGCGCCGCACTCGTACACGGGCGAGGACGTGCTCGAGCTGCAGTTGCACGGCGGCGCGGCGCTGCTGCAACTGGCGCTGGAGACCGTGCTCGAACGCGGCCGCCACAGCGGTCTGCGCCTTGCCGAACCGGGAGAGTTCACGCAGCGTGCGTTTCTCAACGGCAAGCTCGACCTGGCCCAGGCCGAGGCGGTGGCCGACCTGATCGACGCGACCACGGCCAGTGCGGTGCGCAGCGCGACCCGGGCGCTGAGCGGCGAACTCTCGACCCTGGTGAACGCGCTGGCTGCGGAGCTGCGCGCGTTGCGCGCACTGGTCGAAGCGACGCTGGATTTTCCGGACGAGGACATCGATTTCGTGCGCTCGGCGCAAGTCGATGCGCGGCTGGACGAGCTTCAGGCGCGGCTCGACGCCGCATTGCAGCGCACCCGCCAGGGCGCGCTGCTGCGCGACGGCATGCGGGTGGTGCTGGCCGGCCAACCCAACGTGGGCAAGAGTTCGTTGCTGAACGCGCTGGCCGGGGCCGAGCTGGCCATCGTCACCGACGTGGCCGGGACCACGCGCGACCGCGTCAGCGAATCGATCCAGATCGACGGCGTTGCGCTGCACGTGATCGACACCGCGGGCTTGCGCGACAGCAGCGATCCGGTCGAGCGCATCGGCGTGCAGCGCAGCTGGGACGCGATCGCCGACGCGGATGCGGTGCTGTTCCTGCACGATCTCACCCGGCTGGAGCAGCCGCAGTATGCGGCCGACGAGGCGCGCATCGCGCGCCGGCTCGCGGACCACGCCTCGGTGGCGCCGCTGCATCTGTGGAACAAGGCCGATGCGCGCGGCGACGCCGCGGCGGCACGTGACGCTTTCGCCGCGGCGCAAGGTTGGGGCGACGGCCGTGGCCTGCTGCTGTCGGCGCGCGAACACTCAGGGCTCGACGAGCTGCGCGCCGAGCTGTTGCGGGCGTGCGGCTGGCAGGCGCTTCCCGACGGTGTCTTCCTGGCCCGCACGCGCCACGTGCAGGCGCTGAGCGCGTGCGCCGGGCACCTGCAATCGGCGCGGAGCGAACTCGGCTACGAACATCTGGAACTGCTGGCCGAGGAACTGCGGCTGGCGCACGACGCATTGATGACCATCACCGGAGAGGTCAGCGCCGATGCATTGCTCGGAGACATCTTCGGCCGGTTCTGCATCGGGAAGTAGCGCAGGACCGGGCGCGACCGCGGCGCGCTACGGCGGCGGCGGCGCGTGCACCCGGTTCAGTGCGCCGGGGTTGAGCAGGGAGCCGAAGTCGCCGCTGGCAAAGCGGACGATGGCGTCGAACGCCTGACCGAACAGGCGTTCGTAATGCTCGGATTCGACGTAGCCGATGTGCGGCGTGCAGATGGCATTCTCGAGCCGCAGCAGCGGGTTGCCGCGCATGATCGGCTCGGATTCGAAGACGTCGACGGCGGCGATTCCGGGGCGGCCGCGATTGAGCGCCGCGACCAAGGCGTCGGGGGCGATGAGTTCTGCGCGCGCGGTATTGACCAGAACCGCCTGCGGTTTCATTCTCGACAGGTCGGCCAATGTGACCACTGCGCGCGTGCTTTCGGACAGGCGCATGTGCAAGCTCAGCACGTCGCTGTCGGCGAACAGGGACTGCCGCGACTCGGCGACCTGGAATCCTTCCTCACGCGCGTTGCGTTGCGAAGCCTCGCCGCCCCAGACCAGGACCCGCATGTCGAACGCACGTCCGTAGCGCGCGACCAGGCGTCCGATTCGGCCGTAACCCCAGATGCCCAGCGTCTTGCCGGCAAGACGCTGGCCGAGGCCGAAATTGACCGGCATCGCCTGCGACTTCAGCCCCGACTGCTGCCACGCGCCCTGCTTGAGCCCGGCCACGTACTGCGGCAGCCTGCGCATCGCCGACATGATCAGCGCCCAGGTGAATTCGGCGGTCGGTTCCGGGTCCGTGCGACCCTCGACGACGCCGATGCCCAGGCGGGTGCAGGCGTCGACGTCGAGGTGCTGGCCGACGTGCCCGATCTGCGCGACCAGACGCAGCTTGGGGCATTTTTCGAGCACCGCGCGGTTGAGCATGGTGCGCTCGCGGTTCAGCACCACGGCTTGCGCGTCGCGCAGGCGCACCGCGAGCTGGCCCGCGCCCTTGACGTTGTTGTTGAAGACTTTCACCTCGTGGCCGTGCAGCCGCTCGAAGCAGTGCAACTTGCGCACGGCATCCTGGTAATCGTCGAGGATCACGATGTTCATGCCCATGCAGCTACTGTACAGGCACTTACCCGCGAACGGGTGCTTTGCCCCTCATCCGGTACCCGTCTGGAACCATCGACGCCGTCGCGGGCAAGCGCAGCGAGCAGCGCTTGCGGTCGCGCAGCGCGCGATTGCTGCGGCCCGCCGAAAGTCAGTCGGGCGCGCGCTGCCGGCCGCGATCGGCCACGGGGCAGGTCAATTGCTCAGTTCGCTGCACAGCGCGCGGACCACCGCGAGCACCTGCGGGGTCTTGATGCGGTAGAGCATGAAGCGTCCGTGGCGCTCGGCGTCGACGATGTTCTCGGCCCGCAGCCGCGAGAGCTGCTGCGACAGCGCAGCCTGGCGCATGCCGACGCCGCGCTCGAGATCGCGCACGCACATCGCGCCATCCATCAGCAGGCACAGGATCGACAACCGCTCGCGATGCGCCATGGCCTTGAGCACACGCACGGCGAGCTCGCCCGAGCGCCCGCGCAACTGCTGCGCGCGCAGCTCGCCAGTATGGGCAAGCGACACGGAGGAGGAGGTAGCGGCAAGATCCATAGCGATCAGTCTATGGGTTCGTCGAACGCCCACTTTGACGCAAGACAAGGTTCCCCGTGGTCAAATTGAAAGGAATCCGTCAAGGTCCCAAATGCACGACACCACACTGCCGCCTCATCCGCCATTGCGCCAGGCGCTGCTCATGTGGGCGCTGGCCGCGGCCGCGTACATGGCCGGATTTTTCCTGCGCGTCACCCCGGGTGTGCTCAACGTGCAACTGATGCGCGACTTCGGGCTCGACGCAGCACAGCTGGGCAATCTGGCTTCCTCCTATTTCTATTTCTACGCGGCCTCACAAATCCCGACCGGGATTGCGAATGACCGTTGGGGGCCGAAGGCGCTGATCGTTTTCGGCACCTGCGTCACCGGGCTGGGCACTTTGCTGTTCGCGGCGGCGCCGAACCTGCCGGTGGCTCTGCTGGCGCGAGGAATGATCGGGCTGGGCCACGGAGTGGCGTGGGTGTCGTTGCTGGAAATATCGGCGCGCTGGTTCGCGCCCCGGGTTTTCGGCACCATGTCGGGCCTTTCGTTGTCGGCCGGAACCCTGGGCGCGGTCCTGGCGCAGGCGCCGCTGCTGGCGATGACGCGCCGACTCGGTTGGCGTCCTTCACTGGCCCTGGTCGGCCTTGCATGCCTGGCGCTGTCGGCGCTGGCCTGGCGTGTGATCCGCAACGCGCCGCACGAGCGCGGCTGGCGCGACTGGCTGGCGCCTCAACCGCCGCACGACGCGGCACAGGTCTGGCGAGGCCTGCGCGAGGTGTGGCGATGGCGCAACACGGCCTTGCTGTTCGTCGCGCCCAGCGGAATCTGCGGAGCATTCCTGACGTTCACGACGCTTTGGGGCACACCGTTCCTGGTGCAGCAGCGCGGCTTCACGCCCGCCCAGGCATCGTGGGTGATCGCGGGCATGCTCATCGCGTTTTCGGTCGGCGGCGTGTTCTGGGGCAGGTTGTCGGATCGGCTGCGCGCGCGCAAGCTGCCGTACGGGCTCGGGGCGGTGGCCACCGTGGCCGGATTTGCGTTGCTGACCTTATGGCCGCGGGCGCCTGGCGTGGTGCTCCTGACCGGGCTGCTGGGCGGCGCGCTGGGTTCGGGCGCGATGGTCGTCGGTTTCGCGTGGGCCAAGGAATCCGTCCCCGCGCGACTCGCCGGGACCGCGACCGGAGTGCACAACACCGGCGTGATGGTCGGCGCGCTGCTTCAGCTGCCGCTGCTCGGCTGGGTGCTCGACGCGCTGTGGGACGGGCGCCACGTCGGCGCGGTTCGGCTGTACGGGCTGTTCGCGTTCCAGGCCGCGTTCGGCGTGCTGCTGGCCTGGGTCGTGGTCGCGGCCGTGTGCGTGGCGCTGGCCGCGGAAACCCATGCGCGGCCGTGGGCCGAGGGCGCGCGCTGAGCGCCGCTGCGTTTCAGTGCGCGTGCAGGTTCTGCCGCGAAAGCGACGAGAAGCCGTCGAGGAACTCGTCGATGTCTTCGCTGCTCGGCGAATCGGCCATCAGCCGTTGCACGCGAGCCCGGAAACCGTCGGCGACACGGCCTTCGATGAAGATTTCCTTGCGCGCGAATTTGTCGACGATTTCATAGCCGCCATGGCGCGACGGCACGTCGTCACCGGCGGTGTGTTCGCCCCAGTCGAGCTGGAACACGCAGAAGGCATCGGAATCGTAGATCATCGTTTGCATGGCGAACCTCACTGACGTCGGTGCTGCACTGTGTGAACCCGGGGCGGTGGCAGTTGGCTGTGCCGGCCCCGCTTTCTCGTTTGTGCTGCAGTTGAGGGCGGCGACGGGGTGTTTCAAGGGTCTGGCGGGTGGTTGACGTGCTCCTCGCGAAAGATTCGGATTCATCGACTTCTTGATGCCTTAACGCGGCAGCCCGCGCTGCCGTGCACACCTAGGGCAACGACACCGGGTGTGCGGACTTTATGGCCTGCTCACGCTGCGCAGCGTGAACAGCAGGTAATCGTCGCCGTCGTGCTGCAGCCGGATTTGCACCGGCAGGTTGCTCAGCGACGGCGCCAGCCAGACCTCGGCTCCCATGCTGCCGTCGCTGGGTGCATGGCGCAAGTGCCAGCAATCGAGGGCGCCGATCCCGGTGCGCACGGTTTCGCGGCCGACGACGGTGAAGCCCCAGGTCGTCGTTCCGCTTGGGCGCGCGACGACAAACGCCATTCGGCGACCCGCTGCGAACAGCGACGGGTCGCTGCCGAGCTCGTGTGCCAGTTGCATGAACACGCTGGCGCTGTCTTGCAGGTGCTGCGTCAGCGGCATGGTGCCGCCAATCGCAGTGAAACGCAGCACTCCGGCGGCGCGGTCGAAGGTGACGATCTTGCGGCGTGTCAGGACCTGCTCGACGTAGCTGTCGGGGGCCAGCCAGGCGCCGTCGATGCGGCCTTCGCTGGTGTATGCGAAATGCACGATCGAGGACCCCGACAGCGAGACGCGGTAGCGGTCGCCGTCGTGCACCCAGAGAAAGCTGCCGCTGCCGCGCAAGCCGATCAGGTAGTGACCGCGCAGGTCGTAGTGCAGATCGGTCGACGGCAGCCAGTCGGAACGCGGCACTGCGGCAGCTGCTGTCGCAGGAGGTGCGGCGGGTGCAGCGGGTGCGACGGCGAGCAGCCAGACCAGCGCCGCGGTTCGCAGCGCTGCGCGGTTGCATCGTTGCGGCAGCGGTGTCATGTCGCCATTGTGCCGTGCGCGCGGCAAGGCGTGTTGCCGGTCTCGGCAATGGCCTGGAGTCGTCGGGCGTGGCGGCGGCGGGTCGTAGGCAAGCGCTGCGCCGGGCGCTATGCTGGGGTCACGCGCCGCGTGCCGGATCGGGTGGGCCGATCGCCGCCGCGGCGTGGCGCGAGGCCCGTGATGAATCCATTTGCGAACAAGCAGTCGATGCCCGGCATGGAGTTCTTCCAGACCTTGCTCAAGGGCTCGGGAATGCCGTCGAGCTTCGCCAGCTGGATGGCGCCGACGATGGACGCGGACGAGCTCGAACGCAAGATCACCGAACTGAAGGCCGTTCTGCAATGGCTTGAGGCCAACGCGCGGCTGACACAGGCGACGATCCAGGGCCTGGAGGTGCAGCGCATGACCTTGTCGGCGCTGAAGACGATGAATGTCGATCTGGGCGGACTTGCCGAGCGCATGAGCGACGCGATGCAGGCCGGCGCGCAGGCCATGGGTGCCGCGGCGCGCGATGGTGCGGGCGCGCAGCCTGCAGGCGGCACCGGGAGCGCTGCGGCGGCGGATGCGGGCCGCAACGCGTCGGCACCCGAGGCCGAGCCCGAGGCGAAGGACGCAGCCGCGTCGGCGTTGCCGGGGGTGATGGATCCGATGCAGTGGTGGAGCGCGGTCGGGCAGCAGTTCACTCAGGTCGCGGCGCAGGCGTTGCGCGACAGCCCGTGGCCGATTCCCGCCGCGTCGAGCACGTCCGCCGAGGATGCGCAAGCGCCGGAGCCGGGCACCAGGCGCGGCGCCAGGGCGGCGACGAAGAAGACCGCGGCGAAGACCGTGTCCGCCGCTGGAGCAACCGGCGCGCCGCGGCGGCGCAGCGGGCGCGGCTGATGCAATACCTGGCCGCGCTGGGGCGGCATGCCGACTGGCGTGTCGCGCTCGAGCAGGTGCTCGAGCAGCTCGGCGCGGCGCGCGCGCGTCCCGGTACGGTGACGCGGCCGAATCTTGGCTTGCTGTATTGCACCGAGGCCTTGCGCCCGGCGCTGGCACAGGTGGTCGCTGCGCTGCGCGTGCGCAGCGGCGTGGCGCGCTGGGCCGGCGCCAGCGGTCGCGGGGTCATGTGCGGCGACACCGCGGTGCTCGGAGAGCCTGCGTTGGCGGTGATGCTGCTGCAGTTGCAGCAGCGTGATTTCCGCGTGTTCTCCGGCGCGCAACGGCTGGACGGATGGCGGGCCGGTGCTGCGCTGGTGCACGCCGATGCGGCAGAGGCTGATGTCGACGAACTGCTCGACGAGCTTGGCGCGCGTGCCGGATCGCTCAGCGGCGCGGTGAGCGACGGCGTCCAGCTCGCCGATGGCGTGCTGCGCGGAGGAATTTCGGGCGTCGCGTTCGCGCCGCGGGTGGCGTTGACGGGTGGCTGGACGCCGGGGGCGCGGGGGCTGTTGCCGGGGCGCGCGCAAGCGCTGCGCGCCGGGCTGGCGGTCGACATGCGGCAGAGGCCGTGCACGCTGCACGCCGCAGCCGAAGTGCGGCGCGACCTGGTGCGGCTGGCGACCGAGGTGCGCGACGAACTCGAGCAGCGGCGCGACGCGCGCGTGGCTGCCGGAGAGATTGCGCGCGGGCTTGGCGCTGGGCCCAGAGGCGCGGTCTACATTGCCGGCGCCGAGCGCGGGCGGGCGTATTTCGGCAGCGCCGACGCCGAGCTCGCACTGCTTCGCCGGCACTTGGGCGATACCGCGCTGATCGGCCTGCTCGGCCGCGGCGAGGTCGCCGGGGGGCGCGCACGGTTGGCGTCGGCCGTCCTGCTGGTGTTCGGCGACGACCCCGTGGAGTGAGCGCTCACATCTGCGCTGGATCCCGATCAGCCGGGCTGGCGCAGCACGGCGAGCAGACCGTTGAGCTCGTCGAGGGAGTGGAAGCGCAAGGCGATTTCGCCGCGCAGCTTGCTGCCCTGCCCTTTGGCCCGGATCTGCACCGGCGCCGAGTATTGTTCCGAGAGTTGATCGGCCAGGCGTTCGAGTTCGCGGTCGTCGCGCGATGGTGCCGCCGTTGCGCTTGCGCGCGGCTGTGCGCCGTGGCGCGCGCAAAGACGCTCGGTTTCGCGCACCGAAAGCCGGCGCGCATGCACCTGCTGCGCGAGCTGGACCTGGCTGGCGCCGTCGAGCGCCAACAGCGCCCGCGCGTGGCCCATGTCGATGTCGCCGGCGAGCAGCATGTCCTGCACCGGGGGCGCAAGGTTGATCAGCCGCAGCAGGTTGGTGACCGCTGCGCGCGAGCGGCCGACGGCCTGCGCGGCCTGCTCGTGGGTGAAGGCGAATTCGGCGATCAGCCGCTGCAGGCCCTGCGCTTCCTCGAGGGGATTGAGGTCCTCGCGCTGGATGTTCTCGATCAGCGCCATGGCCAGCGCTGAGTGGTCGGGGACTTCGCGCACCAGCACGGGGACTTCGTCGAGTCCGGCCAGGCGCGCGGCCCGGCTGCGCCGTTCGCCGGCGATGATCTCGTAGCGCCCAGTTGCGACCGGACGGACCAGGATCGGTTGCATCAATCCCTGCGACTTGATGCTTTCGGCCAGTTCGTACAGCGCGCCTTCGTCCATGCGGGTGCGCGGCTGGTACCTGCCCGGCTGCAGTGCGTCCAGCGGCAGCGTCGACGGGTGTCCGGCGGTGGTGATATCGGCGCCTCCGGCGCCCAGCAGGGCTTCCAGGCCAAGGCCGAGGCCCTTGCGTTTCTTGCCCGAAGGCGGGTTGGTCGGGTTCATGTCAACGGAGTTCGGTGGATTCGAATTCGTTCAGCCACGCGCGGCCCTGTGGCCAGTCGCCAAGACCGCTGGCGGCGTTGATGTGGCCGAGTGCAGGAAGCGCGGTATGGCGCGCATTCCACGCTGCGGCGAGCGCGGTCGCTGCGGTCGGCGCGCAGTAAGGATCATCGTCGCTGCTGACCAGGTGGGCGGGGAACGGCAACCGGCCGGGCGCGTGGCTGCGCCAGCTGTGCAGCGCCGCAGGAAGGTCGGCGCGCTGCAGATCGGGTGGCGCGACAAGCAGCGCCCCGCGCACGCGGCTGGCGTGGCGTGAGCTTGCCGACCAGCCCGCTGCCAGGTGACAGCCGAGGCTGTGTGCAGCCAGCAGAAGTGGCCCGGAGTGCGCCAGCACAGCGTGCTCGAGCTGGCAGATCCAATCTCCGCGAAGCGGGATATCCCAATCGTGTTGCTCGACGCGCAGGTCGCCGTGCCGCCGTTCCCACAGGCTTTGCCAATGCCCGGGCCCCGAGCCTTGCCATCCGGGCAGGATCAGCACCGTCGTCGTCGGTGTCACGACGCGAACTCCGGCTGGGCGACACGGCGGACCATTTCGTGGGCGAAGTCGACGTAGGCCTGCGCCCCGCGGCTGGTCTTGTCGAAGACGACGCCGGGGAGGCCGTAGCTCGGGGCCTCGGCCAGGCGGACATTGCGCGGGATCACGGAGTCGAACACCTTGTCGCCGAAGTGCGTCCTGAGCTGTTCGCTGACCTGCTGCTGCAAGGTGATGCGCGGGTCGAACATGACCCGCAACAGGCCGATGAGCACCAGCTCGGGGTTGAGTTTGGCGTGCACTTGGCGCACGGTGTTGACCAGGTCGGACAAGCCCTCGAGGGCGAAATATTCGCATTGCATCGGGACGATGACGCCGCGCGCGGCGCACAGCGCGTTCAGGGTCAGCAGCCCGAGCGCGGGAGGCGTGTCGACGAGCACGAAGTCGTAATCCGCATCGACCGCGCGCAGCACGCGCTTGAGTCGATGTTCGCGGCGCTCTTCGTCGACCAGCTCGACTTCGGCGCCGGCGAGCTCGCGGTTGGCGCCGAGTACGTCGTAACCGGCCTTCGGGCTGGTACGGCGCGCCGCGCCGAGCTCGGCGATTCCGAGCAGCACCTGATAGACGCTGGGCGAGAGCTCGCGTTTGTCGACTCCCGAGCCCATGGTGGCGTTGCCCTGCGGGTCGAGGTCGACGAGCAGCACGCGTTGGCCGATCTGGGCCAGCGCGGCGGCGAGATTGACGCAGGTGGTGGTCTTGCCGACCCCGCCCTTCTGGTTTGCTACGCAGAACACGGATGCCATTGCTCGGTCTCGATCAAAGGGGCTGCCCGGTCGCCAGCGGTTGCCTGGACTGGGAATTCGAATGCTGCGGAAGCATCCAGACGACACAGCGGCGTGCGTCGAGTCCGGGTACCGTGAGCGCCTGCACCTCGGCGTGCACCGAGTCGTCGAGCGCGCCGAGTTCGGCGTCCGGGCGCGCGCCCTTCATTGCTGCCCAGCAGCCCTGGGGTGCGATCAGGTGCCTGGTCAGGCGCACGAGCGTTGCCAGGTCGCTGAACGCGCGGCTGGTGATGCAGTCGAATGCCGGCAGCCGCAGGTCCTCGACGCGACCGTGCACCACCGTGACGTTGCGCAGTTGCAGCGTGCCTGCGACTTGCTGCAGGAAGGCGCACTTCTTGCGTACGGCGTCGTTGAGCACCACGGCGACGTCGGGCATCGCGATCGCGATCACCAGTCCAGGCAAGCCGCCGCCGCTGCCGACGTCGAGCACGCGGCCGGGCGCGCGCGCGCGCAGCGGCGGAAGCAGCGCCAGGCAGTCGGCCAGGTGGAGGTCGAGCATGTGCGCAGGGTCGCGCACCGCGGTCAGGTTGTAGACCCGGTTCCAGCGCTGCAGCAGGTCCAGGTAGTCGAGCAGACGCTGTCGCTGCTGGGGTTCGGCGTGCAGCTGCAGCGCGTCGAGCACGGCATCGAGGCGCGCAGCGTTCATGGCGTCGCTGCTGCCGGGACGGTCGGTCGGGCGCGGCGGCGACGCAAGTGCACGAGCAGCAGCGAGATGGCTGCGGGCGTGACGCCGGAAACGCGCGACGCCTGGCCCAGCGTCTGCGGACGTGCGCGCGCCAGCTTCTGCCTGACTTCGAACGACAGTCCGGCCACGGTGTCGTAGTCGAGTCCGTCGGGAAGCACCAAATCCTCGTATTCGGCGGCACGCTGCACGTCGCGCTGCTGGCGTTCGATGTAGCCGGCGTACTTGACGCCGACCTGAACCTGCTCGGCGACTTCGGGCGGCACCGGTTCGGGGGGCGCGAAGCGGCTGTCGGTCAGGCGCGCGTAGTCGACCTCGGGGCGGCGCAACAGGTCCTCGAGGCTGTACTCGCGCTCCAGCGGCTGCCCGATGAGCGAGCGAGCCTCGTCGGCTGCCAGGTCGTCGGGTTGGACCCAGGTGCGGCGCAGCCGCTCGCGCTCACGGTCGATGGCGTCGCGCTTGCGTGCGAACGCGTCCCAGCGTGCGTCGTCGACCAGGCCGAGGCTGCGGCCGATTTCGGTCAGGCGCAGGTCGGCGTTGTCCTCGCGCAGGCTCAGACGGAACTCGGCGCGGCTGGTGAACATCCGGTAGGGCTCGTTGACGCCCTTGGTGATCAGGTCATCGACCAGCACGCCGAGGTAGGCCTGGTCGCGGCGCGGCGCCCACGGCGCGCGCTCCAGCGCCTGCAGCGCGGCGTTGGCGCCGGCGAGCAGGCCCTGGGCGGCGGCCTCTTCGTAGCCGGTGGTGCCGTTGATCTGGCCGGCGAGAAACAGACCCGAAATGGCTCGGCTCTGCAGGGTTGCGTGCAGCGCGCGGGGGTCGAAATAGTCGTATTCGATGGCGTAGCCTGGGCGCAGCACGTGCGCGCGTTCGAGCCCTGGGATGCTGTGGACGAGGGCGATCTGGACGTCGAACGGAAGGCTGGTTGAAATTCCGTTCGGGTAGAACTCGTGGGTCGTGAGCCCCTCGGGTTCGAGGAAGATCTGGTGTGCGTCCTTGTCGGCGAAGCGGTGGATCTTGTCCTCGATGCTCGGACAGTAGCGCGGGCCGACACCCTCGATGACCCCGGTGTACATCGGGCTGCGGTCGAGACCGTCGCGGATGATCGCGTGGGTACGCGCGTTGGTGTGCGTGACCCAGCACGGAAGCTGGCGCGGGTGCTGCGCGGCCGAGCCGAGGAAACTGAAAACCGGGATCGGGTCGAGGTCTCCGGCCTGCTCCTGCATCCGGCTGAAGTCGATGCTGCGGCCGTCGATTCGCGGCGGGGTTCCGGTTTTCAGTCTGCCCTGCGGCAACGCGCGTTCGCGCAGGCGCAACGCCAGCGTCCGGGCCGGAGGGTCGCCGGCGCGCCCAGCCGCGTAGTGCTCCAGGCCGATGTGGATTTTGCCGTCGAGGAATGTGCCTGCGGTCAGCACCACGGCGCGCGCGCGGAATCGGATGCCGCTCTGGGTGACTGCGCCTGCGATGCGGTCGCCCTTCCCGTCCGATTCGAGCAGCAGGTCGTCGACTGCCTGCTGGAAAAGCCACAGACCGGGTTGGTTCTCGAGTCGGCGACGGATGGCGGCCTTGTAAAGGAGGCGATCGGCCTGCGCGCGCGTGGCGCGAACCGCCGGGCCCTTGCTGCCGTTGAGAATGCGGAACTGGATTCCCGCCTCGTCGGTCGCAGCGGCCATCGCGCCGCCGAGGGCATCGACCTCCTTGACCAGATGGCCCTTGCCGATTCCGCCGATCGACGGGTTGCACGACATCTGCCCGAGGGTCTCGATGTTGTGGGTCAGGAGCAAGGTCGACGCACCGATGCGCGCAGCGGCAAGCGCAGCCTCGGTTCCGGCGTGTCCGCCGCCGACGACAATGACGTCAAAGATGTTCGGGTGGTCCATGGCGATGCTTCCAGCGCGAGCAGCGATTGTAGGTCCAGGCGCGCGGCATCATGTTTCACGTGGAACAATCCGATCATCGCAGTTGCCCGGAGCACGCATGTCACCGACTGAATACGTTGCCCGCAGCGGCCCCGACGCAGTGGCCGCGTGGGTCGCGAGCCACCCCGAGCTGGTCGGCTCCGAAATGGAGTTCGCAGCGCGCACACCGCTGTTCGCGGTTGGCCAGCCGTGCCGGGGCTTTCCGTGGCTGCTTCGCGGTGAGGTCCAGGTGTTTCGTGCCTCGGCGCAAGGCCGCAGGCTCGAACTGTACCGTGTCGGCGCCGGAGAAATCTGCCTGGTTTCGACGGCAAGCCTGTTCTCGGGCGAGCCGCTGAGCGCGGATGCGGTGACCACCCAGGACAGCGTGCTCAGGCTGCTCAGCCCGGAGGGATTCCAGCGCATGGCCGAAGACGCAGAATTGCGCGCCTTCCTGTTCCAGCAGTTCGCGTCGCGACTGGCCGACCTGGTCGCGGTCACCGACGCGGTCGCGTTCCAGCGCCTGGACCGCCGCCTGGCTGCGGCCCTGCTCGGTCATGGCCCGGTGGTGCAGGCGTCGCACCAGGAGTTGGCGCACGCGCTCGGGACGGCGCGCGAAATCGTCACCCGGTTGCTGCGACGATTCGAGCAGGAGGAATGGGTCGAACTCGGGCGCAACGAGATCCGCATCAAATCAGCGCGCGCCTTGCGCGCGTTCGCGGCGTCCGCAGTGTGACCTGGGTCACTGATGCGCGGCGCGGTCGAGTCCTATAGTTCGGTCATCAACGACAGGAGCTTTCGATGAAAGTCAATGAAGGTGGTATCGACCGTGCGATCCGCGTCGTCGTCGGCCTGGGTCTGATCGCGCTTGCCGCCACCCATGTGGTCGGCGTCTGGGGCTACATCGGCGTGGTGCCGCTGATCACCGGTGCGATCGGCGTCTGTCCGGCATACAGCATCCTCGGCCTCAACACCTGCCCGCTGAAAAGCCGGCAGAGCTGAAGCGCAGGGCAGAAGCCGCGTTCAGCTGCCGAAGGCGTCCCACGCCGTCTTCGCGATCAGCGCAATGACGATCGCGATGAACGCGGCGCGGACGAAACGCGTGCCGCCGCGCAGCGCCATGCGCGCGCCGACGAGGTTGCCCGCGATATTGCACACCGCGATCAGCGCCGAGTAGCGCCAGATCACGTGCCCCTTTGCTGCAAACAGCATCAGCGCCGCCAGATTGCATGCGACGTTGACCAGCTTTGCGCTCGCGGCGGCGTGCATGAAATCGAAGCCGAATCCGCGCACGAACATGAACACCAGGAAGTTGCCGGTTCCGGGGCCGAAGAATCCGTCGTAGAAACCGATCGCGGCGCCGCCGAGCGCCGCCAGCGCGGTCGTGCGCCGCCCGGGCGGGCGCGGCGCATGGCGCTGGCCGAGATCCTTGCGCCACAAGGTGTAGAGCAGCAGTGCGCCGAGGATGAACGGCAGCACCTTGCGGAACGGTCCTGACGCGATTTCGGATATCGCCAGCGCGCCGAGCAGCGCGCCGGCGAACGCTGCCAGCGCCGCCGGCGCGACCGTGCGCCAGGGCAAACGCACGCGGCGCAGGAACGACAGCAAGGCGGCCGAAGTGCCCCAGGTCGCCCCGCCCTTGTTGGTGCCGAACAGCGTCGCCGGCAGCGCGTCGGGAAAGGTCGAGAACAGCGCCGGTACCAGGATCAGGCCGCCGCCACCGACGATCGAATCGACGAAACCGGCTCCGAACGCGGCGATTCCAAGCGTGTACAAACCGAAGGTCATGGCGCGGACCGCAGCCGGCCCAGGAGCAAATACGCCAGAATAACAGCGCGTCTACGCCGGACCAAGCAAGCGCACGGCACAAGAAAAAAGCGCCGGGACCCTGTGGTCGCGGCGCTTTCCCCGTCTTCTGTCATGCTCGCTGCTTGCGCAGCGCGGGAGCAGTGCGCGTGCGCCTGCTCCTCGTCTGTCTCCTCGGTGCCCTTCCTTGATCCCGCAGCAACGCTTTGGCGTTGCGTCACTGCGAAATTATTGACATTTCACAGAAAATGCGCACCGGGGAAAACCCGAACCGAACGGAAGAGCGCGAGCGGCGCAGACGCTGGATCGACGCTCAACGCCCGAGTCCGGGGAAAAGCTTGAGCAGGCCGTCGCTCATCATCTCGATGGCGAGCGCGGCCAGCAGAAGGCCCATGAGCCGGGTCATGACGTTGATCCCGGTCTTGCCCAGCACGCGCGCGATCGGCTCGGCGGCGCGAAAGCAGGCCGCAGCGACCCCCGCGATGACCACCCCGTAGCCGACCAGAACAAGGTGGTCGAGCAGGCTATGCGCCTTGTCGGCGTAAATGATCACGGTCGAGATCGTCGCCGGTCCGGTGAGCAGCGGGATGGTCAGCGGCACCACCGCGACGCTGTCGCTGGCCACGGCCTCGTCGACTTCCTCGGGGACCGAACGCAGTGCGCCTGGAGCGGCATTGAGCATGCTGATCGCCGACAGCAGCAACAGCAGGCCACCGCCGACTTGGAACGATTGCAGGGAGATGCCGAAAAAACGCAGCAGATCGGTACCGATCAGCGCGCTGACGGCAATCACGACAAACGCCGAAAAGGCGCTGACTGCAATCGTGCGTTTTTTTTGCGCCGGCGTGAACTGGTCGGTGAACGCGATGAAGAACGGAATGATTCCCAGCGGGTTGACGATCGCCAGCAGCGCGATGAAGGGCTTGATCAGATTCATCGCCCAAGCGTAGCGCGATCGGCTATTGGAGGAAACCGATCCGCGGCTGTCGCCGCCCCTGCAGCCGTGCGAAGTCGTCGGCGCGCAGTTCGCTGCGACCGTCGAGCTTGGCCGCGCCGAACGCGCCAGCCAGCAGCCGGCGCATCGTGCGCGGGCTGGATCCGACCAGCGCGTCGAGCGCGGGGCCGTCGAGTTCGTCGGGGAAGGCGCGCCCCCAGTCGTGACCGTTGCGCAGTTCACGGTACAGCCGCTGCGCGATCGCGCGCAGCCCCTGCTCGTCGGGCGGCTCGATTTCGTAGACGTTGAGGCGGTTCAGGATCGGCTCCGGAATCGCGCTGGCGTCGTTCGCGGTGGCGACCCAGATCACCGCGCTGCAGTCGATCGGCACTTCAGCGAACTCGTCGGTGAAGCGCCGCGCGGTGTCGTGCTCGAGCAGGTTGTACAGCGCGCCCATCGGGTCGTATTGGGCGTGCGCGGCGGCCTTGTCGATTTCGTCGATGACCACCACGGGGTTGGCATAGTCGCCCTGCACCAGGGTCTCGAACACCTTGCCCGGGCGTGCGCCCTTCCATTGCGACGATGCGCCGGAGAGAATCCAGCCCGCGGTCATCGCGTTCATCGGCACCAGCGCCGAAGCGGTGCCGAGCAACTCGGCGACGCGACGCGCAAAGTGGGTCTTGCCGATCCCTGGTGCGCCGAGCAGCAGCATCGGCACGATCTCGATGGCGTCGGCGGTGTCGGCGGCCAGCGCGACCGATCGGCAGATGTCCTCGAGCGGAGCGGAAAAATTCGGCATTTCGGCGCGCAGCAGGTCGCGGTCGGGTGTTGCCGCAGGCTTGATCGCAAGTCGGTCGCCGCCGACGGCGATCATCCGCGTGTAGGTCTGTCGCAACGGCTCGTGCCCGTCATCGGGCAGCGCGTCGAGCTTGCTCCGGACTTCGTCGACCAGATACACCGATCTGTACGCCGCCATGCTGATCATGTCGCACCTCCGCCGCCGCAAGCGGCCGCCTCGGCCGCTTGCCTGCATGATGCCAGAATCGCGCGACCGCGGGACAGGACACTAGATTTCGATCTGTGTTCCGAGTTCGACGACCCGGTTTGGCGGGATGCTGAAATAGTCCGACGCTTCCTGCGCGTTGCGGCTCATCCACGAAAACAGCACTTCACGCCAGATCGCCATGCCGGGAATCTTCGATGGAATGATCGTCTGGCGGGCGAGGAAGAACGAGGTTTCCATCAAATGGAACTCGAGTCCGAACAGCCGCTCGCAGTCACGCAGCAGTTTCTGAACGTCGGGTTCATCCTTGAAGCCGAATTCGGCGTGCAACAGATAAATGCCCTCTTCCATCGACGTCAGGTGCACACCCTGGGCAGGTGCCACGTGCGGCACGTCGGCAGTCTGCGCCGAAAGGAAGAACACTCGCTCGTGCAGCACTTTGTTGTGCTTGAGGTTGTGCAGAAGCGCGTGCGGCACGGTATTGACGTCGGGCGTCAGGTAGATCGCAGTGCCCTCGACTCGCATCGGAGGATAGGTCGACAGGCTGTGGACGAAGTCCTTCAGATCCAGCGCATGCTCCTGCAGCTGGCGCTTGAGCAGGCGGCGGCCGCTCTTCCAGGTCGACAGCAGGGTGTAAACCGCGGCGCCGAAAACCAGCGGGAACCAGCCGCCGTGGTCGACTTTCAGCGAATTCGACGCCAGGAACAGCAGCTCGACCAGCAGCAGCGGAGTGAAGGTCAGGTTGACCCGGCGCGTACTCCAGTTCCAGCGTGATCCGGCGACCATCCACAGGAAGATCGTCGTCGTCACCATGGTGATGTTGACCGCGATTCCGTACGCGGCGGCCAGATTGTCGGAGCTGCGGAACGCCATGACGAGCAGCAGCACGAAAATCAGCATGATCCAGTTGATGAAAGGCACATAGATCTGGCCTTGATTGCGTTCGTTGGTGAACAGCACCCGGATTCGAGGCAGGTAGCCGAGCTTGATCGCCTGGGTGGTCATCGAGTACGCGCCCGAGATCACCGCTTGCGATGCGATCACGGTGGCCGCGGTGGCCAGCACCACAAGCGGCCAGACGGCCCAGCCCGGAGCCAGGTAGTAGAACGGGTTCTTCACCGCGTGCGGGTGCAGCAGCACCAGAGCGCCCTGGCCGAAATAGTTCAGCAGCAGGCCCGGCATGACGACGAACAGCCACGCGCGCTGGACCGGAACGCGACCGAAGTGGCCCATGTCGGCGTACAGCGCCTCGCCGCCGGTGACCGCCAGGAAGACGGCGCCGAGCAGGAACATCGCCAGTCCTGGCCGACGCACGAACATGTCGATTCCCCACCACGGGTTGATCGCCAGAAGAATGCGCGGATGCAGCACGATCTGCGCCAGCCCGAGCAGTCCCAGCACGGCGAACCACAGCAGCATGATCGGGCCGAAATAGCGCCCGACGGCTTCGGTTCCGTGGCGCTGCATGACGAACAGTCCGATCAGGATCACCGCCGTGATCGGCACCACCATGTCCTGCAGCAGCGGTGTGGCCACGACCGTGCCTTCGATGGCCGAAATGACCGAGATCGCCGGCGTGATGATGCTGTCGCCGTAGAACATCGCCGCGCCGACCAGACCGAGCATGACCGCGATGTAGCGGCCGCGGCTGCGCGGAGCGTAGCGCCGCATGACCAGCGCCATCAGCGCCAGGATTCCGCCTTCGCCGTCGTTGTCGGCGCGCAGCGCCAGGCCGACGTATTTGATGGTCACGATCACGGTCAGCGCCCAGAACACCAGCGACAGCACGCCGTAGATGTTGTCGGGCTGCAGCCGCAGGTGGGCGCTGGGGTCGAAGGCCTGCTTGAAGGCGTACAGGGGGCTGGTGCCGATATCGCCGTAGACCACGCCCAGCGCCCCCAGCGCGAGCGTGCGCAGGGATTCCTTGGAAGGCTCGTCGTTATGTCGCATGTCTCGTGCTTCGGCGGCAGCACGCCGCCTGGACCCGCGTGATAGGGGTTGACATCATAAAAGTATTTGCTGCGCAGCAACAAAGCAGACGTGCGCCAACCGTGCGACCGTGCGACGTATCGCATTCTTATTGCGTCAAGTCAACACGATATGTCGGGCGGCGTCGGATCATGCCTGGCATGATGCCTGCCAATCTCGATTTCCAGCCTGAGCTGATCCGGCGCTTCGACGTCGCCGGCCCGCGCTACACGTCGTATCCGACAGCTGACCGCTTCCGCAGCGATTTCGGCGCGGAGGCCTACGCCGCAGCGTTGCGCGAGCGCGGTCGCGACACGGCCACGCCGTTGTCGCTGTACATGCACATCCCGTTTTGCGAAACGCTGTGCTACTACTGCGGCTGCAACAAGATCCCGACCAAGAACCACAGCCGCAGCGCGCCTTACCTGGATCAGATCGAGCAGGAGATGGGCCTGGTGCGCGACCTGCTCGGCGCGCAGCTCGCGGTATCGCAGCTGCACTGGGGCGGCGGCACGCCGACGTTCCTCGACGACGCCGAGGCGGCGCGGCTGATGGACATGACGCGGCGTCATTTCGCGCTGCAGGATGGGGGCGAATTCTCGATCGAGATCGACCCGCGCAAGGTCGGCGCGGCGCGCGTCGCGCACCTGGCAGCGCTGGGCTTCAACCGGATGAGCGTGGGCGTGCAGGATTTCGATCCTGCGGTGCAGCAGGCGGTCAACCGTGTGCAGAGCTACGAGGAGACGCACGAGGTCATCCACGCCGCGCGTGCGCACGGGTTCCGCTCGGTCAGCGTCGATCTGATCTACGGCCTGCCGCGGCAGAACGCGTTCAACTTCGCCGCCACGCTCGAGAAGGTCGTCGAGCTGCGGCCGAACCGCGTCGCGCTGTACAGCTACGCGCACCTGCCGAAGCGCTTCGCTCCGCAGCGCATGATCGACGAGGCCGATCTGCCGACGCCGCAAGCCAAGCTGGTGCTGCTCGGGCTGGCGATCCGCCGCCTGGCCTTCGCCGGCTACGTCTACATCGGCATGGACCATTTCGCGCTGCCCGACGACGAACTGGCACGCGCGCAGCAACACGGCGAGCTGCATCGCAATTTCCAGGGCTATTCGACCCAGGCCGACCTCGACCTGATCGCATTCGGCGTGTCCGGCATCTCCAAGCTCGGGCCGCATTACGTGCAGAACGCCAAGACCATCGAAGCCTACGGCGAGGCGCTGGCGAGCGGCCGCCTGCCGGTGGAGCGCGGGCTGACGCTGAACGACGACGATCTGCTCAGGCGCGACGCGATCCAGCGCCTGATGTGCGATTTCGCGCTCGACCTCGGCGCGCTGGCAGCTGCGCACGGAATCGACGACGCGCAGGCCTACTTCGCTGCCGACCTGCGTCGGGTGGCGCCGTTGGTCGATGCCGGATTGGTCCAATGCGACGGACTGCGGCTGCAGGTCACGCCGCAGGGCCGCCTGCTGGTGCGAATCGTCGCCATGCAGTTCGACCGCTACCTGCACGACCCGGCCGCACAGCTTGGCGCGCCGCGCTATTCACGGGTGATCTGAGCGCGCGACCTCGGCGCCGCGTCAGCCCGGCGCGAAACGGCAGTCGAGCAAGGTGCGCAGCCGCGCCTCGGCCTGCGGCAGCCTGGCGCGCAGCGCATCCAGCGCGGCCTGGTCGGCGCCGCGCAGCGGCGGGCCCCAGCTCGGTTGCGGCCAGTGGGCATCGTCGCGCCAGCGCGCGATGACGTGCCAGTGCAGGTGCGCCACCGCGTTGCCGAAACTGGCCAGGTTGACCTTGTCGGGGCGCAGCACTTCGCGCATCGCCTGCTCGAGCAGCGCCAGCGCGTCGATGCAGCTGGCGCGCGCCAGAGCGTCCAGGTCGGTGAATTCGGTCGCGTGGGCGTCGTGCACCAGCCTCCACCAGGCCGGGTACAGCGCCTCGTCGGCGCGCACAACGCGCATTCCGGCGCCGCGCCACAACACGTCTCCGCCGGCGCCGCTGCACAGCGCGCAGTCGTTGCCCGCGTGCGCCGCGGTCATTGGTGGGCCCCCAGGCGCTTCGCGCCGCCCCCCGAGGGGGTGAGCGCAGCTTCGGAGCGGCCGTGCGCCGCGCTCATACCAACACCCGCTCGATGCCGCCGGCGTTGGCTGCGCGCACGTAGTCGGGCATCCAGTTGTCGCCGAGGATGTGGCGCGCCATCTCGACGACGATGTAGTCGGCCTCGAGCAGGCCGCTGGCGAGGTCGTCGCGGTAGCGGCTCAGACCCTGCAGGCAGCTCGGGCAGCTCGTCAGGATCTTGATGTCGCCGGTCGCGCCGGCGGCGCGCAGCGCGGCCTCGTCGCGTCGCAGCTCCTCTTCCTTGCGGAAGCGCACCTGGGTGGCGATGTCCGGGCGGGCCACGCCGAGGGTGCCGCTTTCGCCGCAGCAGCGCTCGCTCTTGCGCACGCCGTCGCCGAGCAGCGCGCGCACGGTCTTCATCGGCTCCTGCGTCTTCAGCGGCGTGTGGCACGGATCGTGATACAGGTACTGTGTGCCGCGGTCAGGCAGGGTGATGCCCTTTTCGAGCAGGAATTCGTGGATGTCGACGATGCGGCAGCCGGGGAAGATCTTGTCGAACTCGTAGCCCTGCAACTGGTCATAGCAGGTCCCGCAGCTGACGACCACGGTGCGGATGTCGAGGTAGTTCAGCGTGTTGGCGACGCGGTGGAACAGCACCCGGTTGTCGGTGATGATCTGCTCGGCGCGGTCGTAGTCGCCGGCGCCGCGCTGCGGGTAGCCGCAGCACAGGTAGCCCGGCGGCAGCACGGTCTGCACGCCGGCCTTCCACAGCATCGCCTGCGTGGCCAGGCCAACCTGCGAATACAGCCGCTCGGAGCCGCAGCCGGGGAAATAGAACACCGCCTCCGAGTCGACCGTGGTCGCCTGCGGATCGCGGATGATCGGCACGAAGTTCTTGTCCTCGATGTCGAGCAGCGCGCGCGCGGTCTTCTTCGGCAGTCCGCCGGGCATCGGCTTGTTGATGAAGTGGATCACCTGCTCGCGCAGCTGCGGCCGCCCGGTGCTGGCCGGAGGCGCCGACGTCTGCCGGCGACCGACGCGGCGCAGCAGCCGCGTGCCCAGGCGCTGGGCGGCGAAGCCGAAACCGGCGACGCCGGCGCGAAGCGCCTTGATGGTGCGCGGATCGGTCGCGCCGAGCATCAGCATCGCCATCGCTCCGCCCGGCTTGAAGCTGCGCTTGTCCATCTTGCGCAGCAGGTTGCGCATGTTCATCGACACGTCGCCGAAATCGATGTCGACCGGGCACGGCGTCAGGCACTTGTGGCACACGGTGCAATGGTCGGCGACGTCCTCGAACTCCTCCCAGTGGTGGATGCTGACTCCGCGCCGCGTCTGTTCCTCGTAGAGGAAAGCCTCGACCAGCAGCGAAGTGGCGAGGATCTTGTTGCGCGGCGAATACAGCAGGTTGGCGCGCGGCACGTGGGTGGCGCAGACCGGCTTGCACTTGCCGCAGCGCAGGCAGTCCTTGATCGATGCGGAGATCGCGCCGATGTCGCTTTGCTGCATGATCAGCGACTCGTGACCCATCAGGCCGAAGCTCGGCGTGTACGCGTTGGTCAGGTCGGCCGGCAGTCCGGGGTCGTCGAGCAGCTTGCCGCGGTTGAAGCGTCCTTCGGGATCGATGCGGCTCTTGTAGCTGCGGAACGGCGCGATTTCGTCGTCGGCGAGGAACTGCAGCTTGGTGATTCCGATGCCGTGCTCGCCCGAGATCACGCCGCCGAGGCTTCGCGCCAGCGCCATGATCCGCGCCACCGCGTCGTGCGCCGACTGCAGCATCGCGTAGTCGTCTGAATTGACCGGGATGTTGGTGTGCACGTTGCCGTCGCCGGCGTGCATGTGCAGCGCGACCCAGACGCGGCCCTTGAGCACGCGCTGGTGGGTCGTGTCGAGCGCGCGGCGCAGCGGCTCGTATGCGGCGCCGGCGAACAGCGCGTGCAACGGGCGTCGGATCTCGGCGCGCCACGACGCGCGCACCGCGTGCTCCTGCAGCAGGTTGAACAGCGTGGCGCGAGGCGCGCGGTGCAGCATCTGCATCGCCGGCGTGCACGCCGCCTCCAGGCCGTGCCTGGCGAGTTCGGGCAACGCCTGCGACAGCGGGGTGTCGAGCTGCGTCAGCAGGTGGCTCCAGCGCGCATGCACCGTGCCGAGCAGCTCCAGCGCTTGCGCGCGCGCGGCCTCGAGGTCGTCGCCGTCGACCTGCGCTTCGCCGTCGCCGAGCTCGTCGCTCTTCGCCAGCGGCAGCCTGCCGCGCAGCAGCGCGTCGAGCTCGGCTGCCAGCTGCAGCTTGTTCTTCAACGACAGCTCGATGTTGATGCGCTCGATGCCGTCGACGTAGTCGCCCATCCTGGGCAGCGGGATGACGACGTCCTCGTTGATCTTGAACGCGTTGGTATGGCGTGCGATCGCCGCGGTGCGCTTGCGGTCGAGCCAGAACTTCTTGCGCGCGTCGGCGCTGACCGCGACGAAGCCCTCGCCGACGCGCGCGTTGGCCATGCGCACCACTTCGGCGGTGGCGCGCGCCACCGCGTCGTCGTCGTCGCCGACGATGTCGCCGAACAGCGCCATTTTCGGGAACGCGCCGCGCTTGCTCTTCGGCGCATAGCCGACCGCGCGCAAGTAGCGCTCGTCGAGGTGTTCGAGTCCGGCGAGGATCGCGCCGCCGGGGCGCGACGCCATGAAGCTGGTGATTTCGACGATCGACGGAATCGCCTCGCGTGCCTGGCCGAAGAACTCCAGGCAGAAGGTTCGAACCTGCGGCGGCATCCTGTGCAGCACCCAGCGCGCGCTGGTGATCAGCCCGTCACAGCCTTCCTTCTGCACCCCGGGCAGGCCGGAGAGGAACTTGTCGGTGACGTCCTTGCCCAGGCCCGTCTTGCGAAAACGCGCGCCGGGAATCTCCAGCACCCGACGCTCAACTTCGGTCGTGCGCGCAGCATCGAAGGTGCGGATCTCGAAGCGCACGCTTTCGACGTCGTGGATCTTGCCCAGGTTGTGCTCGAGCCGCGTGACCTCGACCCAGCGTCCCTGCGGGTCGACCATGCGCCACCAGGCCAGGTTGTCGAGCGCGGTGCCCCAGAGCACGGCCTTCTTGCCACCGGCGTTCATCGACACGTTGCCGCCGATGCACGACGAGTCGGCCGACGTCGGGTCGACAGCAAAAACCAGCCCGGCGCGCTCGGCCGCGTCGGCCACGCGCTGCGTGACGACGCCGGCGCCGGTGACGATGGTCGGCACCGATCCGGCGACCCCCGGCAGTTCGACCGACTCGACCGCACCGATGGCGTCGAGCTTCTCGGTGTTGATCACCGCGCTCTTCCAGACCAGCGGCACGGCGCCGCCGGTGTAGCCGGTTCCGCCGCCGCGCGGCACGATGGTCAGGTCCAGCGCGGCGCAGGCCTGCACCAGCGGGGCGATTTCGCCCTCGTTGTCGGGGCACAGCACGACGAACGGGACCTCGACCCGCCAGTCGGTCGCGTCGGTCATGTGCGAGACCCGCGCCAGGCCGTCGAAGCGGATGTTGTCGCGCCGGGTATGGCGGGCCAGCTCGCGCAGCGCGCGCCTGCGCAGCGCGGCGACTTCGTCGAACCAGTCGCCGAACGCGGTCACGGTCTCGCGCGCGCGGTGCAGCAGCTGCACGACCAGCGCGTCGCGCGCGCCGGCTCCGGAGTCGCGGCGGCGGTCGATTTCGCGCAAGCGGTGCTGCAGCGCGTCGAGCAGCGCAGCGCGCCGCTTCGGCGAATGCAGCAGGTCGTCCTGCAGGTACGGATTGCGGCGCAGCACCCAGATGTCGCCGAGCACTTCGTACAGCATGCGCGCGCTGCGCCCGGTGCGTCGCTCCTGGCGCAGCTGGTCGAGCCAGCCCCAGGCATCGGCGCCGAGCAGGCGCATGACGATCTCGCGGTCCGAGAACGAGGTGTAGTTGTACGGGATCTCGCGCAAGCGCGCCGGGCTGTCGACCGGGTCCGCGGCGTGCAGGGTTTCAGGCGGGTTCATGGCGTCGGTTCCAAACCGACATTGTAGGAACCGGCGCCGACCCGGGCATGCCGCGGGGCGATCGACCGTGCAGCGGGTGCGGGCGGCGCCGCGCGCCGGCGGCGCCGCCGCGCCGTCGCATCAAGGCGTCGGATGGCCGTGCTGCGGCATGTTCGGCATCGTGCCGCTTGCGGTGCGCACTTCGAAGTCGACCTTCAGACTGCGCCCGTCGGCGAAGCGCAGCGTGACCGGGACACGATCGCCGGGTCGGATGGTGTGTCGCGCGCGCATCAGCATGATGTGGTAGCCGCCCGGCTTGAGCGCGACGCTGCCGTGCGCAGGCAGCGCGATGCGCGCCACCGGCACCATCTGCATTTCGCCGCCGACTTCGCGGCTCTGGTGCAGCATCGCGCCGCCGTAGTCGGGGCTGCTGGCGCCGATCAGCGCGGTGGCGGCGCCGTCGTTGTGCAGCACCACGTAGCCGCCGGCCGGCAGACCGGCGGGCAACCAGCGGATCCAGGCGTCGCTGGCGCGCAGCGGCGATGCCGCAAGCGCCGGCGACGCGGCCAGCGCGAGCGCCAGCCCCAGCCAGCGGCGGCGCGTCGCGGCGACGCGCCCGAACAGGTTCAATCGTTGCATGACAAGCTCCTCGGTGCGGGCGGCGCGCGTGGCGTGCCGTTCCGCGAACAATCGGACGCGTGCGCTGTCTCGCGCGACAGCACACGACGGGCGGACGGCGGCATGCCGCCCGCCGGTGATCGGCGATTCCCGGCGCAGCGTCAACCGCGCGCGCCGGGCGCGGCACCGGGCGGGGGCGCGCGGGCCCAGGCCAGCAGCGTGCGCGGCACGGGCGCCAGCCATGCGGGCGGCGGCAACGCAACGTGCACGCCTGGCGCCGGCCCCAGCAGCTGCGGCGCGCGCGGCGGGGTCGCGCCGTGCGCGGCGGCGCCGACCGCCAGCGGATTGACCAGCAGCAGCAAGTAGCGCAACGGATGCGCGGGCTGACCCGACGACGCTGCGGCGCTGCAGTACGGCACATCGATCCACTGCGTGCGCGCACCCAGCGCGCGCGCCAGCGGCGCGCCGAAGACGGCGAGCAGCAGCAGCCAGATGGTTCGAGTGCGCGCGGTCATCGGGGGCTCGGGCGGGGTCCTGCGGCCGATGGTAGCTGCGCCGGCACACTAAAATCAGCCGATGAACGCGAATCCTGCATACACGCGAGCGCGCGAACTTCCGCGGCTGCTGCGCGAGCGCATCGTGGTGCTCGACGGAGCGATGGGCACCATGATCCAGCGACTGCGGCTCGACGAGGCGCAGTACCGCGGCGCGCGCTTTGCCGACTGGCCGCGCGACGTCAAGGGCAACAACGAACTGCTGAACCTGACTCGACCGCAAGTCATCGCCGACGTCCACGACGCGTATTTCGCCGCCGGCGCCGACATCGTCGAGACCAACACCTTCGGCGCCACCCGCGTCGCGCAGGAAGACTACGGCATGGCCGACCTGGCCGAGGCGATGAACCGCGAGGCCGCGCGCATCGCGCTGGAAAGCGCGCGCCGCCACGCCACGCCGCAGCGCCCGCGCTTCGTCGCCGGCGCGTTCGGCCCGACTCCGCGCACCGCGAGCATCAGCCCGGACGTCAACGATCCCGGAGCGCGCAACGTCGATTTCGAACAGCTGCGCGCGGCGTACTACGAGCAGGCACGCGCGCTCGGCGAGGCCGGAGTCGACCTGTTCCTGGTCGAGACCATTTTCGATACCCTGAACGCGAAGGCGGCGCTGTTCGCGATCGACGAGTGGTTCGAGCACAGCGGCGAGCGGCTGCCGCTGATCATCAGCGGCACCGTGACCGACGCCTCGGGGCGCATCCTGTCCGGGCAGACGGTGGCCGCGTTCTGGGCCAGCGTGCGCCACGCGCGGCCGCTGGCGGTCGGCCTGAACTGCGCCCTCGGCGCAGCGCTGATTCGCCCGTACCTGCAGGAATTGGCGCATGTGGCAAGCGACACCTTCATCAGCTGCTACCCGAACGCCGGGTTGCCGAATCCGATGAGCGACACCGGTTTCGACGAGACGCCCGACGTGACCGCCAGGCTGCTGCACGCATTCGCCGCCGAGGGCCTGGTCAACATCGTCGGCGGTTGCTGCGGCACGACTCCGGAGCATATCGGCGCGATCGGCGAAGCGGTCGCGCACGCGGCGCCGCGGCTCGTCGGCGGGCCGGGGCGCTTCCGTGCCTGAAGCCGCTCGTCGGTTACACATTGTGGCAGCTCGATCGGCACGCCGAAGCAACAATATAAGCCCGTTATAGTTAACGAATCCGGCCCGCGGCGACCGCGGGCGACACGATGTCCGTCAACACGCTGGCGAAGTCCACCCAGGCCTTGATCGATGCACCTTGCGCGCCCGATTCGGCGGCACGGGTGTTCGCGTCGGCCGCCGAATTGTTCGGCGTGCTGGCCACGCCATTGCGCTTGCGCATCCTGAACGCGATTTGCACGCAGGAACGCGGAGTCAACGACATCGTCGAGCTGGTGCATTCGACACAGCCGAACGTCTCGCAGCACCTGAAAGTGCTGTATCTCGCCGGGATCGTCAGCAAGCGGCGCGAAGGCAATCAGATCTACTACCGGGTGCACAACGACCAGGCGATGCAGCTGTGCCGCATGGTGTGTACCCAGATCGCGATCGATCTCGCCGAGCGGCAGGAGCGCCCTGCCGCCGAGCGGCTGGTGCTCGCGCGCCGCGCCTGAGGCCGCGACGCGGTCATTGCGGCGCTGGTTCAGTGCGGCGGCGCGCGGCGCTGCGCCTCCAGGCTCGGATGCATCGCTGCGGTGACCTGCGACAGGGTCGACAGCTTGGTCGACGTGGTGCGCAGCTTTTCGGCCAGCCGCGAAGCGATTCCCAGCGCCAGTTTGGCGCCCAGCAGCGGGCGCTCGCGAACCAGGCGTTCGAGCGCGTCGCGCGGCAGCAGCGCGACGACCACGTCGCTGTGCGCAATGCAGCTGGCCGAAGGCGGCGCGTCGTTGAGCAGGCCCATTTCGCCGAGCAGCGCGCCGGGGCGCGCCAGCGATACGACCAGACCGTCAGCGTGCGGCGCCGCGCTGCGCTCGATTCCGACATCGCCGTCGAGCAGCAGCAGCAGGCCGTCGAAGCGTGCAGGATCGTCCTGGCGGATGAACGCGGTGCCGACGGCGATGCGTTGCACCTGCATGTAGCGCGCGAGCCGTTTCGCGTCGGCAGCGTCGAGCCGTATCCATGCCGGCAAGCCGAGCAGGGCTTCGACGATCCGCGGCGTCCACCGCCGCAGTTCGGGCGATTTGGGGGCGATGTGGCGTCGCAGCAACGAAAGCATGGTCAGGTGCCTAAAATGCCGGGTCCGGCGCGCGCATTGTCGCATTGCGCCGGGCCCGACCGGTCGCGTCCGACCGGCGATGCCACGACCGCGCCATGACCGACTCTGCCACGCACGCCACGACCCGCACCCATCGACCGCTGCTGCTGTCCGGCCTGGAGCCGCTGGAAATCGGCCCCGGGAGCCTGTTCGTCAACATCGGCGAGCGCACCAACGTGACCGGCTCGAAGGCTTTCGCCAGGCTGATCCTTGCCGGCGAATTCGACCGCGCGCTGGCCGTGGCGCGGCAGCAGGTCGAGAGCGGCGCGCAGATCGTCGACGTCAACATGGACGAGGCGATGCTCGACAGCCGCGCCGCGATGGTGCGGTTCCTGAATCTGATGGCTTCCGAGCCCGACATCGCGCGCGTTCCGGTGATGATCGACTCGTCGAAGTGGGACGTCATCGAGGCCGGGCTGCGCTGCGTGCAGGGCAAGGCCATCGTGAACTCGATTTCGCTGAAGGAAGGCGAGGCCGAATTCGTGCGCCAGGCCAGGCTGGTGCGCCGCTACGGCGCCGCCGCGGTGGTCATGGCGTTCGACGAGCGCGGTCAGGCCGACAGTTACCAGCGCAAGATCGACATCTGCGCGCGCGCCTACCGGGTGCTGCTCGAGCAGGCCGACTTTGCGGCCGAGGACATCATCTTCGACCCCAACATCTTCGCCATCGCCACCGGAATCGCCGAGCACGACCACTACGCGGTCGACTTCATCGAGGCCACGCGCTGGATCAAGGCCAATCTGCCTGGCGCGAAGGTCTCCGGCGGGGTCAGCAACGTCAGTTTCTCGTTCCGCGGCAACGACGCGGTGCGCGAGGCGATCCATACCGTGTTCCTGTACCACGCGATCCACGCCGGCATGGACATGGGAATCGTCAACGCCGGCCAGATCGGTGTCTACGACGCGCTCGAGCCGGAGCTGCGCGACGCGGTCGAGGACGTGGTGCTGGACCGCCGCGCCGACGCCGGCGAGCGCCTGGTGGCGCTGGCCGAGGGGCTCAAGGGCCGCGTGCGCGACGACGGCGCGCGCGCGGCGTGGCGCGAGCAGCCGCCGCAGGCGCGGCTGAGCCATGCGCTGGTGCACGGCATCACCGAGTTCATCGACGCCGACACCGAGGAGCTGCGCCGGCTCTACGCGGAGCAGGGGCGGCATCCGCTGGAGGTCATCGAAGGCCCGCTGATGGACGGCATGAACGTGGTCGGAGACCTGTTCGGCCAGGGCAAGATGTTCCTGCCGCAAGTGGTCAAGAGCGCGCGGGTGATGAAGCAGTCGGTGGCCCTGCTGATCCCGTTCATCGAGGAGGCCAAGCAGCGTGCCGGCGGTGAGGCGCGCGCGCGCGGCAAGCTGGTGCTGGCCACCGTCAAGGGCGACGTGCACGACATCGGCAAGAACATCGTCTCGGTGGTCCTGCAGTGCAACAACTTCGATGTCGTCAACATGGGCGTGATGGTGCCGTGCCAGGACATCCTGGCGCGGGCCAAGGCCGAGGGCGCCGACGCGGTCGGCCTGTCCGGGCTGATCACGCCGAGCCTGGAGGAGATGCAGCACGTCGCTGCCGAAATGGAGCGCGACGCGTATTTCCGCGAGCGTCGCATTCCGCTGCTGATCGGCGGCGCCACCACCAGCCGGGTGCACACCGCGGTGAAGATCGCGCCGCACTATTCGGGCCCGGTGGTCTACGTGCCCGACGCCTCGCGCAGCGTCGGCGTCGCGCAGAGCCTGCTGTCCGAGCAGGCCGCGGCGTTTGTCGAGGAGCTGCGCGCCGATTACGACCGGGTGCGCGCGCAGCACGCGGCCAAGCAGGCGGTCAAGCTGATCGGCCTCGACGCGGCGCGCGCCAACCGGCTGCGCATCGACTGGCCCGAAGGGGTCGCGCCGGCGCCCGCCTTCACCGGCCGGCGGCTGTTCCGCAACATCGACCTGGCCGAACTGACGGCGTGCATCGACTGGGGTCCGTTCTTCCAGACCTGGGACCTGGCCGGCGCCTTTCCGGCGATTCTCGACGATGCGGTGGTCGGCGCGCAGGCGCGCCAGGTGCATGCCGACGCGCACGCGATGCTGAAGAGGATCCTCGACGGCCGCTGGCTGCAGGCGCACGCCGCGGTCGGCCTGTACCCGGCCAACAGCGTGCGCGACGACGACATCGAGCTGTATGCCGACGCCGCGCGCGCGCAGGTGCTGATGACCTGGTACGGGCTGCGCCAGCAAAGCGAGCGCCCGGTGGTCGACGGCGTGCGCCGGCCGAACCTGGCGCTGGCCGACTTCGTCGCCCCGCGCGGCGTCGCCGACGACCACGCCGGGTTGTTCGCCGTCTGCGTCAGCGGAGCCGAGGCGCGCGCGCAGGCCTTCGTCGACGCGAACGACGACTACAGCGCGATCATGCTCAAGGCGCTGGCCGATCGTCTGGCCGAGGCCACTGCCGAGTGGCTGCACCGCCGCGTGCGCACCGACCTGTGGGGCTACGCCGCAGGCGAGCGCCTCGACAACGCGCAGCTGATCCGCGAGGAGTACCGCGGAATCCGCCCGGCGCCCGGCTACCCGGCGTGCCCGGAGCATTCGGTCAAGGCCGACATGTTCGCGCTGCTGCAGGCCGACGCCATCGGCATGGCGCTGACCGAACACTGGGCCATGCAGCCGGCGTCCAGCGTCGCCGGCTTCTATCTGGCGCACCCGCAGGCGCGCTATTTCCACGTCGGTCCGGTCGGCGACGACCAGGCGCAGGACTGGGAGCGGCGCAGCGGCCGCGAACTGCGCGCGGTGCCGCGCGCGTCGCGGCTGGTCTGACGCGCCCGGAACGGCTCAGGGCTGGCGCGCCGCGCCTGCCCTGACGCGTCATGCCTCGGTCGGTCCCGGGTGCGGCGGGTGCGCCAGCGGGTCGTGCGCCTCGGATTCCTGCAGGGCCTGCGCGCGCGCCTCGTGGCCGTGTTCAGCGCCCAGCATCATGTACATCGCCGGAACGACGAACAGCGTGAACAGGGTGCCGATGGCCAGCCCGGTGGCGATCACCAGCCCCATGTTGAAGCGGCTCGCGGCGCCGGCGCCGCTGGCGAAGATCAGCGGCATGACGCCCAGCACCATGGCGCCGGTGGTCATCAGGATCGGGCGCAGCCGCATTGCCGCGGCATGCTCGACGGCTTCGCGCTTCGATCTGCCGGTGCGCTGCAGGTTGTTGGCGAACTCGACGATCAGGATGCCGTGCTTGGAGATCAGCCCGATCAGCGTGACCAGCCCGACCTCGGTGTAGATGTTCAGCGTGGCGTGGCCGATGCCCAGGTTGATGAACAGCAGCGCGCCCGAAATCGCCATCGGCACCGACACCAGGATGATGATCGGGTCGCGGAAGCTCTCGAACTGCGCCGCGAGCGCCAGGAAAATGATCACCAGCGCGAAGCCGAAGGTCAGCAGCAGACCTCCCGATTCCTGCACGAACTGGCGCGTCGGGCCGGCGTAGTCGTAGCTGTAGCCTGACGGCAGCGTGCGCTTGGCCAGGCTCTGCAACGCGCCCAGCGCCTGGTTCTCGGCGATTCCGGGCAGCGCCACGCCCTGCAGGGTCGCCGAGTTGGCCTGCTGGAAGTGGTTGATCGTTTCAGGCTGCACGGTCGTCTTCAGATGCACGACGGTCGACAGCGGAACCATGGCGCCGCTGCTGGTGCGCAGGTAGTAGTTGCGCAGCTGCGCCGGGTTCAAGCGACTGTCGCGCGCGACCTGCGGGATGACCTTGTACGAGCGGCCGTCGAGGTCGAAGAAATTGACGTAGCCGCCGCCGAGCATCGCGGTCAGCGCCGAGCCGATCTGCTGCATGTTCAGCCCCAGCTGCGCGGCCATGTCGCGGTCGATCTCCAGCCGCGTCTGCGGCAGGTCGATGCGCAGGTCGGACTGCAGGAAGATGAACTTGCCGGTCTTCAGCGCCGCGTTCAGGAACTGCTGCGACACCTGGTACAGCTTGCTGAACGGCTCGCTGGTGGTGATCACGAACTGGATCGGCAGGCCGCGCGCGCCAGGCAGCGGCGGCGGCTGGAACACCGCGATCTGCGAGCCGGCGATGTGCGCCAGCTGCGCCTGCACCTGCGGTTGCAGCTGCGTCGCGGTGAGCTTGCGCTCGTCCCACGGCTTCAGCACCATCCCGCCGATGACCTGCTGCGGCGTGTTCAGCTGGAACACGTGGTCGGTTTCCGGGTGGCTCTTGTACACGTCGTAGATCTGGCGCATGTACAGCCCGCGCTGCTCGACCGTGGCGGTCGGGCTGTTGAACGCGACCGAGATCAGCACCCCCTGGTCTTCCTGCGGCGCCAGCTCCGAGGTCGACGTGGTGTACAGGTAATAGATCGAACCCAGGATGATGAACGCCATCACCGCGACCACCGGCACGTGGTTCAGCGAGCCGTGCAGCGTGCGCTCGTAGCGCCGGTGCAGGCGATCGAAGCTGCGGTCGAGGAACAGCACCAGCCGGTCCTGCCAGCTGTGGCTGCTCGGGTCCGGAGCCTTCAGCAGCCGCGAGCACAGCATCGGCGACAGCGTCAGCGCGATGATCGCCGAAATGATGACCGTGCCGACCAGCGTGAAGGCGAACTCGGTGAACAGCGCGCCGGTCAGCCCGCCCATGAAGCCGATCGGCACGTAGACCGCGATCAGCACGATGGTCATGGCCAGGATCGGGTTGGCCAGTTCGCGCGCCGCGCGCAGCGCGGCGTCCTTGCGCGTCATGCCCTCCTCGAGGTGACGGCTGACGTTCTCGACGACGATGATCGCGTCGTCGACGACCAGGCCGATGGCGAGCACGATCGACAGCAGCGTCAGCAGGTTGATCGAGTAGCCCAGCGCCAGCATCACGGTGAACGCGCCGATGATCGACAGCGGGATCGCGATCAGCGGGATCAGCACCGAGCGCAGCGAGCCGAGGAAGACGAAGACGACCACGGTGACGATCAGGATCGCCTCGACCAGAGTCTTGATCACCTCGTCGATCGACGAATTGACGAACTTGGTCGAGTCGTAGACGATGGTCCCGGTAAGCCCGGCAGGCAACTGCGACTGGATGTCGGGGAAGGCCTTGCGCACGCGCGCGACCACGTCGAGCAGATTGGCGCCCGGCGCGACCTGGATGCCGACGAACACCGAGGACTTGCCGTCGAACGCGACCTGGGTGTTGTAGTCATCCGAGCCCAGCGACACCTGGGCGACGTCCTTCAGCCGCACCACCTGACCGCCGACCGACTTGACGATCAGGTTGCGGAATCCGGCGAGCGACTTCAGGTCGGTGTTCGCGGCCAGGTTGATCTGCACCATCTGGCCCTTGGTGCTGCCGATCGCGGCCAGATAGTTGTTCGCCTGCAGCGCGCTGTACACGTCGGCCGCCGTCAGCCCGTACGCGGCGAGCTTGTTCGGGTCGAGCCACGCGCGCAGCGCGAAGTTCTTCGCGCCGAGGATCTCGGCCGTCTGCACGCCGTCGACCGCCTGCAGCTTGGGCTGTACCGAGCGCGTGATGTAGTCGGTGATCTGGTTCGGCTTCAGCACCTTGCTGTAGAAGCCGATGTACATGGCGTCGATGGTCTGGCCGATCGCAACCGACAGCACCGGGGTCTGCGACTGCGGTGGCAGCTGGTTGAGCACCGAATTGACCTTGCTCGTGATCTCGGTCAGCGCCTTGTCCGGGTCATAGTTCAGCCGCAGGTTGACGGTGATGGTGCTGACCCCCTGCACGCTGCTGGAGGTCATGTAGTCGATGCCGTTGGCCTGCGCGATCGCATTCTCCAGCGGCGTGGTGATGAAGCTGGCGACCAGGTTGGCGTCGGCGCCCGGGTACGCGGTCGTCACCGTGACGACGGCGTTCTCGGTGTACGGGAACTCAAGCACCGGAAGCAGCCCGGCCGAACGCAGCCCCAGCACCAGGATCACGAGACTGATCACGGTGGCCAGCACCGGACGCTCGATGAAGATATCGGTGAATTTCTTGTTCATGCGCGTGGACCCCTGGCGGCGGGTCAGGAGTTGGGCACTTGGGGGTGGGCCTCGTCGGACGGCTGCACGCTGTTGTTGATGATCAGCGGCGAGCCGTTGCGCAGCTTGAGCTGGCCGGCCGTGACCACGGTCTCGCCGGCCTTCAGGCCCTTGAGCACCGCGACCTGGTCGCCGCGCGTCGGCCCGGTGGTGACGAAGCGCTGCTCGGCGACCAGCTTGGGCTTGCCGTCGGCGCCGCGACCCTCGTCCTTGACCACGAACACCGTGGCGCCATACGGGTTGTAGGCGATCGCCGCGTTCGGCAGCGTCAGGTAGTCACGCGGCGCGCCATCGTCGATGCGCACCGTGGCGAACGCTCCGGGCAGCAGCTGGTCGTGCGGGTTCGGCACCCGTGCGCGCACCGTCAGGTTGCGCGTGGCCGTGTCGATCTGCGGCTCGATCGCGATCACCCGCGCCGCGAAGGTCTTGCCCGGGACTGCGCTGCTGCGCAGCTGCGCGGCCATGCCCACGCGAACGCGGTCGATCTGGTCCTGCGGGACCGAGAAATCGACTTCCATCGGGTCCAGGCGCTGCAGCGAAACCACCGCGACTCCAGGTGCCAGGTACTGGCCGAGGTCGACGTGGCGCAGGCCGAGGCGGCCGCTGAACGGAGCCTCGATGCGCTTTTGCGCGATCAGTGCGCGCTGCGCCTCGATCTGCGCGCGCAGGCCCTTGACGCTGGCCTCGTCGGCATCGACCACCGCGCGGCTGACGGCGTGCACCGCGTACTGGGCGTGGTCGCGGCGCAGGTTCTGCGTCGCCAGCGCGAGCTGCGCCTGCAGCTGCGCGAGCTGTGCGCGCAGCGGTGCGTCGTCGAGCTGCACCAGAACGTGGTGGGCGTGCACGCCGGCGCCGGAGTCGAAGTGGATCGCAGTGACCAGGCCGCCGACCTCGGCGCTCAGGTTCGCCTGCTCGCTGGCGCGCAGGTTGCCGATCGCCTCGATGGTCGGCTGCCAGCGCAACGATCGCACCACCGCAGTGGCCACGGCCTGCGGCGGCGACGCGCGCCCGAGGATGACTTTCGCGATCATCCGGCTCTTGAAGCCCTGGAACCACACCACGCCGCCGAGGATCGCGCCGGCAATGATGAGCATGATGATCATGCGCTTGGTCGTACCCTTGTTCATCGAACTCCCCGTCGGTTCTTCGTTCGTTTGTTGCGTCGTTTTCCGGCGCCGCGGCGCAGCCGCGGCCCGCTGCGGATCAGCTGGCGCCGAGCTGGCCGCCGCCCATGGCCTGGTACAGCGCGGCGCTGTCGGCCAGGCGCGCGGACTGCGCGGCGATCAGCGCAAGCCGCGCCTGCTGCGCGGCCTGCTGTGCGCTGAGCAGCTGCAGGTAGCTGGCTGCGCCGAGCTGGTATTGCTGCTGCACCAGCTGCAGTGAAGCCTGCGCCGCGGCATCGGCCGCGCTTTGCGCCTGCAACGCCTGCGCGTCGTTGTCGAGCTGGCGCAGCGCATCGGCCACATTGCGCAAGGCCTGCAGCACGGTGCCGCGGTAGTTCGCGCCCGCCGCCTGCAGGCTGGCCTGCGCGGCATTGGCGCCGGCCTTCAGTCCGGCGTTGAACAGCGGCTGTGCCAGCGAGCCGGCAAGGGTCCAGATCGCCGAGCCGGGGCCGAACAGCGCGTCGGTGGTCAGCGCCTGCGCACCCAGCGTGGCGCTGAGGTTGATCTGCGGATACAGATTCGCCACCGCCACTCCGTACTGCGCGGTGGCCGCGTGCAGCAGCGCCATCGATGCCTGCACGTCGGGGCGCTGGCGCAGCAGCGCCGACGGAACCGCCACCGGAAGATCCGACGGCAGGGTGAAGTCGTCGAGCACGAAGCGCGGCAGCGCCGCGTTGCCCGGCGCGTCTCCGACCAGCGTGGCCAGCAGGTGATCGGCCTGCTCGAGCTTGTTGCGCAGCGCCGGAAGGCCGGCGCGCGTGGTCTCGACCTGGGTCTGCAGCGCCAGCACCGCGGTGCGCGCTGCGGCACCGAGCGCGTACTGGCGCCGGGTGATGTCGAGCTGCCGCTGCTGGGCCTGGACGATCGCCTCGGTGGCCGCGATCTGCGCCGCCAGCTGGGCCTGCGCGAACGTGGTGGTGACGACGTTGGCGGCCAGGGTCAGGCGAGCTCCGGCGAGCTGGTAGCGCTGGTAATCGGCCTGCGCGGCCAGCGCCTCGAGCGCGCGGCGGTTGCCGCCGAACAGGTCGAGGTTGTAGCTCACGCCGATCCCGGCGTTGTACAGGCTGAACACGTTCTGGTTGTGCCCAGGCTGGCCTTGTCCGGCGTCGTTGACCCCTTCGCGGGTGGCGCCGAGCTTGGCCGAGACCGTCGGGTACAGCGTCGAGCCGGCCTGCGCCGCGTACAGCTGCTGCGCCTGGCGCAGCGTGGCCTGGGCAGCCTCCAGCGTCGGGTTGTGCTGCAGTGCGCGCGCGACCAGCGCGTCGAGCCCGGGGCTGCCGAACGCGCGCCACCAGTGCGCGTCGACCACGCCGGCGTCGCTGAAATGCTGCTGCGTGCCCAGTGGCACCGGCGCCGAAACGGTCGCATCCGGACGCTTGCCGTGCGTGTATCCGGCCACCGCAGGAGGCGGCGGCGCCTTGAAGTCCGGGCCTACCGTGGTGCAACCGGCGAGCATCGCCGCCGCCAGCAGGGTCCAGCCGGCGCGGGGCGAAAAGGACGATCGTGACATGAGGAGCGGTCCCACTCTTGAAAGTTCGCTCTGGATGGTAGGGTTTTGCGCAATGGCGACGTTGCTTGATCCTGCCATTTAATATCGCGATTCTGCCAAACAAACGTCGGCGACAGGACGCGGCGGTGCCGCGAGGCCCGTCGGCTCGCTGCGCCAACGCACAGCGCCGAACTCAGCCCGTCGCGCCGTCGTCGACGTAGCCGATTCCCAGTGCGCCCCAGTGGCGGCCGTTGACGAACAACGGGGCCGCCAGCAGGCTGAGCACCTGTCCGCTGTCGCGCGCGTAGACCTGGAGCAGCAGGGGTTCGAGATTGCGCGCTGCGTTGAGCACCAGCGGATCGTCGAAGATGCGCCGTGACCGGTTGTGCAGCAGGTCGTGCGCCGGATCGCCGGTCAGCGGCTGGTCGGTCACCGCGTTGCTCACCGCGACATAGCCGTTGCGATCGATGGCCAGCGCGAGCCGGTAGCGTGGCGAAGCGGCGAGATACGCGTCCTGCACAGCCTGGATCTCGCGCTTGAACCAGTCGGTGAAGCGCGTCGTGAACCGTGGCGGGTCGGTGTCGGGAACGGGTTCGTAGGCGTCGTCGAACAAGGCACTCTCGGTCAGCTCGCCGCTGTCCACAGCGTGTTGCAGGCGTGCCTGCAGCGCGCTGCTGCGGAGCTCGTGCTCGTCGATGATGCGGCTCACGACCGAATCGGTGCGGAAGGTGGTGGACGATTCGAACAGGCTTTGCAGGTTCTGCAGGATGCCGCTCAGCGAGGCCGACAGCTTGCCTGCCTCGGTCACGGTCCGCGCGTCGAAGTCGCGTACCTGGGTTGCCATCCGGTCGAAGCCTTCGCGCAGGGTCTGCAGCGCTGCCGCCTGCTGCTGGAAGGTCGTCGCCGTCGTGCTCGCCCGCTCGGCGACGTCGCCGACGCCGTCGGCGATGGCTCCGAAGTGGCCGGTCATCGCCTTCATCTCGACCTGGCCGGCGTGCATTTCGCTGGTGAAACGATCCGCCGTGGATCCGGTCGTCTTCAGCGAAGCGTGGATCGAGTCGACGGTGCTGCCGATGTCTCCGACCGCGGTTTCGGTGGATCGGGAAAGATTGCGGATCTCGTCGGCGACGATGGCGAAGCCGCGCCCGGCGTCTCCTGCGCGTGCGGCTTCGATGGCCGCGTTCAGCGCCAGCAGGTTGATGCGCTGCGCGATGTCGCGGATGCGTCGCATCAGGCTGACGATGGAGCCGAACTGCTTTTGCAGGCTGGTCAGTTCGTCCTGCGTGTGCGCGTTGAGCTGAACCAGGGTTTCGAAGCGCCCGAGCATGACCGTGCTTTGCGTGCGGCCCTGCTCGGCCAGGCTGTCCACCTGGGCGAGATCGGCGTCCATCGTGCCCAGCTCGGCGGCGGCCCCGAGGGCCTGGCCGGCCAGGCTGTCGAGGTCGCGCTCGACGCCGGCGATCTCGTCCATCTGCTGCCGGGCGTGTCGCGTGGTCTGCGTCACCGACTGCTGCGAGTGGAACGTCTGCCCGGCGACCGCGTAGGCCACGGCGTTGGCGCGCAACCTGACGTGATCGGCGAACTCGCGCAATATGCGCAGTGTGGCCTGCTGCTCCGGCGCGTGCACGCCGAGAGATTGCTCGCGCAGGTCCAGCGGGGCGCGGGGGTGGTGTGCTCCGGCGTTCACCGACATGATGACTCCAATGTGTCGTGGGCGCCTGCGGATGACCGGCGCATGGCCGGCGTCGCGCGCGTCAGCGCGCGGGCTGGCACAGCGCGCGGAACCCGGCGGCGGCGTAGCGCACCATCCGCGGTGCGAGCGATTCGATGTCGGCGCTGCTGCACAGGCCGCCCGACAGCGTGTCCAGACGCCCGGTCTCGGAAAGCGTGAGCATCAGCGCGCCGCTGAGCATGTGGTAGCTCCAGTACAGCTCGTCCTGGCGCGCGTCCGGCAGTGCCGTGGCGATCAGCTCGATCAGGCGCTTGACCACCGGGTCGAAGAACCGGCCCATCATCTCGCCGCCCCAGGCGGCGGAGTTGCTCACCAGCGCGGCGAGGGTGAAGTAATTGCGCCAGCCGGCTTCGCGGTGCCGCTGCGGATCCATCAGCGGCCCGAGGAAGGCCTCGATCGCGCCTTCGACGGTCATCCGTCCGGCGTGCGTGCTCGCGTAGCGCTCCATGGCATCGAGGCGCTCGCGGTTGAGGACTTCGGCGCGCCGCTCCCAGACGGCGTCGAACAGCCCCTTCTTGTGCTGGAAGTAATAGTGCAGCAGAGCCGCGTCGACCTTCGCGCGTGCAGCGATCTCGCGCAGCGTGACGCCGTGAAAGCCGTGCGCGGCGAACAGCGCCTCGGCTTCGTCCAGGATGCGCGAAGCACTGTCTGATTTGTCTTGGTCGCCCTTCCTCGGGCGCCCGACGCCTTTCCGTACGGGAGCTTGCTGCCGCATGACAATTCCATTCCAACCGTGAACAAAACATGGAATTGTCCGGCAAAGTGGCCACTTGCGACCCGCGGGCGCGTGCCGTCAACGCGGGCGGGCCCATCGTGCCAGCCATTCGCCGACGATGCCGCGCCTGAACGCGAGCACGCAGACGATGAACATCGCGCCGAGCACCATGTCGGTGGAATCGGCCAGCTGGGCGAACCAGGCCACGCCGGTGAGGTGGACCAGCAGTCTTGCGATGGCGCCCATCTTGGCCTCCAGCAGCGTGACCAGCGCGGCGCCGACGATCGGTCCGGCGTCGGTGCCGAGGCCGCCGAGCAGGGTCATCAGCACGACCAGGCCCGAGGTGCTCCAGTGCACGTCGGTCAGGGTTTCGAATCCCATCACGACAGCCTTCAGTGCTCCGGCCAGGCCGGCGAACGCGGCCGACAGCAGGAACACGCCGAGCTTGTAGCGGTTGACCGCGTAGCCGAGCGAGGTCGCGCGGGCCTCGTTGTCGCGGATGGCATGCAGCACGTGGCCGAACGGCGAGTCGACGATGCGCCGCAGCGCCAGCCAGCTGCAGACGGCGATCGCCAGGACCACCTCGTACAGCACGCGGTCGGATTGCATCGACACGCCCAGGAGCGCGCCCCGCGGGATGCCCTGCAGGCCGTCCTCGCCGCCGGTGAAGCTGGCCTGCAGGAAGTAGAAATAGGCGATCTGCGCCAGCGCCAGCGTGATCATCGAGAAATAGATTCCGCGGCGGCGGATCGCCAGCAGCCCCATCGCCAGTCCGACTCCCAACGCGAAGCACACCGCCAGCGCCAGGCCTGCGGCCAGCGGCCAATGCCACGTGGTCAGCGCCAGGCCGGCGATGTAGCCGGCACCGCCGAACAGCGCGGCGTGGCCGAACGACACGAGTCCGCCGTAGCCGGCCAGCAGGTTGAACGCAGCCGCGAACAATGCGAAGCACAGGATTCGCATTCCCAGCACCGGGTAAAGGCCGAGCCAGGGCGCTGCCACTGCGGCCAGCAGCGCGCCGGCGGCCACGATACGCGAGATGCGCATGGTCACCTCTCCTTGCCGAACAGACCGGCCGGGCGCAGGGTCAGCACCAGGGCCATGAACAGGAACACGACGGTGTTCGAGACCGGCGCGTACAGCACCTTGGCCACGGCCTCGATGAGGCCCAGCGCGAGGCCGCTGACGATCGCTCCGGACACCGATCCCATGCCGCCGATGACGACGATGGCAAACACCACCACGATCAGGTTGGAGCCCATCAGCGGCGACACCTGTTCGATCGGCGCCGCCAGGGCGCCGGCGAGCGCGGCGAGTCCGGAGCCGAAGGCGAAGGTCAGGCACGCCAGCACCGGAACGTTGATGCCGAAGGCCTGCGCCAGCGCCGGGTGCTCGGTGCCGGCGCGCAGCATGGAGCCGATTCGGGTGCGCTCGATCAGGCCCCAGGTCAGCGCGCAGGCGACGACGCTGGCGCAGACCGCGAAGGCGTCGTACGCGGGCAGGAACATGAAGTGCAGATCGAGCGTTCCGGACAACTGCAGCGGGGGGTTGTAGGGCTCGCCGGCGGCGCCGAAGAAGGCGCGGAACAGGCCCTGGAGCAGCAGCGCGGCGCCGAAGGTCAGCAGCAGCCCGTACAGCGGATCCATGCCGCGCAGCCGTCGCAGCAGCAGCAGCTGGAACAGCGCGCCGATGACGGCGACGAGCGCCGGCGCGAGCAGCAGCATGGTCCAGTACCCCAGGTGCAGGTACCTGTTTCCCATCCAGACGAACATGGCACCCATCATGAAAAAGGCGCCATGCGCGAAATTGATCACGTCCATCAGTCCGAAGATCACCGCCAGGCCCAGCGCGAGCATGGCGTAGAACGTGCCGCTGACCAGTCCCAGCGTGAGCTGACCGAGCAGCAGCGGCAGCGGAAATCCGAGAATTGCAGTCACGAACCGTCTCCGCGTGGCATGGCGCCGCGGCGGCCGGGGGCGGCCGCCGCGCGCGCCTGCATCATTTGTCCAGCGGACAGCCGTAGGCCGCAGCCGGGCCGAAGGCTTCGTCGCCGGGGATCGTCGCGACCACGCGCTCGTAGTCCCAGGCCTGCTTCGACTCGGCCGGAGTCTTGACCTGCACGAGGTACATGTCGTGCACCATCAGCCCGTCGGCGCGCATGTGGCCGCCCTGCATGAACATGTCGTTGACCGTCATGTGGTGCATGGCCGCCATCACCGCGGCGCCATCGGTCGTACCGGCTGCCTTGACGGCCTTCAGGTAAGACAGCATGGCCGAATAGTCGGCCGCCTGCAGGAAGCTGGGCATCACCCCGCGCGCCTTGTAGAAGCGTTCGGCGAAGGCTCGCGCCTGCGGCGTGCGCGTCCACACCCACGGAGTCGTGAACGACAGGCCCTGCGCGGCCTGCAGGCCGACAGCGTGCACGTCGTCGATCGTCAGCAGCAGGCCGGCGAGCTTCATCGTGCGGTTGACTCCGAACTGCCGCGCCTGCTTGATGGCGTTTTCAGCGTCGCCTCCGGCGTTGGCCAGGCCGAGGACCTGGGCCTTCGACGCCTGCGCCTGCAGCAGGTACGAGGAGAAGTCCGACGCGTTCAGCGGCACCAGCGATTGTCCGAGAACCTTGCCGCCGTCGGCCGCCACGACCTTGGCCGCGTCGCTCTCCAGGGACTTGCCGAAGGCGTAGTCGGCGGTCAGGAAGTACCAGGTCTTGCCGCCCTGCTTGAGCAGGGCCGAGGCCGTGCCGCGGGCCAGCGCGGTGGTGTTGTAGGCGTACTGGACCGTGTAGCCGTTGCAGCGCGCGCCGACGATGGCCGAATCTCCGGCGCCGATCACGAACAGCGGCTTGTGGTATTGCGCGGCGATCGGCAGCTCGGCCAGCGCGGTGGCCGAGTTGGTTCCGGCCATCAGCATGTCCACGCCGTCCTCGGCGAAGTATTCCTTGGCGCGGGAGGCGGCGAGGTCGGCCTTGTTCTGATGGTCGAAGGTCAGCAGTTCGACGCGGCGGCCCAGAACCTTGCCGCCGAAATCATGGATCGCCATCTTGATCGCCGTCACGCCGCCGGGGCCGTCGAGCGCCGAATACACGCCCGACATGTCGGTGATGAAACCCACCTTGATCGGTGCGGCGGCGTGGGCGCTGGCGGCCAGCGTGGTGCCGATGGCCAGCGCAACGACTTGCCAATGCTTGGTCATGCATGTCTCCTTCTGAGTGCTGCGGATGGAACGGGCGCCTGTCAGACGCCCAGCAGTCGTTCGAGCTGTTCGCGCCTGGCGGCGAGGTCGGCACGAGCGAATTCGTCGATCACGCGACCGCTTTCCATGACGTAGAAGCGGTCGGCGATTCGCGCGGAAAAGTGGAAGTTCTGCTCGACCAGCAGCACCGAGAAGCCGCGCTCGCGCAGCCCGGCGATGGCACGCCCGAGTGCGCGCACGATGACCGGTGCCAGGCCTTCGGAGATTTCGTCGAGCAGCAGCAGCCCCGCGCCCGTGCGCAGGATGCGCGCCAGCGCCAGCATCTGCTGCTCGCCGCCCGACAGTCGCGATCCCGGGCTGTGCGCGCGCTCGCGCAGGTTCGGGAACAGGGCGTCGATCTCGTCGAGCGACAGGCCGTCGAAGCCGGTGCGCTGCCGCGGCGGCAGCAGCAGGTTCTCGCGCGTCGACAGGCTGGCGAAGATGCCCCGTTCCTCGGGGCAGTAGCCGACTCCGTGCGCGGCGATGCGGTGAGGCGCGACGCCCGCCAGGTCGCGGTCGAAGACGCGGATCTCGCCGGTGCGCGCCCCGGTCAGGCCCATGACGGCGCGCAGTGTCGAGCTGCGGCCGGCGCCGTTGCGCCCGAGCAGGCAGACCGTCTCGCCGCGCGCCACGTGCAGGTCGACTCCGTGCAGCACGTGCGATTCGCCGTACCAGGCGTGCAGGTTGCGTATCTGCAGTGCGCTCATGCCGCCGCCTTCCGCGCTGCGCTCGGCGCCTCGTCGTCGTCGTCGGCCTCGCCCATGTACGCGGCGATCACCGCCGGATCGGCGGCAACCTCGGCGTAGGCGCCGTGGGCCAGGATGCGGCCGCGCTGCATCACCGTCACGCGGTCGCAGATGCTGGCGATCACCGACATGTTGTGCTCGACCATCAGCACCGTGCGTCCGGCAGCGATCCGCCGGATCAGCTGCGCGACGTGGTGCACTTCCTCGTGGCCCATGCCCTGCGTCGGTTCGTCGAGCAGCAGCATGCGCGGCTCCATGGCCAGCGTGGTGGCCAGTTCGAGCGCGCGCTTGTGCCCATACGGCAGATTCACGGCGAGCTCGTCGGCCAGCGCGCCCAGGCCGACGAGTTCCAGGTAATGCATGGCCTGGGCGTCGAGCCGCCGCAACGCCCTGCGCGACAGCCAGAACTGGTGCGCGAGTCCGGCAGTGCGCTGCAGCCCGACGCGGATGTTCTCGAGCAGCGTCATGTGCGCGAACGTGGCGCTGATCTGGAACGAGCGCACCAGGCCGAGGCGTGCGATCGCCGCCGGTCCCAGTGCGGTGATGTCGCGGCCGGCGAATTCGATGCGCCCGCTGCTCGGTTGCAGGAACTTGGTCAGCAGATTGAAGCAGGTCGTCTTGCCGGCCCCGTTGGGGCCGACCAGGGCGTGGACCTGGCCGTCGGCGACTGCCAGATCGACGCCATCGACCGCCGTGAAGCCGGCGAATCGCCTGGTCAGGCCGTGGGTCTGCAGAATCAGTTCGCCGGGCATAGCAGGTGGTCCTGGTATTGCGCGCGCAGCAGGTGCTTGAGCATCTTCCCGGTCGCGCCGAGCGGGATCGATTCGGTGAAGATCACGTCGTCGGGAGTCCACCACCTGGCGATCCTGCCGGCGAAGAACTCCAGCAGCTGGGCACGCGTGAGTTCGGCATCGGGCTTGCGCACGACGATCAGCAGCGGCCGTTCGTCCCACTTCGGATGCCGCGCGGCGATGCACGCGGCCATCGCCACTGCCGGGTGCGCCATCGCGATGTTCTCGATGTCGATCGAGCCGATCCACTCGCCGCCGGACTTGATGACGTCCTTCGCGCGGTCGGTGATCTGCATGCAGGCCTCGGCATCGATGTGGGCGACGTCGCCGGTCGGGAACCAGCCGTCGGCCAGCGGCGAGGCGCCGCCGAAGTAGTTTTGCAGCACCCAGTGGCCGCGCACCTGCAGCTCGCCGGTCGAGCGGCCGTCCCATGGCAATTCCACGCCGGCGGAGTCGACCACGCGCATGTCGACGCCGAACGGGCAGCGGCCCTGCTTGGCCTGCTGCGCGCGGCGGTGTGCGGCAGGCTCGCCGTGGCGCCGCGGCGCGCTGACGGTTCCGATCGGACTGAGTTCGGTCATCCCCCAGGCGTGCAACACCTGCACGTCGAGATCGTCTTCGAACTCGGCCAGCATGCGTGGCGGGCACGCAGCCCCGCCGACGATCGTGCGCCGCATGCTGGTAAAGCGCAGGCCACGTTCGCGCACGTGGCCAAGGAGCCCCTGCCAGACCGTCGGCACGCCTGCCGAGACGGTCACGCCCTCGCTCTCGAACAGCGCGTACAGGCTTGCCCCGTCGAGTTGCGGGCCCGGCAGGACCAGCTTGGCGCCGACCATGCACGCCGCGTAGGGCAGGCCCCAGGCGTTGACGTGGAACATCGGCACCACCGGCAGGACGCAGTCGCGCGCCGACAGGTTGAGGGTATCGGGAAGTGCCGTGCCGAACGTGTGCAGCAGCGTCGAGCGGTGGCTGTAGAGGACCCCTTTGGGCTCGCCGGTCGTCCCGCTCGTGTAGCACAGGCTGGCAGCCGCGTTCTCGTCGAGCTGCGGCCAGGCGTAGGTGTCGTCGCGGGCCGCGATCAGGTCCTCGTAGCACAGCAGGTCGCCGAAGGCGCTGGTCGCGGGCATCTGCGCACGGTCGCCCATCAACACGAAGTGGCGCACGCCGCGAAGGCGCGGCGCCAGGGCCTCGACCAGTGGCAGCAGGCCCGGGTCGAACAGCAGCACGCGGTCGCCGGCGTGGTCGGCGATCCAGGCCAGCTGGTCCGCGTGCAGTCGCGGGTTCAGCGTATGCAGCACGGCGCCTGCGCCGGACACCGCGTAGTACAGCTCGAGGTGGCGATGACCGTTCCAGGCCAGGGTGCCGACGCGGTCGCCACGCTCGACACCGAGCGCCTCGAGGGCAGCGGCGAGTTGCCGCGCGCGCCGCGCCAGGTCGCGGAAGCTGTAGCGATGGAGTTCGCCGTCGGCGCCACGCGAGACGACTTGCTGGTCGCCGTGGTGGCGCTCGGCGTGGCGCAGCAGCGACGAGACCAGAAGGGGGAGCTGCATCATGTTTGCCTGCATCGTCGATTCCCCGCGTCAGACCATGTGCAGGCCGCCGTTGACATGCAGCGTGCTTCCGGTGATGTAGCCTGCGGCCGGCGAGCACAGGAACGCGACCGCTGCGGCCACGTCCTCGGGGCGGCCGGCGCGGCGCACCGGAACGCCGTCGAGCAGCGTCTGCAGCAGCTCGGGACGCATGGCCGCGGTCATCGCGGTGGCGATATAGCCAGGCGCCACGGCGTTGACCGTGACGCCCTTGGCAGCGACTTCCTGCGCCAGGGATTTCGTGAAGCCCAGGCAACCGGCCTTGGCCGCCGCGTAGTTGGTCTGCCCGGCCTGGCCGCGCACGCCATTGACCGAGGCGACATTGACGATGCGCCCCCAGCCGCGGTCGGCCATCGTCGGGACCAGGTGGCGGGTGACGTTGTACAGGCTGCCGAGATTGGTCGCGACGACCGCGTGCCAGTCCTCCGGCTGCATGCGCGCCAGCGAGCGGTCACGCGTGATGCCGGCGTTGTTGACCAGCACGTCCACTGCGCCGTGGCGGGCAGCGACCGCGGCCGCCATCGCGCCTGCCGAGGCGTCGTCGGCGACGTCGCCCTCGACGATCGCGAAGTCGTAGCCGACCGCGCGCTGCGCAGCGTGCCAGGAATCCCTGTCCGGATCGTTCGGCAGGCAGTTCGCGACCACGGTCATGCCGTCGCTGGCGAGTGCCTGGCAGATCGCGGTGCCGATTCCGCCGATGGCTCCGGTGACCAATGCAATGCGCTTCATCCCCTTCCTCCCGACGCGTCGCCGCATCGCCGACTGGCCGCGGCGATATGCCATGCGGCCGAAGCGGCACATATTAATTCACCGTTGAATGAAATAATCGGCCCGGAGGTCGGTGTTTACCCTTGCGCGTTTTCCCTTGGCAAAGCCGCCGACGAAGCCAGGGGCGCGCGATGCGCCTATAGTGGCGGTGACTTCCCGAGCTGCTGTTCGATGGGCATTCCAGACGCCTTGCACCAACGCATCCACGACCCCGACGGCCCCGAGCTGGTCGCGGTGCGGGTGCGCAACGACGCGCCGCTGGACGGCAGCGACCACCGCGTGCCGCGCGGCGTGCTGTTTCACCTGACCGAGGGCCTGGTGGCGGTCGAGACCGCGCGCGGCCGGGTCATTTCGGGGCCGCGCAGCATCGGCTGGATGCCGCCGCACATGCCGCACTCGGTGCAGTCGTTCGGCCCCATCGCAGGCGTCGGCGTGTTCCTCGCCGAGCGGCATTGCGCCGGGCTGCCGCCGCACCCGGCGCAGTTCGAGGCCAGCGCGCTGGCCGCGCTGCTGATGCAGCGCGCACTGGACTGGCCGCTCGACTCCGCGCTGCGGGCCGAGCAGCAGCGCATGCTCGCGGTGCTGCTCGATGAACTTAGCCTCAGCGCGGTGCAGGGTCTGCAGCTGCCCTGGCCAAAGGACGAGCGGCTGCTCGCGGTGGCGCGCGCGCTGCTGGCCAACCCGGCCAGCGCCCGGCGGGTCGAGCAATGGGCGCGTTTCGCCGGGATCAGCGCGCGCACGCTGAGCCGGCGCTTCGTCGACGAGACCGGAATGAGCTTCGGTCGCTGGCGGCAATGGGCCCGCCTGACGCAGGCGCTCGAATGGCTGGCCACCGGCCAGGCGGTCAAGCATGTCGCACTGTCGCTGGGTTACGACAGCGTCAGCGCCTTCATCAAGTCCTTTCGCGTCGCGCTGGGCACGACGCCGGCGGCGTATTTCGGCGCGCCGCGGCGCAGTGCCTCCCAGCGCGGCGCTGCCGAGGCACAATCGACGTCCACCGAGACCTTCGCAGGAGAACCTGATGCGCTTTGAAACCCAGGCCGTGCACGCCGGCTACAGCCCCGACCCGACCACCCGCGCCGTTGCGGTGCCGATCTACCAGACGGTGTCGTACGCGTTCGACGACACCCAGCACGGCGCGGACCTGTTCGACCTGAAGGTCGCCGGCAACATCTACACCCGGATCATGAACCCGACCACGGGGGTGCTCGAGGCGCGCGTGGCCGCGCTCGAGGGCGGCGTGGCGGCGCTTGCGCTGGGCTCGGGAATGGCCGCGATCACCGCGGCGATCCAGACCATCGCCGAGTCGGGCGACAACATCGTCTCCAGCAGCCGGCTGTACGGCGGCACCTACAACCTGTTCGCGCACACCCTGCCGCGCCAGGGCATCGAAGTGCGTTTCGCCGATCCGGCGGATCCGCAGGCATTCGCCGCGCTGATCGACGCGCGCACGAAGGCGGTGTACTGCGAGACGATCGGCAATCCGCTGGGCAACGTCACCGACATCGCCGCGCTGGCCGCCGTCGCGCACGCCGCCGGGGTGCCGCTGATCGTCGACAACACGGTGCCGTCGCCGTACCTGTGCCGCCCGTTCGAACACGGCGCCGACATCGTCGTGCATTCGCTGACCAAGTATCTCGGCGGCCACGGCAACAGCGTCGGTGGCGCGATCGTCGACGGCGGTCGCTTCGACTGGGCCGCGCACCCCGGTCGCTTCGGCCTGCTGGTGCAGCCCGACGTCAGCTACCACGGTGTCAGCTACACCGAGACCTTCGGCGCCGCAGCGTTCATCGCCCGCGCCCGCGTCGTACCGCTGCGCAATATGGGCGCGGCGATTTCGCCGCTGAATGCTTTCCTGATCCTGCAGGGAATCGAGACGCTGCCTTTGCGCATGGACCGCATCTGCAGCAATGCGCTTCGCATTGCCGAGCATTTGCGCGGTCATGCCAAAGTGGCCTGGGTGCGCTACGCCGGGCTGTCCGATCACCCCGAGCACGCGATCGCGCAGCGGTTGATGGGCGGGCGCGCGTCGGGCATCCTGAGTTTCGGCCTGCACGGCGGACGCGAGGCCGGTGCGCGCTTCCAGGACGCGCTCAAGCTGTTCACGCGGCTGGTCAACATCGGCGACTGCAAGTCGCTGGCGTGCCACCCGGCGACGACCACCCACCGCCAGCTCGGCGACGCCGAACTGGCCGCCGCCGGGGTCAGCGCAGACCTGGTGCGGCTGTCGATCGGAATCGAGCACGCCGACGACCTGATCGCCGACCTCGAGCAGGCACTGGCCGCGGTCTGACGGCGCGGCGGGAAGCGTCAGCGAACGCGTCGCGGGACATGCGCGCGGCCGACTCGGCCGCAGCATCATTCGTCGCCGAGCCGGTACTGCATCGCTTCGGCGAGCGCGGCGCGCGACAGCTGCGCCTCAGCGGCCAGGTCGGCGATGCTGCGCGCCACGCGCAAGGTGCGGTGCGCGGCGCGCGCAGACCAGCCGAGGCGCTCGAGCGCGCTGCAGAACCACTGCGCGCAGCTGCGATCGAGGCCGACGTGGACGTCGAGCGCGGCACCGTCGAGCCGGGCGTTGAGCACGCCCTGGCGCGCGAACTGACGCTGGCGTGCTGCCGCCACGCGCCCCGCGACCGTGGCGCTGGTTTCGCCGGCGGGAAGACGCAGCAGCGCATCAGCGGCGACGTCGATCAGGTCGACCTGCAGGTCGATGCGGTCGAGCAAGGGTCCGGACAGCCGCGCGCGGTAGCGTGCCAGCTGCGCCGAGCTGCAGCCGCAGGCGCGGCGCGGGTGCCCATACCAGCCGCATGGGCACGGGTTCATGGCAGCGACCATCTGGAAGCGCGCAGGGAAGGTGGCGCGGGCGCGCGCCCGCGCCACCACGACGTGGCCGCGTTCGAGCGGCTCGCGCAGACTCTCCAGCGCGTCGCGGCTGAACTCGGGAAGTTCGTCGAGGAACAGAACCCCGCCGTGCGCCAGCGAGACTTCGCCCGGGCGCAGCTGCGCGCCGCTGCCGCCGCCGATCAGCGCCGCTGCCGAAGCGCCGTGGTGCGGGTTGCGGAACGCGCGCCGCATCCATTGCGTGGCATCGAACTGGCCGGCCACGCCGAGCAGCGCGGCGCTGCCCAGCGCCTCGTCGGGGGTCGGCGGCGGCAGCAGACCGGGCAGGCGATGCGCGAGCATCGACTTGCCGCACCCGGGTGGGCCGCGCAACAGCAGGTGGTGCCCGCCCGCCGCGGCGATCTCCAGCGCACGCCTGGCGGCGAGCTGGCCGCGGACGTCGGCCAGCTCGGGCCAGCACGCCTGCGGCAGCAGTGGCGGCGGCGCCGGCTGCAAGGCCGCCGCGTCCTGGCGGCCGCAGAGGTACGCCACGACCTGCGACAGGTCAGCCGCGCCGAGCACGCGTGCGGGCGCGCCCAGCGCGGCCTCGGCGGCACTTGCCGTCGGCAGCACGAAGCGGCTCCGCGGCGAATCGTGCGCGACCGCGGTCGCCATGGCCAACGCGCCGCGCACCGGGCGCAGCTCTCCGGACAAGGACAGTTCGCCGGCGAACTCGTGGTCGTCGAGCGCAGCGGCGGGCAGTGCGCCGGCAGCGGCGAGCACGCCGAGCGCGATCGGCAGGTCGTAGCGAGCTGACTCCTTGGGCAGGTCGGCCGGGGCCAGATTGACCACGATGCGCCGTGCCGACGGAAATTCGAATCCGCAATTCAGCAGCGCGCTGCGAACGCGGTCACGCGCTTCGCGGACCTCGGCCTCGGCCAGTCCGACGATCGAGAAACTGGGCAGTCCGCCTGCCAGATGCACCTCGACCTGCACGGCCGGGGCGTCGAGCCCCAGCAGCGCGCGGCTGCCGAGACGGGCCAGCGCCATCGCGGTCGGTGCACGGCGGCACGCGCGGCACGGTGCGCGCGTGCCGTGGCGTCAGCCCTGCGCGGGCGGCTGCACCCTGGACTCGAGCGCGGAGACTTGCGCTTCGAGCGCAGCGATGCGGGTATTGGCTGCGGCCAGCATCGCCTGCAGCGCGTCGAACTCGTCGCGGGTGACGAGATCGAGGCGCCCGGCGGCCGACTGCGCCAGCGCCTTCGCATTGCGTTGCATGTCCTTCAGCGGAGAGTTCTCCAGCGCGGACGCGGCGCGGTGCAGGAAAGCGCGCGGTGAGTTCGGGTTCGATGAGTTCATGGCGGTCGGGCGGTAGCGGGTTCCGAGGCGGGTTGGGCGCGCAACGCGTCCACGCCGCTATTGTCGGCGACAACGCGCCGCCGCGCGAACAAGCCCGCGTGCGCCGTGCTGTTGCGCGGGCGGCACCGCAGCAACGCACGGCAGTGCGGCGCGGCAGGTGCGTGCACCGCGGATGGGCGGCATGCACCGCAATGAAGCGCACCTGCCGCACGAGACGCGCCAATGACCATGGGATATGCCTGGCACGAAAGCTGCAGTGCTAAGGCCGGGGTCCCACCTTGCCGCACCAAACCAGCTCGCTTCTCAGCCACGCCATCTGGAGTCCATTTCGATGAAACCCATCACGCTCGTCGCCTGCCTTGCCGTTGCGTTCGGCCTCATCGGCACGGCCAGCGCCACCGATGCGCCCGCCGTGCCCAGTCTGGGCGCCGTGCTCGCGGCCACCCCGGGACTCAGCGTCACCGGCTATGTCGCGTCCAGCTACACCCATTTCGACACCAGCGTGGCGGGCCAGCGCCAGTTCGACCTGAAAACCAACGGCTTCACGCTGAACCAGGCCAGCGTGACCGCGTCGTACCTGCCCGCAAGCGGTGCCGGTGCCTCGGTCACGCTGCTCGGCGGCGAAGACGCCAGCTACCTCGCGGCCAGCGCGCCGCAGTTCGGCGTGGCCACCGCCTACGCGCAGTACGCGGCCGGCGCGTTGACCATGATGGCCGGGCGGCTGCCGACGCTGGCCGGCGCCGAGGTCGTCGACCCGGTGGCCGACAACGAGATCTCGCGCTCGCTGCTGTTCTACGACCTGGAGCCGATCTACCACGACGGCGTGCGCGCCAGCTACGCGGTCGGCGACGCCTTGACCCTCACCGGCGGAGTCAGCAACGGCATCAACTACAGCAGCAACGGCACCTCCGACTCCAAGCTGGTCGAGCTCGGTGCGTCGGGCGCGCCGAGCAAGCAGCTGTCGTACTCGATGGCCTATTACTACGCAGGCACCAACAGCTATTACGGCGGCAAGCCGGGCAAGACCGGATTGTTCGATTTCGTCGGCACCTACAACGCAACCGATGCGCTGAGCCTGGGTCTGAACATCGACCTGGTCAGCAAGGATCTTGCAGGCAGCACCGAGAAGGCCAACGGCTACGCGCTGTACGCCAACTACGCGCTGAACGGGCAGTGGATGCTGTCCGGACGCGGCGAATACCTGACCGACGACAACGGCCTGATCACCGGATCGCCGAACAAGCTCAAGGAACTGACCGTCGCGTTGAACTACACCCCGGCAAAGCACCTGAAGCTTTCCGCCGAAGTGCGTCAGGACAAGGCCGACAACCCGCTGTTCGCCGACGGCGCCTCGACCACGACCAAGCAGAACTCATTCGAACTGATGGCGGCGTACTCGTTCTGAGCGTCGCCACGCCAACTCCAGGAGAACCGTCCATGAAAATGATCACGGCCATCATCAAGCCGTTCAAGCTCGACGAGGTGCGCGAAGCGCTGTCGGGAATCGGCGTGACCGGAATCACGGTCACCGAGGTCAAGGGCTTCGGCCGCCAGAAGGGCCACACCGAGCTGTACCGCGGTGCCGAGTACGTCGTCGATTTCCTGCCCAAGGTCAAGATCGAGGCAGCGGTTCCCGAGACCCTGGTCGAACGCACCATCGAAACCATCGAGAACGCAGCGCGCACCGGCAAGATCGGCGACGGCAAGATTTTCGTCGCCGACCTCGAGCAGGTCGTTCGAATCCGCACCGGTGAAACCGGCGGCGACGCGCTCTGACACCCGTACCAGCTGAAAGGTCCTCGACATGAAAAAATTCCTTGCAATGCTCGCGCTGAGCCTGGCCGCATTCGGCGGCACGGCAGCGGCGCAGACTGTGCCATCGTCCGGCGCTGCGCCGGCTGCCGTCAGCGCCGCCACGCCCGCTGCCACGCCCGCTGCCACGCCGGCCGCGCCGGCCGCGGCAGCCTCGGCGGCGAAGAACCCGGCAGCGTTCATCAATTCGGGCGACAACGCGTGGATGCTGACTTCCACAGCGCTGGTGCTGATGATGACCATCCCTGGCCTGGCTCTGTTCTATGGCGGCATGGTGCGCAAGAAGAACGTGCTGGCGACGCTGATGCAGAGTTTCGCGATCACCGCGCTCGTCACCGTGCTGTGGATGATCGCAGGCTACAGCTTGGCGTTCACCAACGGCTCGCCGTTCATCGGAGGCCTCAGTCGGTTCTTCCTCGCCGGCATGGGGCTGGACAGCGTCAACGCCATCGCCGGGACGATTCCGGAGAGCACCTTCATGACGTTCCAGATGACGTTCGCGATCATCACCCCGGCGCTGATCGTCGGCTCCTTCGCCGATCGCATGAAGTTCTCCGCGCTGCTGGTGTTCATGGGTGCCTGGCTGCTCGCGGTCTACGCGCCGATCGCGCACATGGTCTGGGGCCCGGGCGGCTGGCTCGGCGGTGACGGCGTGCTCGACTACGCAGGCGGAACCGTGGTGCACATCAACGCCGGTGTGGCCGGCCTGGTCGCCGCGCTGGTCATGGGCAAGCGCGTGGGTTACGGCCGCGAGCCGATGCCGCCGCACAACCTGGTGCTGACGATGATCGGCGCCTCGCTGCTGTGGGTGGGCTGGTTCGGTTTCAACGCCGGCTCGGCCGGTGCCGCCAGCGATCGTGCCGGCATGGCGATGGCGGCGACGCAGATCGCCACCGCGGCGGCAGCGCTGGCGTGGATGTTCGTCGAGTGGATGGCGCGCGGCAAGCCGACCATCCTGGGCATCTGCTCAGGCGCGGTTGCAGGCCTGGTCGCGATCACCCCGGCGTCGGGCTTCGTCGGACCCAGCGGCGCGCTGATCATCGGTCTGGCCGCAGGTGCGGTCTGCTTCTGGACCGCGGTCTACATGAAGGAGATGTTCGGCTACGACGACTCGCTGGACGCCTTCGGCGTGCACGCGATCGGCGGCATCCTCGGTGCGCTGCTGACCGGCGTGTTCGCGGTCAAGGCCATCGGCGGCACTGCCGGCGTGCTCGAAGGCAATGCTGCGCAGTTCCTGATCCAGGCCAAGGGCGTGGCGGTGACCATCGGCTATGACGCCGTCGTCAGTTTCGTGCTGCTCAAGATCGTCGACATGGTCATCGGCCTGCGCGTGACCGAAGAGCAGGAGCGCGAAGGCCTGGACATCAGCTTGCACGGCGAACAGGTGCTCTGACCGCTCATCACATCTCCAGCGCAGATTCGCCCGGCATATGCCGGGCGTTTTTTTTGCTGTCGCCACGTACGGTTGCGAACCAAAGGTAACTAAACGTGTCTGACATGGGTGTGTCGCGCTGTCGACAGCTGCGCTGCGACCTGGGCGCGCGCCCGCTTGCCGCGGGCGGCGGGCAGCCGCCGCGCACGCAT
>JAJZEB010000097.1 GCA_021805805.1 Pseudomonadota bacterium | reverse complement strand
GCTTCCTCGACCGCGATTTCGTCGAACGGGTTCATGCTCATCTTCACGCCGGCAAGATCCACCCCGCTGCCGTCGGACTTGACCCGCACCTTGACGTTGTAGTCAACCACGCGTTTGACCGCGACCAGGACCTTCATGCTGCCTCCCTTTCGTGACGTTCCGCAGCTGCGCTGCGCTTCGCCGCCGACGTCGTCATGACCAGGGCATGGCCGTCGATCACGACCACGCCATCAACCCGGCACACGGTATCCAGGCGGACTCGAGCGCGCGCGCGATCGACATCGGCGATGGTGACGCTGGCGGTCAGAAAGCCATGGGCGATGCGTCCGCCGAATCGTGTCGTCGCCGCGAACTCGTCGTTGATATGGATGGCGTTGTTGTCGCCCGAGACTCCGGCGAACAGCACAATGTCCGCTTCGGTGATGGTCTTCGAGAACGTGGCCGCCATGCCGACGGCGAGATCCTCGACGTCGTATCCCTGCATGTCATTCATGTCTGCTCGTGCCCGTATCGAACCGCGCCACAGCGGCGCTCAGAATTGCGCGTCGCTCAGCGACAGCGTGCTTTGGGCGCCAAGCACCGCACTTTCGGCGAATGCAGCGGCCTGCGGCAGAACGTGCAGCGCGTAGTGCAGCGCCGTGGACCGCTTGGCCTGCAGGAACGCATCTTCCGCCGCGGGCAGCTGGGCCGTGGCGGCGTCTGCGGCGCGGGCCATCAACCATCCGGCAATGACGGTGCCGGCGAGCTGCAGGAAGGCGACCGCCCCGGCCGCCGCCTCGCGCTCATCGGCGGCGAGCAGCCAGGTGCGGGCGCGATCGAGCTCGGCGATGCCGCGTCCGAGCGCAGTGGCGATGCTCTGCAGCAAGGCATCTTGGTGGGTTCCCAGCGCCTGGGCGTCCGCGCGCATGGTCGCCAGCAGGCGGCGCAGCGTCTCGCCCCCGTCGCGGCGCACCTTGCGCCCGACCAGGTCATTGGCCTGGATCGCGGTCGTACCCTCGTAGATGGTCGTGATGCGCGCATCGCGCAAGTGCTGCGCCACGCCGGTTTCCTCGATGTAGCCCATGCCGCCGTGCACCTGGACCGCGGCCGAGGTCACGCCGAGCGCCGACTCGGTGCACCAGCCCTTGACCACCGGAATCAGCAGCTCGACCAGCGCGGCGGCCGAAGCGTCGCCGCCGGTGTGCGCGCGGTCCATCTGACCGGCGACGAAATAGGCCAGGGCCCGCATGGCCTCGGTGCGCGACTTCATGTCGAGCAGCAGGCGGCGCACGTCGGGGTGCCCGATGATCGTGCGCGACGCATCGCCCTCGGCGCGGCCGAGGGTGCGCCCCTGCACGCGCTCAAGCGCGTAGCCCCGCGCCTGCTGGTAGGCACGCTCGGCGATGGCCACGCCCTCGAGCCCGACGTTGAGCCGGGCATGGTTCATCATCGTGAACATGCATGCGAGTCCCTGCCCGGGTTCTCCGACCAGCCATCCGATCGCACCGTCGCGCTCGCCGAACGACATCACCGCGGTGGCGCTGCCGTGGATGCCGAGCTTGTGCTCGATGGAGGCGCAGACCAGATCGTTGCGCGCGCCCAGGCTGCCGTCGTCGTTGACGAGAAATTTCGGGCACAGAAACAGCGAGATTCCCTTGACCCCGGGTGCCGCGTCGGGCAGGCGCGCCAGCACGAGATGGACGATGTTCTCGGCCATGTCGTGTTCGCCCCAGGTGATGAAGATCTTGGTCCCGGTGATGCGGAAATGGTCGCCATCGGGAACCGCGCGACTGCGGATCGCCGCGAGATCCGAGCCGGCCTGCGGCTCCGTCAGGTTCATCGTCCCGGTCCAGCGCCCGGCGACCATGGCCGGCAGGTAGCGCCGGCACAGATCCGCGTCGGCATGGCGCCGCAGCGCTTCCACCGCGCCGAGGGTCAGCATCTGGCACAGGCTGAACGCCAGATTCGACGCTTTCCACATCTCGAGCACCGCGGTGTTGAGCAGGGTCGGTGCCAACTGCCCGCCCCACTGCTGCGGCGCCGGCATGGCGAACCAGCCGGCTTCACGGAAGGCGTCGAATGCCGGGCGGAATCCGTCGGCGGTCGACACCCGCCCGTCGTCCCAGCGACAGCCCTGCCTGTCGCCGACCTGATTGAGCGGAGCCAGCACATCGGCGGAGAAGCGCGCGGCCTCGACCAGGATCGCCTCGACGAGGTCATCGTCAAAGGCGTCGGCCTCGGTGCGCAGGGTGTCGAGCCCGCCGATCTCGCGCATGGCGAAAAGCATGTCGCGCAACGGCGCCTGGTAGTTTGAAGACATTCGAATTTCCGACTCGTGGGGCAATGGATGGGGTGTCACTCGATCGCGGATGCGGATCGACTGCGCTCGCGAAGGATGAACTTCTGCACCTTTCCGGTCGATGTCTTGGCGATCTCGCCAAACTCGAAGCGCTTGGGGACCTTGAATCCGGCCAATTGCGCGCGGCAGAATGCGGTCAGTTCCTCGGCGCTCAGCGTCGCGCCAGGTTTGAGCTCGACGTAGGCGCACGGCACTTCTCCCCAGCGGGCATCGGGCTGCGCGACAACGGCGGCAAGCATCACCGCAGGATGGCGGTGCAGTACATCCTCGACTTCAAGCGAGCTGATGTTCTCGCCGCCGGAAATGATCACGTCCTTGCTGCGATCGGTGATCTTGACGTAGCCGTCGGCGTGGACCACGGCGAGATCCCCGGTGTGGAACCATCCGCCGGCAAAGGCCTCGGCGGTGGCTTCCGGGTTCTTCAGGTAGCCCTTCATGACGCCGTTGCCGCGGAACACGATCTCGCCCACCGTCCGACCGTCGGCCGGGACCGGCTGGAGCGTGGCCGGATCGATCACGGCGACGGTCTCCTGCAGCGGATAGGGCACGCCCTGGCGCCCGTTCAGGCGCGCCTGCTCCGCGGCAGGCAAGGTGGACCACGACGGTTGCTTGGCGCACACGGCCGCCGGGCCGTAGACCTCGGTCAGGCCATAGACATGGGTCAGGCTGATGCCGATCGCCTCGCACGCCTCGATCACCGCCACCGGAGGCGCGGCGCCGGCGATCAGCCCGCTGATCGGATGGTCCAGCCCCTGGCGCAACGCCTCCGGCGCGTTCGTCAGCATGCTGTAGACGATGGGTGCGCCGCACAGGTGGGAGACGCGGTGCTCACGCACGAGCGCATAGATCTGCGCCACGTCGATGCGCCGCAGGCACACGCTGGTGCCGGCGATCAGCGCCATGGTCCATGGAAAGCACCAGCCATTGCAGTGGAACATCGGCAGGGTCCAGAGGTAAACGGCATGGTGCGGAACACCCCAGCCGATCGCATTGCTGGCGGCGTTGAGGTAGGCGCCGCGATGGTGGGTCACGACGCCCTTCGGATTGCCCGTGGTTCCCGATGTGTAGTTGAGGGCGATCGCGTCCCACTCGTCTGCCGGCAGCCGCCAGGCGTAGTGCGGGTCGCCGCCGGCGAGCAGCTCCTCGTAGGTCGCCGTGCCGAGCCGCCGGCTGGTCGGCGCGTTGGCGTCCTCGACGTCGATGATCAGCGGGCGCCGGTCGCCGAGCATGGCCAACGCGCGCTCGATCGCCGGAGCGAATTCGGGATCGACGAGCAGCACCTTGGCGCCACCGTGCTGCAGCATGAAGGCCAGGGCTTCGCCGTCGAGCCGCGTGTTCAGCGTGTTCAGCACCGCACCGGTCATCGGAACGCCGAAGTGGCACTCGAACATCGCCGGGACATTGGGCAGCATGACCGCCACCGTGTCGCCGGCACCGACCCCGTGCGCTGCCAGCGCGCCCGCCAGGCGCACGCAGCGCGCGTACGTCTCGCCCCACGTCTGTCGAAGGTCGCCGTAGACCAGGGCGCAGGAGTCCGGGTAGACCTGAGCCGCACGGCGAAGGAAACTCAACGGCGACAGTTGAACGTAGTTGGCCTCGTTTTTGTCGAGACCCAGATCGTAGGCGTGTTGATGGGGCATTGTCGTCCTCGTCGAATCGGGGGCACGGTGCCGTCGCGTCCGTGCGCCGCAGCATGTTTGCGACATCTTCCGCGGGAATCGTTGCGCCACGCCCGGTCGAATGTGACCGATGTTTGCAAGGCGTCGCGCGCACCGGCCGCGCCCTAGAATCCGCACAGCCGACCCCGCCTGGATGTCAGATGGCTCACGCCGCAAGCGCTCCCGCCCTCGAACCCGTGTACCCGGGCGCCGCACTGCAGGCGACCCTCGATCTGTTGGAACAGGGTGTAGCCCTGTTCGACAGTGCGTTGTGCCTGGTCGCCTGGAACCGCCCGTTCGAGCAGCTGCTCGAGCTGCCACCGTGGATGTGCTTTCGCGGCGCGCCATGCGAGAGTTTCATCGCCTACGGCGCAGCGCGCGGCGCCTACGGGCCCGGTGACCCCGGCGAGCAGGTGCGCGCCATGGTCGCGCGCGCGCGCACGGCAACGGCGCACGATTGGTTGCGAACGCGGCCCGACGGCTCGGTGCTGCAGGTGCAGGCGCGCCCGATACCCGGCTTCGGCCTCGCCCTGCTGTACTCCGACGTCACCCGGCACGGGCACGGCGGCCAGCAGGCGCTCGAACAGACGATGACACTCGAAGCACTGGTCGCCGAGCGCACCGCGGAACTTTCCCGCAGCGAAGCCCGCATGCGCCTGATCACCGACTCGGTGCCGGCGCTGATCGCCTATTTCGACCGGACCCGGGTCTACCACTTCATCAACCGCGGCTACGCCGAGTGGTTCGGCCTGGACACGAGCCGCCCGCGCGAGGTCAGCGCCAAGGCCTACCTCGGCGCCGCGACGTACGCCGGCATCCGGCACAACGTCGCGCGCGCGCTGCACGGAGAAACGGTCACCTTCGAATACGACGCCCAGCTGGTCGGCGGCCGCCACGCGATTGCCCAGACCACGCTGATTCCGGAGATCGGCGACGACGGCAGCGTGCTCGGGTGCTTCGAGTTGACCATCGATACGGCCGAGCAGAAGCGCGCCCAGAAATTGATCGTCGAGGCGCAGAAGATGGAGGCCCTCGGCCAGCTCACCGGAGGTCTGGCGCACGATTTCAACAATATCCTGACGGTCATCATCGGCAACCTCACCGCCCTCGCCGAGCTCGGCGGCGACCGCGCCGAGATCGACGAGTACGTCGCTCCGGCCGTGCATGCGGCGCGGCGCGGCTCCGAGCTGATCAAGGGCCTGTTGTCGTTTTCGCGCCGCCAGCCGCTCGACGCGCGCGCGGTCGAGATCGCGCCGCTGCTCGATGCCGTCGCACGCTTCGTGCAGCCGTCGCTGCCCGAAGATCTGCGCCTGGCGCTGGGCGCAAGCGACGCGCGGCTGACGTGCTGGACCGATTCCTTCCAGCTGCAGAATGCCCTGCTGAATCTGGTGTTCAATGCGCGCGACGCGATGCCCGCCGGTGGCGAAGTCAGGCTGAGCGCGGCGGCCGAGGTCGTCGACGACGCAGCCGCGCTGGAACTCGACGTCGCCGCGGGCCGTTATGTCCGCATCCAGATCGACGACGATGGCTGCGGCATGGACCAGGCCACGCTGGCGCGGGCCTGCGAGCCTCTGTTCACGACCAAGCAGGTAGGGCTCGGAACGGGCCTGGGTCTCGCGATGGTGCAGGGCTTCGTGCGCCAGTCTGGAGGGGCGATGCGCATGCACAGCGCGCCCGGCGCCGGAACGCGGGTCGCGCTGCTGATCCCGGCTGCGCACAGCGCCGAGTCCGACGACCTGCTTGCGCCGGCCGCCGCCCAGGTACCTGTCGACCCCGCTCGCCTGGCGCTGCTGGTCGACGATGATGCGGACGTCCGCAAGGTCGTCCGACGCCTTCTTCTCGGCCTGGGATACGCCGTGATCGAGGCGGAAAGCGCAACGGAGGCGGTGAGCATCCTGGACAGCACCCCGGGCGTGGCGCTGTTGCTCAGCGACGTCGTCATGCCCGGGGACATCGATGGCGTGGAACTCGCCGGCTATGCCGAGCGCTGTCACGCCATTCCGCGCATCATTCTGATGAGCGGTCACGCTCCCACGGGCCGTCAGCCGCTGCGCTGGCCGCTGCTGGGCAAGCCGTTCGCGCACGACGATCTGGTGGCGATCCTTTCCTCGGAGCGGTCTTGACCCATCACGCACCATCCGGCGGCACGATCGATGGACCTGCGCCGCTGGTCTTCATCCTCGAGGACGACGCGGCGGTCGCCGAAGTCGTCGTCGACGCGCTGCGCCCGTTCGGCTTTCTCACCGAAACGTTCGGCCATGCCGCGGCGGCGCTGCGGCGACTCGTCACCGAGACCCCCGATCTTTTCATCATCGATCTCGGGCTGCCCGACATGGACGGCATGCGCGTGGTCAAGAACGTTGCCGAGACGACCAACTGCGGCGTGCTGGTGCTGTCGGGACGCGGCCACCCGGTCGATCGCGTGATGGGCCTCGAAATGGGTGCCGACGACTACGTGGTCAAGCCTTTCGAGCCGCGCGAGGTGGTCGCTCGGCTGCGGAGCATCATGCGACGGCGGGCCGCGGCCCCGGTGACCGGGGCACCGCAGCGCAGGCGCTACGCGACATTCGCGGGATGCACGATCGACTGCGCGGCGCAGGTCGGTCGCAATGCGGCCGGCGTCGACTTCGAGCTCGGCACCGCGGAAACGCAGGTGCTGCGCGTCTTCCTGCTGCACCCGCAGCAGATCCTGAGCCGCGAGCAGCTGCTCGGGCAGCGTGACTTGTCGCCGATGGACCGCACGATCGACGTTCGGATCTCGCGGCTGCGCCGCAAGATCGAAGTCGATCAGCAAAGCCCGAAGATCATTCGGACCGTCTACGGCGCGGGGTACATCCTGTCCGCGCCGGTCGACTGGACCTGATTCGCACCCGGATCAGATCGGCAGCACCGCCCTGCCCCAGGCCTCGTTGATCACTTCGGCGGCCGCCAGATAGAAGGCCAGCGCCGCGGTGACCAGGCCGAGGTACCCGCCAAGCGTGCCCAGCGCCGGAATGCCGAGCAGGGCGCCGAACGCCAGTGCATAGAACGTCGGCGTGACGGCGGTGAAGACGAGGCGCAGGGCGACGGCCTTCTTCCACGTTGCGACCCACATGAACGTCGTGAAGACCGACCACATCAGCAGGTACCAACCGACGTAGGGCAAGCCTTTCGGGAAGAATTCGACGATCAGACCGAAGCTCCACCAGAAGGCACCGTAGCCGCAGAAGGCGACGAAGCCGAAGCTGTTGCCCGCGGCCGACTCGAACAGCCCGGCGACGAACTGGGCGGTGCCGCCGAAGGCGAAGGCGCAGGCGAGAACGAGCGGCAGCATCGTGGCCGATGCCAGCCCCGCGTTGTGCATGCTCAACAGCCAGGTCGTCAGCGCAAAGCCTGACAGGCCGAGGGGTGCCGGGTTGATCGCTTTCTTGTCCACTTCAGTTGTCTCCAGAACGTTGTTGTCACCGTACGCCGGGCGGCGCGCAGACGCTGGCCCGATGCAATCGGGCGCGCAGCGTTGCCCCCGATGGTGCTGGTCGACTTTTGCAAGGCCCTGCTGAAGTTGCGACGAATCATTGCTCCCCGGCCATCGAGAAGCACGATCGCCGCGCTGTTCTGATCGCGCTGCATGACGTGCCCACAGTGCGGACAGACGTGCATGCGGTCGCTCAGTGCCTTGGGAACAAGTTCCCAACACTTCGAGCAGCGTTGCGACGGCTTGAGTTGCATTCCGCGGCACTGACCCGCAGCGTGTATCGTCGTCATTTTTGCGACTTCGCAAAATCGGCGCGGCGCCGGATCGCGCTGCGCGGAGCGTTCGCTACCATTCCTGCGATCCGACCTCCCGCGGTGTTTCGCTGCCGCCGTCGACCATGAAAACCCTGCGCCTGCTGCTGCTCGTCGTGCTCATGCTCGCCGAGCCGCTGCGCGCGTTCGGCGTCGAAGTCATGGCGATCGCCGCGAGGGGACACACATCGGCGCCGGCGAGGGCAACCGCGCAGCTGGCGCAGTCCGCCGCCGCGGTACCGGCCGACTGCGCGATGACCGGCATGGCCACGGCCGTCGATGCGCGACCGGGCCGGCCCGACGCGCCAGGTCGCCATCCACCATGCCCGTTGTGCAGCGTGGTCGGCGCGACGCCGCCTGCGGCGCTTGCCTTCGCCCCGACGGCGCCGCGCCAATCGGTGCGGCGGCACGGCAGCATGCCCTTCCGCAGCGTCGTCGCCGACGCGCTCGTCCCCCCTCCCCGATCGACGGCGTAAGGCCGCGGGCTTCGTCGCCCGCAGCATTTCGTCCGCTGACGTGCGCGTACGCGCACGCACATCTGGCGCGCAGGTCGCGCGGCGCATTGCCGCGCGGCGCGCCGCAACTGAACGATCGGAGACATCGATGAACAACCGCACCCTGCTTGGCGCACTGGCCGCCGGCTTTCTGCTTGCCGTCGCAGCCGCGCCGACCCAAGCCAAAACCCCGAGCATGACCGCCACCGGCGTTGTGCGCGCGATCGACACTGCGCACCGCAGCGTCACCATCGCCGGCAGCGCAATCGCCGCAATGGGCATGCCGGCGATGACCATGCCGTACACCGTGCGGCGCAAGTCTCTGCTGGCCGGACTGCACATCGGCGAGAAGATCCGCTACACGCTCGGTCGCCACGGCGGCGCGATGCTGGTCGACACCATCGAACCGCTCGCGGCCCATTGACGCTGCTGCGGGGCGCGACGCCGCGCCCCGCAGCTCCCCATCGACGGAGGCATCATGCCGATGCGTATCCTCGGCCGCGCCGTGCGCCGCGCGCTGCCGTTGCTTGCCGCCTGCGCGTTGGCGCCGGCGCACGCCGCGCTGACCCTTGAGCAGGCCGCCGCGCAAGCCGCGCGCCGCGCGCCGCTGGTGGCCGCCGGACGCGACCGCGAAGCAGCTGCGGCTGCCGATCTCGACCGCGCCGGGCGGCTTCCCGACCCGACATTGCAATTCGGCATTCAGAACCTGCCGGTGCAAGGCGCCGGCGCCTATACCTTCAGCGCCGACCCGACGACGATGCGCTATGTCGGCATCAACCAGGCGATTCCGTCGACCGCTGCGCTGACCGCGCAGCGCGACGCAGCGCTGGCCGGGCGCCGGCTGGCGCACGCCGACCTCAGGCAGGCGGCCTACGCGGCGCGGCGCGCGGCGGCCACCGCGTGGGTCGAGCTGTGGGCGGCGCAGCGCGCGCAGGCACTGCTGGCCGAGCTGTCGACGCAGGCCCGGCTGGCGATCGACGCGTCGCGTGCGCGCTTGGCCGGCGCGCGCGGCAGCGCCAGCGACGTACTGGCGGCGCGCGCTCAGGCCGCGGCGCTGGACAACCGGCGCGACGCGGTGGCCGCCGAGGCCGCGCGCGCGCGCGCCGAACTCGAACGCTGGCTGGGTCCGGCTCCGGCCGACGCACCGCTGGCCGCGGCGCCCGACTTCGCGCAGCTGCCGGCGCCGCAGGCGCGGCTGCTGGGAGCGCCCGACGCCCAGGTTCCGTTGCTCGACTGGCGCGCCCGCATCGACGCCGCGCACGCCGCATTGCAGCGGGCGCGGGCGGCGCTGTCGCCCGACTGGAGCGTGGGCGTCAGCTACGCGGTGCGCGCTCCGGGGCTGCCGTCGATGGCCGCAGTGCAGGTCGGCGTGCGCCTGCCGCTGTTCGCCCGCCACCGCGAGGACGCCGACGTCGACGCGCGCAACGCCGAGCTGCAGGCCCTTCGGCAGCAGCGCGACGACGCGCGCCGCGCTCAGCTCGCCGCGGTGGCGCGCACCCTCGCCACATGGCGCGGCTGGAACGCGCAGGTCGCGCGCGACGAGACGACCTTGCTCGCACTGGCCCACGACCGCGCGCGCACCGCGCTGGCCGCGTACGGCGGCGGCGCTGCGCTGCAACCCTGGCTCGACGCCGACAGCGCCGAAATCGAAGTCCGCCTGGGCTACGTCGACGCGCTGGCCGCGCGCGCGCGCGCCTGGGTCGACCTCGCCTACCTGATCCCTGGGGAACAACCATGAACCCTCGCATCACCGCGCTCGCCGCCGCGCTCGCCGTGGCGGCGGCCGCAGCCGGCTACTGGGCCGGAGCCCGGCGCACGCCGCAGTCGGACGCCGGCGCATCCGCGCCGAAGCCGGCGCGCAAGGTGCTGTACTGGTACGACCCGATGGCGCCCGACAAGCACTTCGACCACGGCGGTGCGTCGCCGCTGATGCCGAGCATGAATCTGGTGCCGAAGTACGCCGATGCGGCCGCCGAGGGCGGCGCGCCCACGGTTCGCATCGACCCGCGGGTGCAGCAGAACCTGGGGCTGCGCACCGCGGTCGTGCGGATCGCCGCACTGGCGCCGACCTTGCGTGCCCCGGCCATCGCCGCCTGGGATCGGCGCCGCTCGCAGGTGGTCAGCGCGCGCACCGCCGGTGTGCTCAGCCGGCTGTACGTGCGCGCACCGTTCGACCGCGTTCGCGCCGGCCAGCCGCTGGCCGTGCTCGACGCGCCGCAATGGGCATCGGCGATCGCGGAGGCGCGCGCGCTCGAACACGCGCAGT
>JAJZEB010000096.1 GCA_021805805.1 Pseudomonadota bacterium | reverse complement strand
CGTACTTCGACAACCTAGGCTTCCCTCGACTCGCATGACCTCAACTTCTCGAACCGCCCGGTGCGGACCCGCATGCCGGGTGGTGTGGCAGGGGCGCGGCTCACCGCCGCCCCCTATGCCGATCGCGAACGCCGCAGGCGGCCTAGAATCACTGGACGTTTGAACAGCTCCATGCAGCGTTTCCAAGCCTTCAAGTTCGAGCTTCGCCCGAACGGCCAGCAGCAGCGCCAGATGCGCCGCTTCGCAGGTTCGTGCCGGTTCGTGTTCAACAAGGCCCTGGCGTTGCAAAAGGAGCGCTTTGAACGCGGCGAGAAGAAGCTGGGATACGCGGCGCTGTGCAAGGAACTCACCGGCTGGCGCAACGGGCCGGAAACGCCCTGGCTTGCCGATGCGCCGATCCACCCGCTGCAACAAACGCTCAAGGACTTGGAGCGGGCGTATTCCAACTTCTTCGCCAAGCGCGCCGATTTCCCGCGCTTCAAGAAGAAAGGCCAGGGCGACAGTTTCCGCTACCCCGACCCGAAACAGGCCAAGCTCGATCAGGATAACGGGCGCGTGTTCCTGCCCAAACTCGGCTGGCTGCGCTATCGCAACAGCAGGGGCGTGCTGGGTACGGTGAAGAACATCACCGTGAGTGCATCGTGCGGCAAGTGGTTCGTCTCCATCCAGACATCCCGCGAGGTCTCGCAGCCCGTGCCCAGTGGCGACGCCGTGGGCATCGACATGGGCATCGCACGTTTTGCCACGCTCAGCGACGGCAGCTTCGTGGCACCCTTGTCCAGTTTCAGGCGTCACGAGACGCGGCTGCGCCGCTACCAGCGCGCCCTGAGCCGCAAGGTGAAATTCAGCAGCAACTGGAACAAGGCGAAGGCCCGCGTCCAGCGTATCCATTCCCGCATCGGCAACGCCCGCCGCGACTTCCTGCACAAGACATCGACCGCGATCAGCCAAAACCACGCGATGGTGTGTATCGAGGACTTGGCAGTACGAAACATGGCCAGGTCGGCGGCAGGCACGCTTGATGCTCCGGGAAGGAATGTTCGAGCAAAGTCAGGCTTGAACAAGTCCATCCTCGACCAGGGATGGTTCGAGTTTCGCCGCCAGTTGGACTACAAGCTGGCGTGGCGCGGCGGCTGGCTGGTCGCCGTGCCACCGCAGTACACGAGCCGGACTTGCCCGTGCTGCGGCCATGTCTCGGCTGAGAACCGCAAGACGCAGGCACAGTTTCTGTGCGTTGTCTGCGGCTTCGAGGAAAACGCCGATGTGGTCGGCGCGATCAATGTTCTAAGGGCGGGACACGCCCGGTTCGCCTGTGAAGTGAGCGGTGCAGCAATGCCGCCAGCAGCAGGAACCCACCGAAGCGACTCGGGATCGGCAGGGTGCCGCGCCTGAGCGCCGTAGGAATCCTCACCCTTCCCGCGCAAGCGGTGGCCGATGGCCAAGGGCGAGGAGGATGTCAATGACCGCAATCAGGCCGCACGCGTTGGCGCCGAAGTACAGGCCGAAGTGCGCCGGACTGACCCGATACAGACCGATCAGCACCGCCGGCGACGCCAGGATGTACGCGAACATTCCGGCCTGGGTGATCGCGGCCACCGCGGCGTGGCGCACGTAGCTGCGGTCGTGGCGCAACGCGGCGTAGCCGTGCAGCGCCGAACGCCAAGCCATGCTGCGCCGCAATTGCGGCGGCAGCGTTTCCGGCAGCGTGGCGACGGCCGCCAGGCACAGCACGCCGAAGCCGGCCAGCACACCGAAAACCCAGCGCCAGCCGCCATGCGCGACCAGCCAGCCTCCGGCCAGCGGCGCCAGGATCGGTGCCGCGCCCAGCACCAGCGCCAGACGCGAGAACACGCGCGCGACCTCTTCGGTCGCGTAGGCGTCGCGCACCATGCTGCGCGCCAGCACGATGCCGGCGCAACCGGCCAGTCCCTGCAGCGCGCGCCAGGCGAGCAATGCGTCGAGCCGGGTGGCGAACGCGCATCCGAGCGAGGCGATGACGTACAGCACGATTCCGGCACGCAGCGGACGCAGCCGGCCGTAGCGGTCGGCCAGCGCCCCCCAGACCAGCTGGCCGGTCGCCAGGCCGACGAAATACACGACCAGGGTCAGCTGCATCGCGTGGGCGCCGGCGCCCAGCGCGTGCCCGATCTGCCCGAACGCGGGCAGGTACATGTCGATGCTCATCGGCGCGAACGCGGTCAGCGCGCCGAGCACGAACAGCATCCAGGCGCCGCGCGCCGTGTCTGCGGCCATCGTCGCGCGCCGCGTCAGCGCAACAGCGCCCAGGCGGCCAGCGCCAGCGCGGCCGCCGCGACCGCGCCGCTGGCCGCCAGCCAGCGCTGCTGCCGCTGGCGCGCGGCGTCGGCCGCAGCGGCTGCCTGGTCGAGCGCGCGCAGCGCCACTTCGACTTGCACTGCGAGTTCGCGGATGTGCTCGGCGTTGTGCCGCGCTGCGGTCTCGAGTTCGGCCACACGGGTCTCGAGCGCCTCGCGCGCATCGCTGTCGTCACGCGCGCGCCGCGCGCCGAACGCCGGCAACGCGATCTTGGTCAGGGTTTCGATGTACGGCAGCGCGGCGTTCACCGCACCGAGCCAGGAAGCGGGCATGGCAGCTGGCAGTCTCGGTCGAAATCCCGATTATGCCCGCTGCCGCCAGCCTCCCGAAGCTCAGGCTTCGACCGTGGCGCGCTGTGTGCGCGGCGCGCGCCATTCCTGCAGCAGCGCATCCCACTGCGGCAGCACGTCGGCGATCGCCTGCGCCTTGACGTGGCCGTAGCCGCGGATGTGCTGTGGAAGTTGCGCGATGCGCAGCGCCTGTTCGAGATTGTCGGCGCGCAGGCCGCCGCACAGTTCCTCGACGCTGGCACGGTAGCGGGCGATCAGTTCGCGTTCGGCACGGCGCTCGGCGGTGTGGCCGAACGGGTCCAGCGCGCCGCCGCGCAGCCCCTTGAAATGGCGCAGCAGCCGCATCGCGCGCCCGACCCACGGGCCGTACGCGCGCTTGCGCGGATGGCCGTCGGCGTCGCGCCGCGCGAACAGCGGCGGCGCCAGGTGGTAGTGCAGCTTGAAGTCGCCGTCGAACTGGGAGGCGATCTGCGCCGCGAACTCGGGCGCGCTGTGCAGCCGCGCAACTTCGTACTCGTCCTTGTACGCCATCAGCTTGAACAGGTTGTGCGCCACGGCGTCGCGCAGTCGCGTCGACCCCAGCGCAGCCTCGGCCTGCGCGACGCGCGCGACGAACTGCGCGTAGTCCCGCGCATACGCCGCGTTCTGGTACGCCGTCAGGTATTCGACCCGACGGCGCACGAGCTCGTCGCCCGACGGCCGGCGCACCAGCTCGATGACCTGCTGCGCGGCGCCGAACGCGGCAAAGCCTTCCGGGTCGGCCGCCGCGCGACGACCCCACTCGAATGCTGCCTTGTTCTTGTCCACGGCCACCGCATTGAGCTCGATGGCGCGCAGCAGCGAATCGCGCCGCAGCGGCAACCAACCCTTCTGCCAGGCGAAGCCGAGCAGCATCGGGTTGGCGTACAGCGCGTCGCCCAGAAGCCGCAGCGCGGCCGCGTCGGCGTCGAAGCCGGCGACCTGGCCGACGCCCGCGGCCTGTTCGATGGCCTTGCGGCACGCCGCGCCGGGGAACTGCCAGTCGGGCTGGTGCACGAAGGTCGCGGTCGGGCTCTGGTGCAGGTTCAGCGCGATCGCGGTGCGCCCCTCGCGCACGCGCGACAGCGTCTCGCGATCGGCGGTGACGATCGGGTCGCAGCCGATGATCAGCTCGGCCTCGGCCATCGCCACGCGGGTGGTATGGATCTGCTCGGGGCGATCGGCGATCAGCACGTGGCTCCACGTCGCGCCGCCCTTTTGCGCCAGTCCGGCTGCGTCCTGGGTGACGATGCCGCGGCCTTCGATGTGCGCGGCCACGCCGAGCAGCTGGCCGATGGTGATGACTCCGGTGCCGCCGACCCCGGCGACCAGGATGCCGTAGCTGCCGCCGCCGGCGCGATCGGCGGCCAGCGGGTCGGCGATCTCGGGCTCGGGAAGCTCAGGCAGCGCATCCAGGCTCGGCAGTGCGGCCGCCGCGGCCTTGCGCGGCTGTCCGCCCTCGACCGTGACGAAGCTCGGGCAGAAGCCCTTCAGGCACGAGAAGTCCTTGTTGCAGCTGCTCTGGTTGATCGTGCGCTTGCGCCCGAACTCGGTTTCCAGCGGTTCGACGGCCAGGCAGTTGCTCTGTTCCGAACAATCGCCGCAGCCCTCGCAGACCAGCGGGTTGATGACCACCCGGCGCGCCGGATCGGCCAGCAGGCCGCGCTTGCGCTGGCGTCGCTTCTCGGTGGCGCAGCCCTGCTCGTAGATCAGCACGCTGACACCGTCGAGCTCGCGCAGCCGGCGCTGGATGGCGTCGAGTTCGTCGCGGTGGTGCACCGTGGTGCCGGGCGCCAGATCGTGCACCTGCTGGTACTTGTCGGGCGCGTCGGTGACGACGACGATTTCACGCACGCCCTCGGCGTGCAGCTCGCGGCTCATCTGCGCCACGCTCAGCGAGCCCTCGATCGGCTGTCCGCCGGTCATCGCCACGGTGCCGTTGAACAGGATCTTGTAGGTGATGTTGACCTTGGCCGAAATCGCCTGCCGGATCGCGAGCAGCCCGGAGTGGTAGTAAGTGCCGTCTCCGAGGTTGGCGAACACATGGCGGTCGCGGCTGAACGGTGCCTGGCCGACCCAGGCCACGCCTTCGCCGCCCATCTGGCTGAAGGTGTTGGCGCCGCGGTCCATCCACATCACCATGTAATGGCAGCCGATGCCGGCCATCGCGCGCGAGCCTTCGGGAACGCGGGTGCTCGTGTTGTGCGGGCAGCCGGCGCAGAACCATGGCGGCCGCCTGGCCGCGGCCGGAGCGTCGGCCAGCGCACGCTCCTTCGCTTCGATCAGCTCGACGCGTTCGCGCAGGCTGCGTTGAACGTCGACCCCGGCCTGCGCCAGGATGCCCAGGCGCTCGAGCCGCGACGCGATCGCGCGCGCGATCACCGCCGGGTTCAGGTCGCCCTTGGCGGTCAGCAGCCAGTTGTCGGCCGGGTTCGGCTGGCTCCATTCACCTCCGGTGCGGTCGCCGGCACGCTCGTCGAACTTGCCGACCACGTTCGGCCTGACGTCCTCGCGCCAGTTGTACAGCTCTTCCTTCAGCTGGTATTCGATGACCTGGCGCTTTTCTTCGATGACCAGGATTTCCTGCAGCCCGGTGGCGAATTCTCGAGTGATGCTCGCTTCCAGCGGCCAGACCACCGCGACCTTGTGCAGCCGGATTCCGAGCCGCGCGCACGCGGCGTCGTCGAGGCCGAGGTCGGCCAGCGCCTGGCGGGTGTCGTTGTACGCCTTGCCCGAGGCCATGATGCCCAGCCGTGCGTGCGGGCTGTCGATCACGGTGTGGTTCAGCCGGTTGGCGCGAACGTAGGCCAGCGCGGCGTACCACTTGACGTCCATCAGCCGCGCTTCCTGCGACAGCGGGTCGTCGGGCCAGCGGATGTGCACGCCGTCGGCAGGCAGCACGAAGTCTTCGGGCAGCACGATGCGCACGCGGTCGGCGCCGACGTCGACCGAGGCCGACGACTCGACGACTTCCTGGATGGTCTTCATCGACGTCCACAGCCCGGCGTATCGGCTCATCGCGATCGCGTGCAGGCCGAGGTCGAGGATGTCCTGCACATTGCTCGGGAAGAACACCGGGAAGCCGACCGCCTTGAAGATGTGGTCGCTCTGGTGCGGCGCCGTGCTGCTCTTGGCCACGTGGTCGTCGCCGGCCACCGCGACCACGCCGCCGTGGCGCGAGGTGCCGGCCATGTTGGCGTGCTTGAACACGTCGGCGCAGCGGTCCACGCCAGGGCCCTTGCCGTACCAGATTCCGAACACGCCGTCGAAGCGGCTGCGCGCCGGGTCGAGGCCGAGTTGCTGGGTGCCCCACAGCGCGGTGGCGGCCAGCTCCTCGTTGACTCCGGGCTGGAACACGATGTTGTTGGCGGCCAGCAACTTGCCGGCCTTCCACAGCGCCTGGTCGTAGCCGCCCAGCGGCGAGCCGCGGTAACCGGAGACGAAGCCGGCGGTGTTCAGACCGGCGTTCGCGTCGCGCAGCCGCTGCAGCAGCGGCAGGCGTACCAGCGCATGGATGCCGCTCATGAAGGCGCGGCCTGATTCGAGGGTGTACTTGTCGTCGAGACTGACGGTCTCGAGCGCCCGGCGGATCGCTTCGGGTAGCGGTGCGTTCATCGCGCTGTCTCCTGGCACGGCGGCTCGGGTGGCCTGCCGTTGCAGCTGTTGCTGCGTGTGGTGCGTCAAACCCTGGAGCGGGATGCGCCCCGGGCGGCTTCCGCGCCTTGTGGGCACGGGCTGATCGTCAGCACCGCTGATCGTAGAAGCGCTGACGCGCGCGCGCAAGCCGCGCGCGTCAGCGTTGTTCGATGCAAAGCGTCGTGGATCCCGGTTGCGACAAATTGTTCACCGTGGCCTCGCGTCCCTTGAACCAGACCACCAGGTTGCCGTTGGCAAAGCGCGCGCCGTCGGCAGCCACCGTCTGTTCGAGCCGGATGCTGCTCAGCGCGGTGCTCAGCGTGACGCTGACGTCGCCGAAACTGGCGATGAACGAGCTGCGGTCGTCGCAGACGTAGCGCACGGCGCCCGGCGGCAGCGCCGCCGGTGCCGACGCCGCCGCCGCAGGCGCCGATGCGCCGGGCTGCGGCGGCTGGCCGGGCGCAGTCGTCGGTGCCGACGCCGTTGCATTCGGCGCCGAAGCCGCGCCGGCAGGTCCCGAGGCCGCACTGGCCGGTCCGGATGCCGCACTGGCCGCAGCGCTCGGTGCCAGTGGTTGCACCGTGATCCCGGGCTGGCTGCTCAGCGGCTGGGCCTCGGCGCTGGAGGCGGCCGCAGCCGGCGTTGCCGCCTGCGGCATCGGCGCCGACGCGGGCGCCGACGCGGGCGCGGGCAGCGTGACCACCGGCGCCGGCTGGTTGAGCGAAACGGTGGCGCATCCGGCCAACGCCATCGCGCTGGCGCAGAGCAGGGCGATGCGAAGCGAGGGCTTCGGGGTCACGGGCATCTCCGGCACGGAACAACGGTTCTGCATTACACCAGATCTTGCCGACGCAGTGGACTCGAATTGAGTCAGCGCGCGGCGGCGCGGGCCAGCTCGGTGGCGCGCGGAAGCAGCAGCCACCAGCGCCCGCCGGCCTGCATGCGCCCGGCGGCGTCGCCTGCGGCGCGACCCGTGCCGAAGAACAGGTCGGCACGCAGCGCGCCGCGGATCGCGCCGCCGACGTCCTGCGCGAACACCAGCCGCCGCAGCGGCTTGCCGCCCTGCGTCGTCGCCAGCCACAGCGGCGTGCCCAGCGCGACCATGCGCCGATCCACCGCAACGCTGCGCATCGCCGTCAGAGGCACGCCGAGGGCTCCGCTCGGACCGCCGACCGCTCCGCTCAGCGGCGTGGCGTGGAAGAACACCACCCGCGGGTTGGCGTCGAGCATCCGAGGCAGTTCGTCGGGATGCATTTCACCCCAGGCGCGAATGATCTGCATGGTCACGGTTCCGCGCAGCTTGCCGTGATCGAGCAGCCAGCGCCCGACCGAGCGGTACGGCTGGCCGTTGTCGCCGGCGTAGCTCAGACGCAGTAGGCTGCCGTCGGGCAGGCGCAGCAGTCCGGATCCCTGTACCTGCAGGAACAGCGAGTCGAGCGGGCTGCGCAGCCACGCCACCGCGTGCCGCGCCAGTGCGGCGCGCAGCTGCGCGTCGGCGGCGATCTGGGCCCGGCTCCAGTACGGCTGCAGCGTGGCGACTCCATGCGCCTCGACCAGCCGGCCGCGTTGCACGCTGCCGTCGGCCATGGTGCGCACGACGAGGTCGGGCGGCGCGCCATAGACCGGAACCTGGTAAGCGCCGCCGCGGTGCAGCGCGCCGGGGTAGACCGGCTCGAAATATCCGGTGACCAGTCCGCTGTCGGCGCCGTCGGGTGCATCGGCCTGCCAGGGCTGGAACCAGTGCACGAAGAACGCACGCTGCGCCGCGGTGTCGGCGGCAGGCACCGCGCGTGAAGCCGCGCAGGCCGCCGCCAGCGTGGGAAGCGCAGCCGTGCAATCGGCGCGCCAGGCCTGCCAGACCGCGGAGAAATCGTCGTCGTTCCAGCCGGGGAGCGAATCGAAGCCGACCGGGTGCAAGGTCAGGCGGCCGGCGCGCGCCGCGCCGGCAGGCGCGGGTGCCGACGCGGGCGCAGGCGGCGCCGAAGCGGGCGCCGCCTGCGGGGGCGACGGCGCCAGTGCCGGCGCGGCGCAGCCGGCAAGCAGAAGCGCCGGCAGCAAGGCGCGCAGCAGCCGCATGGCGGGCGCTTTCACGTCACACCGGTTCAGTGCAGCGTGGCGCCAGGCGGCAGCAGCGCGAATTCCGGGATCGGCGCGTCGAAGCGCTCGCCGTCCTCGGTCACGCACAGATAGCTGCCGCGCATGCTGCCCGTCGGCGTGTGCAGCCGCGTCCAGCTCGTGTACTCGAAGGTTTCGCCGGGCTGCAGCAGCGGCTGGTGGCCGACGACGCCGAGTCCGCGAACCTCCTCGACGCGGCCGGTATCGTCCATGATCACCCAGTGGCGCGCGATCAGCTGCGCCGCAACGCTGCCGCTGTTGCGGATGTTCACGGTGTAGCTGTAGGCCCAGACGCCCTGCTGGGCGTCGGACTGGTCGGGAAGGAACTCGGGCCTGACTTCGACCGAAAATTGACACGGATCCATTGCGCGTCCGATTGTAGACAGCCGCGGCCCGGGCCGCAGCCTCCCCCCCTACAATCGCGCGACCATGCCCACCTACCGTATCGCTCCCAGCATTCTTTCGGCCGACTTCGCGCGCCTTGGCGACGAGGTGCAAGCGGTGATCCGCGCCGGCGCCGACTTCATCCATTTCGACGTGATGGACAACCATTACGTGCCGAACCTGACCATCGGCCCCGCCGTGGCGCAGGCGATCAAGCCCTGGTGCCGGCGCGACGACGGCAGCGCGGTTGCGCTCGACGTGCACCTGATGGTCGAGCCGGTCGACGCGCTGGCGCAGATGTTCGCGCAGGCCGGAGCCGACATCATCAGCTTCCACCCCGAGGCCAGTCGGCACGTCGACCGCACGCTGCAACTGATTCGCGACGCCGGCTGCAAGGCCGGGCTGGTGTTCAACCCGGCGTCGTCGCTGGACGTGCTCGACGACGTGCTGGACAAGGTCGACCTGGTGCTGATCATGAGCGTCAACCCGGGATTCGGCGGGCAGAGCTTCATCCCGCAGGCGCTGCACAAGGTGGCGCGGGCCCGCCAGCGTCTGGACGCGTATCGCGCGCACAGCGGCCGCGAGGTTCTGCTCGAAGTCGACGGCGGAATCAAGGCCGACAACATCGCACAGGTCGCAGCAGCCGGCGCCGACACCTTCGTCGCCGGCAGCGCGATCTTCGGCCAGCGCGACTACAAGGCCGTGATCGACACCATGCGTGCGCGGCTGGCCGCGGCGCGACCATGACGGCCGTGCGCGCGATCGAAGTCGCCGGCGTTCCGGTTCGCGCGGCGATCATCGACCTCGACGGCACCCTGGTCGACACTCTGGGCGACTTTCACGCCACGCTGAACCGCATGCTGCCCGAGTTCGACCTGCCGCCGGTGACGCGCGAGCAGGTCGTGCTGCGCATCGGCAAGGGATCCGAATACCTGGTCGCGCAGACCTTGCGCATCCATCTCGACGACGCTGCCGCCGACGCGCTGTATCCGCGCGCGATCGACGCCTACCAGCGGCATTACGGCGCCGTCAACGGCAGCTGCTCGGCGGTGTTCGACGGCGTTCCCGAGGGGCTGCAGCGCCTGCACGCGGCCGGGCTGCAGCTGGTGTGCATCACCAACAAGCCGACCGTGTACGCGCGCGAACTGCTCGAGAACAAGCTCCTGCACGCGTTCTTCGGTGCGGTGCACGGTGGCGACGCATTCGCGCGCAAGAAGCCCGATCCGCTGCCGCTGCTCGAGGCCTGCCGGTTGCTCGGCGTGGCCCCGTCGCAGGCGATCATGATCGGCGATTCGCGCAACGACGCGCAGGCCGCGTCCGGCGCCGGCTGCTCCGTGGCGCTGGCGACCTACGGCTACAACCACGGCGAGCCGATTCGCGAAACCCCGGCGGTGGCGTACTTCGACCGCCTCGATGCCTTGCCGCTGCAGACCTGAAGCCGGCGCGCGGCGGACTACACCGATGACCGCCGCGCAGCTCAATTGGCGAGTGCGGTGTCGCCGAGCAGCGCGGACTTCAGTCGCGACTCGGCCGGGCGCGGCCCGAGCCAGATCTTCAGCATATTGGTGAAAAAGCCGGCGTCGGTATAAGGCGCTCCGGAGTCGGTTCCGTCGATGCGGATCTGCATGCCGTGTCCGGGGGTGTCGATCAGTTCGACGACGTCTCCGGTATGCAGCTCGCGGCGCTGGGCGAACAGCCCGCCCATGCGCGCCAGCCCGGTGATCATGCCGGCGAAATCGGCCGCATCGACGTTGTTCTGGATGTCCTCGGTCAGCTTGCTGCCGAGCTCCTTGCCGCTGACGTCGCGCAGCATGACCAGCCGCACCAGCTTCGGGCCCGCCATGTGCAGCGCGTCGGCAGCGCTGCGCGTGCGCTGCGGCAGATACAGCTCGGCCACGTAGACCTTGAAGATCAGGAAATAGCGCGTTCCGGCGCCGTTGAGCTGCAGCTGCTTCCCGCCGACCTGTACGGTCGCAGGGACCGTGACGCCATGGATGTCGAGCGCGCGTGCGGCGGGCGCCAGCAGCAGCGACGACAGCAACAGCGCCGCCGGCAGCAGCGAGCTGCTGCGCGCCAGGCGGGAAGGGCGGCAAGGGCGGGGCAGGCGCATCGGGTTTCCTCGGCAGCGAACGTCCGTTCGCGACTCGCGCAGTGTGCCTGCGTCGGCGCGGGTTGGCAATCGGCATTGCCGCGCGTCTGCTAAAGTGCGAAACGGTTCGACTGGATGCGTCCAATTCGCGCGGGGCCGCCCGCCTCGCCCGCCTCATGCCGATGTTCGTTTCGCGCAAGCACGCCGATGGTTCGCTGGACCGGGGAGCCTGGCCCTGGCGGCGCTGCCGCATGCGCTTGCGCAGCGTGGCGTAGACCGC
>JAJZEB010000095.1 GCA_021805805.1 Pseudomonadota bacterium | reverse complement strand
AGACCGCCAACGGGCACGCCACCGGCTGCATGGCGCTCGCGCGTGAGCTGCGTTTCGGGCCGTTCAACGCGCGCCGGGTGCGGGTCGCCGTGCTGCCCGGGATGATCCCCGGCACCGCGCTGCTGGGCATGAACGTGCTGTCGCGCATGCAACTGATCCAGCGCAACGGCCACCTGCTGCTGCGCCTGGACGGTCACTGAGCGCGTCGACGCCGAGGATGCGACGCAGCTCCGACCACGATGGCCACCGACGCGCAATTCGCCACCTTCATCTGCGATCAACTCGCCGCGGCCGGCGACGTCCGTGTGCGCCGCATGTTCGGCGAATACGCGCTGTATTGCGACGGCAAGGTCGTCGCACTGCTGTGCGACAACCGCTTGTTCCTGAAGCCGACCGCGGCGGCCGGCGCCTGGCTGCCGTCGCCGGTCGAAGGCTTCCCGTTTCCCGGGGCCAGACCGTGGGTCGTGCTCGACGACTGCGTCGACGACATCGAACTTCTCACGCGCCTGGTGCGGGCGACGGCCGACGCCCTGCCGCCGCCGCGGCCGAAGCGACCGAAGCGACCGTAGCGACCGTAGCCCGATCGCTACTGCTGCCCGGCCGGATACCACTGCGGCGGCGGCAGTTCGGCGAACACCCGGCGCACGCCTGCGGCCCAGCGCTCGGACAGGTCGCGCCAATAGGGGTCGTGCTCGTCGATGTGGAAGCGCATGTCGGCCGCGAGGTGGTCCAGCGGCAGCAGCAGCAGGTCGATCGGCAGGCCGACGCTGACGTTGCTGCGCATGGTCGAGTCGAAGCTGACCAGCACGCACTTGGTCGCGTCGAGCAGGCTGACCTCGGGACGGATGACGCGGTCGAGAATCGGCTTGCCGTACTTGATCTCGCCGGTCTGCAGGAACGGCGTCTCGGCAGTAGCCTCGATCGCGTTGCCCTCGGAATAGACCAGGAACAGCCGCGGCCGCTCGCCGCGGATCTGGCCGCCGAGCAGGAACGAGGCGCTGGCGTCGATGCCGCTGGCCTTCAGGTACGGCTCGTCGCGCGCACGCACCGTGCGCATGGCGTCGCCGAGCAGCAGCGCGACGTCGGCCAGGCTGGGCACCTTGGCCCAGGTACGCGCCTCGCGCTGGCGCACGGCGCGGTGCAGATGCTCGACGGCGCCCTGGGTGACGCTGAGGTTGCCGGCCGACAGCAGCGCCAGCGCGCGCTCGCCGGGCTGCTCGAGCACGTGCAGCTTGCTGAAGCGGCCGACGTTGTCGACTCCGGCGTGGGTGCGGCTGTCGGCAGCGAACACCAGTCCGGCGTTGAGCTTGACCGCGCAGCAGTAGGTCATCGCACCGCCCGCGCTTCAGGCCGCGCGCCGCAGCGGCATCTGGGCGACGAAGAAGCGGCGCTCGATGGCCGCCGCCGCGGCCGCGATCTCGGCCTGGCGCGCGGCGCCGAAGGCGAACATGGCGTCGGCCTGCTGGCCGGGCTCGACGTAGCTGACACCGGCCAGCGCCCGCCCGAGCTGGCGCGCCGCCGGCTCGTGCGGCGCGACCTGCAGCGCCGCCAACACCTGTTGCGCTTCGCCCAGGCAATACGCCGCCGAGCGCGGGAAATCGCCGCGGCGCAGCAGCATCTCGGTCACGCCGGCGCGGTTGGGTTCGCCATGCAGCCGGCGCAGCGGCATCAGCGCCGAGGCCGCTTCGAGCAGCGCCACGCGGTGGAAGGCGGCGCGCGGGCTCTGCGGGCCGTCGCGAAGCAGCGTGAACTCGGGGTCGGCCTGCGTCGTCCACAGCCGCAGCGCGCCGTCGGCGCGCTCGATGAAGGTTCCCAGGCGCAGGAAATGCCAGGCTTCGTTGCGCGACAGGGTGGCGAAGGTCACGCCGCGGAAGCGGTCGGCGAAGCGCATGATCGAGGCCACGACCTGCGCCAGCCCGCCTCCGGCGAGCTGCTGCGCGTCGAGGCCGCGAAGCCGCGCCAGCATGGTCTGCAGCGGCGCGACGACTTCGGCGGGAACCACCGAGCGCTGGTTGCGCGCCGCGTCGCGCGCCAGCTGCACGCAGGCCAGCACCGACGACGGATGGTGCGCGTCGAGCACGCTGCGCCGCACCATCTCGTCCTGCCTGGCGTCGTCGCCGGCGACGCCGGGCGGGATCGCTCCGGTGGCCAGCAGCGGCAGCGCCCAGACGCGGTCGCCGTCGCGCCCGGGAAGTGCGGCCAGCCGGCGTGCCAGATCGAGCAGACGCGCCATCGCCTCGGCGCGCTCGACGGCGCGGCCCATCCAGAACAGGTCGGAAGCGGTACGGCACAGCATGGCGGCTCTCCTTGTCGTCGATCTAGTCCTGCAGCACCCAGGTGTCCTTGGTGCCGCCGCCCTGGCTGCTGTTGACCACCAGCGAGCCTTCGCGCAGCGCCACCCGCGTCAGTCCGCCCGGCACCATGCGGATGGTTTCGCCGTGCAGTACGTACGGGCGCAGATCGACGTGGCGCGGCGCCAGCCCTTCGGCGACCAGCGTCGGGCAGGTCGACAGCGCCAGCGTCGGCTGCGCGATGTAGCGCTCGGGGTGGGCGCGGATGCGCGCAGCGAAGGCGTCGATCTCGGCCCGGCTGGCCTTCGGCCCGATCAGCATGCCGTAGCCTCCGGCACCCTGCGCCTCCTTGACGACCAGTTGATCGAGGTGCGCGAGCACGTGGTCGGCTTGCGCCGGATCGGCCAGCACCCAGGTCTCGACGTTCGGCAGGATCGGGTCCTGGTCGAGGTAGTAGCGGATCATCGCAGGCACGTACGGGTAGACCGACTTGTCGTCGGCCACGCCGGTGCCGACCGCGTTGGCCAGGCTGACGTGGCCGGCGCGCACGGCGTCGAACAGACCCGGCACGCCGAGCATCGAATCGGCGCGGAAGGCGAGCGGGTCGAGGAAATCGTCGTCGATGCGGCGGTAGATCACGTCGACGCGCTGCGGGCCGCGGATGGTCTTCATGTAGACGAATCCGGCGTCGACGAACAGGTCCTGGCCCTCGACCAGTTCGGCGCCGATGGTCTGCGCCAGGAACGCGTGCTCGAAGTACGCGCTGTTGAACGGCCCCGGCGTCAGCACCACCAGGCTGGGCGCATCGGCGTCGCGCGGCGCCAGCTCGCGCAGCGTCTGGCCGAGCAGTTCCGGGTAATGGCCGATCGGCGCGATGCGATCGCGCTGGAACAGCTCGGGCGCCAGCCAGCCGAGGATGCGCCGGTTCTCGAGCATGTAGCTGACTCCGGACGGAACCCGCAGGTTGTCCTCGAGGACATGGAACGCGCGCTCGCCGGTGCGCACCAGGTCGATGCCGCAGATCGCCGCGAACACGCCGCGCGGAACCGCCACGCCGTGCATGCCGCCGCGGTACTGCGCGTTGTCGAGGATGCCTGCGGCCGGCACGACCTTGTCGTGCACGATGCGCTGCGCGCCGTAGATGTCGGCCAGGAACAGGTTCAGCGCCAGCACGCGCTGCGCCAGCCCGCGCTGCAGCCAATCCCACTCGTCGGCGGTGATGATGCGAGGCACGATGTCGAACGGGATCGCCCGCTCGGCGCCACCGCCGTCGCCATGGATGGTGAACGTGACGCCGTCGCGGTGCAGGGCCAGGCCGGCCTCGAGCTGCCGGGCCTGCATGCCTGCAGCGCCGGTGGCGTCGATCCACTGCATCAAGGCGTGCCAGGCCGCGCGCGGCGCGCCGCGCGCATCGAGGCTTTCGCTGTAGGGCAGGCCGCAGGCGGCAGCGGGTTCGTGGTCCATGCCCGATCCCCTGCAATCCGCGTGCCAGTGTCGGCCGGCCGCACGCGACACGGATGGACCCGACGACGCCCGCGCACGCACCATGGCGGAGAGCGATGCACCGGCGCGGGGCGAATAACCCCACAAGCGACAATAGTTCTAACACGAACTAATATTCGTCCCATCGCATTCCCCGCATATCCGTCCCGGACCGTGAGCACCCGACCGTCCCACCTGCCGCTGTTGCGCGAACTGGTTCGCACCTACCAGGCGTTCGAGCGCTATTCGGCAGCGCACATCCACCAGCTCGACCTGACGCCGGCGCAGTTCGACGTGCTGGCCACTCTGGGCAACACCTCCGGAATGAGCGCCAAGGAACTCGGCCAGCGCACCCTGATCACCAAGGGCACGCTGACCGGCGTGGTCGACCGGCTGCTCGGCAAGGGCCTGGTGCAACGCCTGCCCGACCCGACCGACGGCCGCGCCCAGATCGTGCGCCTGACGCCGCTGGGACAGCAGACCTTCGAGCGGGTGTTTCCGGCCCACGGCGCGCACATCGGCGCCGCGTTCGCACGCGTGCCACAGGACCAGCTCGACGCCCTCGAGATCCAGCTGCGCGCGCTGCGCAGTGCCTTCGAACAAGCCGCCAAGGAGCAGCCATGAACGCCTACCCTCGCTACAGCTGGCCCGCGATCGTGCTGCACTGGGCGATTGCGTTGCTGATCTTCGGCCTGTTCCCGCTCGGTCTGTACATGAGCTCGCTGGCGCTTTCGATCCTGAAGATCAAGCTTTTCGCCTGGCACAAATGGTTCGGTCTCACCGTGCTGCTGCTCGCGGTGCTGCGACTGGGCTGGCGCGTCGGCCATCGGCCGCCACCGCTTCCCGCAAGCATCCCGCGCTGGCAGCAGGCCGCCGCCGAAGCGCTGCACTGGCTGCTGTACCTGCTGATCTTCGCGATTCCGCTCAGCGGCTGGGCGCTGAGCTCGGCCGCCGGCATCCAGGTCGTGTGGTTCGGCGTGCTGCCGCTGCCCGAGCTGCTGCCGAAAGACGCGACCGTGGCCCATGCGCTGCGCGAGGTGCACGAGAGCCTCAACTTCCTGATGGCCGGCCTGGTCGCGATGCACATCGGCGCTGCGCTGAAACACCACTTCATCGATCGCGACGGCGTGCTGCGACGCATGCTGCCGCTTCCCGTCAAGGAGTCCTGACCATGTTGCGCCATGTCGCCATCGCGCTCGCCGTGGCCGCCGTGCTGCCGGCCGCCCGCGCCACCACCTACACCCGCGTGCTGAGCGGCTCGACGGTGTCGTTCTCGGCCACCCAGATGGGGGTGACGATGCCGGGCCATTTCAGCCGCATGAGCGCGCAGGTCGCGTTCGATCCGACCCATGCTGCGGCCGACCACCTGACGGTTCGCGTCGATACCGCGAGCGCCGACGGCGGCAGCAGCCAGACCACGGCGCTGATCACCGGCGCCGACTGGCTCGACGCCGCGCACCACCCGCAAGCCAGCTTTGTCGCCAGCCGCTTCACGCCGGACGGCGCGAACCGCTGGTGGGTCGACGGCACCTTCCAGGTCAAGGGCCACAGCGCGCCGCTGCGGGTGCTGGCCACCGCGCGCCCGCAGGGCGCCGACCTGGCGCTCGACGCCGACTTCGACCTCAAGCGCCTGCAATGGGGCCTGGGCAGCGGCGCCTGGGCCGACACCAGCGTGGTCGGCGCTGCGCTGCCGATCCACGTCCACCTGCTGCTTGCCGCGCACTGAAGCCTTCGCTCCACCCCTTCGACCATCCGCAACCAAGGAGATAGACGATGCTGTTCAAGACCAAGGCGCTCGCCGCCGCCACCCTGCTCGCCACCGCCGTTGCCGCGCCGGCCTGGGCCGCCGCGCCGCAGGCCTACGGCCATCTGCACGACAAGGACGTCGCCGGCAGCTACCAGATCGACCCGGACCACACCAGCGTGCAGTTCACCATCGGCCACGCCGGCGTGGCGCTGTGCTCGGGCGTGTTCAAGAAGGTCAGCGGCACCTACACCCTCGACCCGAAGCACCCGGCCGCCGACAAGGCCGACATCACCATCGCCGTCGACAGCCTCGACACCTTCCTGCCGATGCGCGATGAGGACCTGAAGAAGGGCAAGCAGTTCTTCGACGCGACCGAGTACCCCGAGATCCACTTCAAGAGCACCCGCTACGTCGCCAAGGGCGACGGCCGCGGCCTGATGTACGGCGACATGACGCTGCACGGAGTGACCCGGCCGGTGATGTTCCACGTGCGCATGATCGGCGCCGGCAAGGTCGGCTACCTGCCCAAGCCCTGGGGCGGCTTCCTGACCGGCTTCGTCGCCACGACGACCATCGACCGCATGGACTTCGGCGTCAACGGCTACGCCGCCGGCCTGAGCCACAAGGTCGCGGTGCGCGTCGAGGTCGAAGGCGTGCGCCAGGGCGGGTGACGCCATGCTCGAGATCCGTCGCGCCGACGAACGCGGCTACGCCGACCACGGCTGGCTGCGCTCGTACCACAGCTTTTCGTTCGCCGAATACCACGACCCGCGGCATATGGGGTTCGGTGCCCTGCGGGTGATCAACGAAGACCGAGTCGCACCGCAAGCCGGATTCGGCACCCACGGCCACCGCGACATGGAAATCGTCAGCTACGTGATTTCCGGCGCGCTGGCGCACAAGGATTCGATGGGCAACGGCTCGACGATGCAGGCCGGCGACGTGCAGCGCATGAGCGCCGGCAGCGGAGTGCTGCACAGCGAGTTCAATGCCTCGGCGACGGATCTCGTGCATTTTCTGCAGATCTGGATCCACCCGGCAGCGGCCGGCGGAACTCCCGGCTACGAGCAGCGCCACTTCGCCGCCGACAGCAAGCGCGGCCGGCTGTGCTGCATCGTCGCGCCCGACGGTGCCGACGGCGCGCTGCGCATCGGGCAGGATGCGCGGATCCACGCCGGCCTGTTCGACGGCGACGAATCGGCCCGACTGCCGCTTGCCGCCGGCAGGCTGGGCTACGTGCATGTCGTGCGCGGAACGCTGCGCGTCGATGGGCACGCGCTCGCCGCCGGCGATGCGCTGAAGCTGCGCGCAGAACCCCAGGTGACGCTCGAAGCCGGGAACGACGCCGAGGTGCTGGTGTTCGACCTGCCCGGCTGACGACGCCGGCAGCGCTCAGCCGCCTGCGGCCTGCGCGCGGCGCCGCGCGCTGAGTTCGCGCGAGACCTCGCGCGCGGTCTCGTCCATCGTCACGCGCACGAACGCGATGTGCCTGCGCGCCGCATCGGCGGCGTGCGCCGCGTGGCGCGTGCGCAGGTCGTCCCAGATCGCGCGGTGCTGCTCGCGCAATGCATGCCACTGCTGCGGATGACCGTGCAGATGGCGCAGATTGCGGTCGACGTGATCGTGCACCAGCCGGTGCAGGCTGGCATTCAGGTGCGCGATCAAGGCGTTGTGCGACGCCTCGGCGATGCTCTGGTGGAACGCCACGTCGGCATGCACGCAGGCGTCGAGGTCGTCGCGGTCGTACGCCTGCTCAAGCGCCGCATGTGCTGCGCCGACCTGCTCCAGATCGGCAGCGGTCGCGCGCTCGGCCGCCAGCCGCGCCGCTTCGCCTTCGAGCATGAAGCGGAACTCGAGCATGTCGTGCTGCAGCCCGGGGTGGCCGCTGAGCATGTCGCGCCACGGATCGATGAAGCCCGCCTGCAGGCGATCGGTCACCACGGTGCCGCCGCCCTGCCGGGTGCGCAGCAGCCCCTTCGACACCAGCTTCTGCAACGCCTCGCGCAGCGACGGCCGCGACACGCCGAGCTCGGCGGCCAGCTCGCGCTCGCCGGGCAAGCGCTCGCCCGCGCGCAGCGAGCCCTCGAGGATGCGCTTTTCCAGATCGCTGGCGATCGTATCGGACAGTCGAATGACTTCCATGCCCTGCCTTTGCTTTGGTTTTTGGTCAGACCAATTGCATTCTGCCACGTAAAAACAACGAAATCCACCCGCGTCGACTCGCCCCCTTTGACTGCGGGGTTTGGCTGGTTTCTAATCGCGAATATTGGTCTTACCACTTGACCAATTAACGAAAAACCATTCACAAGGCACCACGCCCCCAGGGCCGAGCGCCGATTCGACCGCAAGGAGACTGACCATGGCCGTTCCCGCCGCGCTGCCCGCCGGCATCGTCTACACCCAGCCGCTGACTCCGGTCGGCGGCTCGCTGCTGCTGTCGTTCCTGCTTGCCGCGCTGCCGATTGCGGTCGCGCTGCTGATGCTCGGCGTGCTGCGGCGTCCGGCCTGGCAGGCTGCCGCGGCCGGGTTGCTCACCGGTCTGGCGGTGGCCATTGGCGTCTGGCACATGCCCGGCTCGCTGGCGCTGAATGCGGTGGCCGCCGGCGCCGCGCTGGCCTTGCTGCCGGTGATGTGGATCGTGGTCAACGCGCTGCTGCTGTACAACGTCAGCGTGCGCTCGGGGCGCTTCGAGCTGTTCCGTCGGTGGATGCTCGAGCACCTGCCGAACGACCGCCGTCTGGTTTTGCTGGTGGTGTCGTTCTCGTTCGGCTGCCTGCTCGAGGGCGTCGCCGGCTTCGGCACCCCGGTGGCGATCACCAGCGCGCTGCTGATCGGCCTCGGATTCCCGGCACTGGAAGCGCTGACCTTCACGCTGATCTTCAACACCGCGCCGGTGGCGTTCGGCGCGCTCGGGGTGCCGATCACGGTGCTCGGCGCGGTGACCGGAATGCCGGCGGCCACGCTCGGCGCGATGGTCGGCCGCCAGCTGCCGGTGTTCGCTTTCGCGCTGCCGTTCTACGTCGTCGGGCTGTACGGCGGCTGGCGCTCGATCGCGCGGCTGTGGCCTGCGCTGGTCGTCTCCGGCGGCAGCTTCGCGCTGACCCAGTTCGTGACCTCGAACTTCATCGGCTACCAGCTCACCGACGTGCTGGCGTCGCTGACGTCGCTGGTGCTGACGGTCGCGTTCCTGAAAGTCTGGCGCCCGGAGCCCGACCCGGAGTACGCGATTCGCGACGCTGCGCCGAAGTCGGCGTCGGCGCCTGCGGGGCGCGTCGGCTACGGCGGCTGGCTGCCGTGGATCCTGGTCTCGGTGCTGGTCATCGCCTGGATCGACCTGAAGCTCGCCGGGATCGGCCAGTTCGCGGTGCATTGGCCGGGTCTGGACCACGCCGTCTACATCAGCCTGTACCACAAGCCGTACGCCGCGGTGTGGGCCGTGCAGCCGATGGGAACCGGAACCGCGATCCTGCTCGCCGCGGTGCTGACCGCCGCGGTCAGCGGAGTCGGCCCACGCGCCTTCGCCGGCTGCGTCGCGCAGACCTGGCGCCAGGCCTGGTTGGCCACGCTGACCGTGATGATGATCGTCGGCCTGGCGTTCCTGCTGAACTACGCCGGAATGAGCTATACGCTGGGCCTGGGCGTGGCCTCGGTCGGTGCGCTGTTCCCGCTGGTATCGGCGTTCCTCGGCTGGGTCGCAGTGTTCCTGTCGGGCAGCGACACCTCGGGCAACGCGTTGTTCGGCAATCTGCAAGCGGTCGCCGCGCACCAGCTGCACCTCGACCCGGTGCTGATGGCGGCGACGAACTCGTCCGGCGGCGTGATGGGCAAGATGATTTCGCCGCAGAATATCGCCACCGGAGTCAGTACGACCAACATGAAGGGCAAGGAAGGCGTCGTCTTCGCGCGCACCTTCTGGCACAGCGTCGCGCTGACCCTGCTGCTCGGCGTGCTCGTCGTGCTGCAGCAGCACGTGCTGTCGTGGATGATTCCGGTGCTGCCGCCGCATTGACACAACCACAACGAGGAGGACGGGCATGAGCGTGATCACCTGCATCGAGGACCTGCGCGTGCTGGCCAAGCGGCGCGTGCCGCGCATGTTCTACGACTACGCCGACTCGGGTTCGTGGACCGAAAGCACCTACCGCGCCAACGAGGCCGATTTCGCCGCGCTCAAACTGCGCCAGCGCGTGGCGGTCGACATCGACCGGCGCAGCGTGCGCGGACGCATGCTGGGGCAGGACGTGGCGATGCCGGTGGCACTGGCGCCGACCGGGCTGACCGGCATGCAGCACGCCGACGGCGAAATCCTCGCTGCGCGTGCCGCGGCACGCTTCGGCGTGCCGTTCACGCTGTCGACCATGAGCATCTGCTCGATCGAGGACGTGGCCGCGCACAGCCCGGCGCCGTTCTGGTTCCAGCTCTACGTCATGCGCGACCGCGGCTTCATCGCCGACCTCATCGCGCGCGCCAAGGCGGCCAACTGCTCGGCGCTGATGCTGACCCTCGACCTGCAGATCCTCGGCCAGCGGCACAAGGACCTGAAGAACGGGCTGTCGGCGCCGCCGAAGCCGACGTTGGCCAACCTGCTCAACATCGCGCTCAAGCCGCGCTGGGCGCTGGGCATGCTCGGCACCCGCAGGCGCCAGTTCGGCAACATCGTCGGCCACGTCAAAGGGGTCGACGACATGGGCTCGCTGTCGGAATGGACCGCGCAGCAGTTCGACCCCAGCCTGAGCTGGCGCGACGTGGAGTGGATCAAGCAGCAGTGGGGCGGCAAGCTGATCCTCAAGGGGGTCATGGACGCCGAGGACGCGCGCGCCGCGGCGGCCAGCGGCGCCGACGCGCTGATCGTGTCCAACCACGGCGGGCGCCAGCTCGACGGCGCGCCGAGCTCGATCGCCGCGCTGCCGGCCATCGTCGACGCGGTCGGTCGCGACATCGAGGTCTGGCTCGACGGCGGCATCCGCAGCGGCCAGGACGTGTTCAAGGCCGTCGCGCTGGGCGCGCGCGGCACCCTGATCGGCCGCGCCTTCCTCTACGGCCTGGGTGCGATGGGCGAAGCCGGGGTGACCCGGGCGCTGGAAATCATCCAGCGCGAACTTGACCTGACCATGGCCTTCTGCGGCTACACCGACCTGAACCAGGTCGACCGCTCGGTGCTGATCGGTCGCTGACGCGGCCCGCTGCGCGGGCCCGGCGCGATGCCGGCCCGCCCCCTTCCCGCGAGTTCAGTCGAACACCGGGGTGTCGACTCCGAGCACCTTGTGCAGCTTGGGGCTGGTGGTGGTGTACTGCAGGTGGATCTTCTTCTCCGGGAACACGTACGGCGCGGCGCCGAACGCGGCCAGCGCCGCTTCGTGGAAGCCCGACAGGATCAGCTTCTTCTTGCCGGGGTAGGTGTTGATGTCGCCGACGGCGAACACCCCCGGCACGCTGGTCTCGAACTTCTCGGTGTCGACCACCAGCTGCCTGCGCTCCAGCGCCAGCCCCCAGTCGGCGATCGGCCCCAGCTTGGGGCTCAAACCGAAGAACACCAGCAGCATGTCCAGCGGCAGCCGCCGCGTGACGCCGTCGCCTCCGGTGACCTTGACCTCGCTCAGCCGCCCGTCGCGCGCTTCGCAGCCGGTGATCTGGCCGACCAGGAACTGCA
>JAJZEB010000094.1 GCA_021805805.1 Pseudomonadota bacterium | reverse complement strand
GCGCTGGTCATGCCTGCGATCACCGCGATGCCCGGAGCTCCGCAGCACGTGCTGGGGGTGGCCAACATCCGCGGCCAGATCGTGCCGGTGATCGATCTGCCTTCGGTGGTCGGCTGCAAGGCGTCGGCGCTGAACATCCTCATCGTCAGCGAGTACGAGCGCTCGGTGCAGGGCTTCGCCGTCGAAGAGGTCGAGGAGATCACGCGGCTGGACTGGAGCCGGGTGCTGTCGGCCGAGGCCAACGCGGTCGGCGGCATGGTCACCAGCATTGCGCGGCTGGACGCCGACAGCGACAAGAGTCGGCTGGCGCTGGTGCTCGACGTGGAGAAGGTGCTGCGCGACGTGCTGCCGTCGCGGGTGCCGGAAGTCAACACCCAGCACCTGGGCCAGCAGCTGCAGCTGCCGCCGGGCAGCGTGATCCTGGCCGCCGACGACTCGTTCGTCGCGCGCAGCCAGATCGAGAAGGTGCTGCAGGCGCTGGACGCGCCGTACGTGATGGCCAAGACCGGCAAGGAGGCGTGGGACAAGCTGCAGAACCTGGCGCAGGAGGCCAAGGCCGAGGGCAGGCGCGTCGACGAGCGCGTGGCCGCGGTGCTGACGGACCTGGAAATGCCCGAGATGGACGGCTTCACGCTGACGCGGCGGATCAAGGATGACGAGCGCTTCAAGCGCATCCCGGTGGTGATCCATTCGTCGCTGACCGGGCAGGCCAACGAGGACCACGCGCGCAATGTCGGCGCCGAGGGCTATGTGGCCAAGTTCGTCGCCGAAGAGCTCGGCAGCGCGATCCGCCGGGCACTGGCCGCGCGCACGCACTGACAGCGCCGCGCGCGCATCGTTCGTTCAAAAGTCAATACAACGGGGCGCAGCCAATCATGGACACAAGCCAACCTGAAACGCTGGACGCCTGGCTGCGGATCCGGCCGCTGGATCTGCGCGCCGAGCGCATCGCACTTCTACCCGCTGCCGAGCGCCAGTTGTTCGAACTGCAGCGCGGCTTCGTCGACCAGGTCACCGAGGGCGCCACCGAGGTGGCGTACGCGATTGCACGCATTCGCTTCGCCTCGAAAGCGGCGCTGGCGCAGGGCCAGCAACAGGCGACCGATCAGACCGCGCGCCTGGGCACCGTGGGCGAGGAGCTGCGCGACATCGTCGAACAGACCGAAGGCCTGCTGCGGCAGGTGCAGCAGGTCGACGCCGAGGCCGCACGCATCGACCGATTGGCCGGAGACGGCTCGGCGCAAAGCGACTCGGTGCGCGCGATGTTTGATGAACTGGTGGCGCAGAACAGCCAGAACCGGGCCGAGATCGCCGAGCTGCAGCAGCAGTTCGTCGGTGTGGTGCAGCACATGAGCGTGATCCGCGACATCGCGCAGAAAACCAACCTGCTGTCGCTGAACGCCAACATCGAGGCAGCGCGCGTCGGCGAAGCCGGGCGCGGCTTTGCCGTGGTTGCCGAGGAGATCCGCAAGCTGGCGCAGACCACCGAGCGCTCGGTGGTCAGCATCGGCGATACGGTGGGCGCGATCGAGAAGACCTTGCGCGGCGTGGGCCAGAGCACCGAACGCTTCAGCGCGCACATGCAGTCCAGCCAGCAGCGGGTGCAGAAGATCGCCGCGCATTTCGGCGACATCGCCGGCGGCGTTGCCGACGTGGCGAAAATGGCCACCTCGGCGACGTCGGACCTGGCGCGCCAGGCAGATCGCCAGCGCGCGCTGGACCAGGATTTCAACACCATGGCGCTGAAGGTTCGCGGCGAGGCCGATGAGACCGTGCGTTCGGCAGCCAGCGTTTCCGAATCGCTCGACCAGGCCTTGCTCAAGAGCCAGCGCTTGTTCGAATCGGCCACACTGTTTCGCACCGACTCGGACGCCAGCGTGGTGCTGGGCCATCTCGAGGACGTCAGCGCCGAGATCCAGCAGCGCCTGCAGCGCGCGCTCGACAGCGGAGAGCTCAGTCCCGACGCGCTGTTCGACGAGAACTACGTGCCGGAGGACAACACCGAGCCACGCAAGTACACGACGCGCTTCACGGCCTGGGTCAAGCAGGAGATCCAGCCGATCCAGGACCGTTACCTGGCGCTGTCGGAGCGCTACAAGTACGTGCTTCTGGTCGACCGCAACGGGTACGCGGCCGCGCACAATTCGGTCTACGACCACCCGCTGACCGGCGACCCGAAGAAGGACCTGGTGGGCAACCGCTCGCGGCGGCTGTTCAACGATCCGGTGGGGATCACCTCGGCGCGCAACCAGGAACCGTTCCTGCTGCAGGTCTATTCGCGCGACACCGGCGAGATCATGCGCGAACTCGCACGCCCGGTCAGCGTCGGCGGGCGCCACTGGGGAGCGATGCGCTTCGCATTCATCTGATCGCACACGGCGCGGCAGCGATTGCGTATGCTTGCGACCATGCACGCGAAATCTCGCCCCCCGATCTGGAGCCGGCTGCTGGCGCGCTGGTTCCCGCGATGGTTCCGTGCCGTGGACCGCAGCGCGTTCGCCGACGCCGGCGGCATCGACCGACGCACCGTGCTGCTGCCGATGATCGGCAACCAGCAGGCCAAGAGCTATTACGACGTGGCCGAGATGTGGGCGCGCGAACGGCTGCGCGCCAAACGGCATCTGCAGGAAATCCTCGACGGCGTGACCGATTTCGGCGACCCTGGGCACGCGGCGAGCTCGCTGGCCTGTGAGTTGGGCGTCTGGTTGCGCTTCGTCAACCTCCCCGGCATGGCCGATACCCTCGACGACCTGCGCATGTGGCACGACCACTGGCACCAGGAGCTGTCGCGGCTGATCGGCCTGGCCAACCAGGGTCAGCGCGCGCCGGTCGAAGAAGCGATGCGCCCCGGGCGCGGGGCGTGGAGCTATGCCGCGCGCCGCGTGAACCAGTTGCTCGACGCGCTCTGGGTGCAGAAGGTCCCGGTCGGTCTGCAGCTGCGCGTGGCCGGTGGCGACTGGATCGATGCCGCGTTGCTGCAGGAGTACGAGCGCGGCGAGTCGCTGACCATATCGCTGGAAACGCAACTGACGGCCGGAGTGGAGGTGCTGTTGCGCGACAACGCGCGCAGCGACGCGCCGCCGCGCGCATACCGCGTCAAGCTGTGCCGACCCGGGCAGCGCGGCGCGCAGGACGCCGGAGTGTTCATCGCCTATCTGGTTGCCTGAGCCTCGATGCCGTGGCGCCGACCGGCGCTACGGCCCGGCAACGGGGGCGCGCTCGACGCGATTGCGCCCGGCGCGCTTGGCGCGCAGCAACGCGGCATCGGCAGCGCGCAGCATCGCACCGATGCCATCGGCGCCTGCCTGGGCGACGCCGGCCGACAGCGTCAGCGGCGCCTGCCCACCGCGCAGGCGCTGCACCGAGATGCGCATGCGCTCGGCCAGTTGCGTTGCCGCGTCGAGGCCGGCGCCCGGACAGATCACCAGCAACTCCTCGCCGCCCCAGCGCGCCAGCATGTCGCTGGCACGAACCTGGGACTGCAGAACGCGGGCGACGTCGCACAACGCGCGGTCGCCTGCTTCGTGGCCATGCTCGTCGTTGACGCGCTTGAAATGATCGAGGTCGATCACCACGCAGCTCAGCGCCCGTCCCTCGCGCAGCGCGTCGGTCGCCGGCCCGCGCAGGAACGCGTCGAGCGCGCGCCGGTTCGGCAATCCGGTCAGCTCATCGCTCATCGCGACCGCGCGCAGATCGGCGTTCACGCGACTGAGTTCGTGCTGTCGCCCGCGCGCGTCGAGGCGTTCGCGCTCGAGCGCGGCGATCAGCCGCACCGTGCGCTCGCCAAGCCGGACCTTGCCGAGAAGCAGCTTGTGCTCGACCGGTTTGCCCAGCGCGTCGTTGGCGCCGGCGTCGATCGCGCGCAGTGCGCCCTCACCTCCGAGTTGAGCGCCCACCAGCACGATGAACAGCCCGGCTCCGCGCTCGGCGCGCTGCTGCCGGCACAGCGCCAACGCATCGAGCCCGGGCATGTCGGCATCGATGATCAACACGTCGGGCTTGTGCTCGTGCAGCAGCTCCAATCCCTGCGTGGCGCTGGCAGCAGCGCTGAGTCGGACCCCGGCGTCGGCCAGCGCCCGCCGCCAGGCTTCGTTGGCCGCCGTCGGCGCAATCAGCAACAGCGCGCCGCCGCCAGCACCGTCGTCGCTCGGCGGCTGGGTGTTGAGCGACTGCCGCAGGCGATCGAACTCGGCCTCGGCCTGCTCTGCAGACAGCGGCAGTTCGAGCAGCGCGGCCATCGCCGGCAACTCGCCGCGCACCTGATCGAGCACGTCGCCCAGCGCATCGGCGCCGATGCCGATGCGCGCGCCCAGCAGGCACAGCGTCGACAGGTCGTGGTCCGCCCCGGAATAAAGCGCCACCGCCAGCTCGCGCGCCAGCTCGACCATCACCGCCAGTTCGCCGGCACGCGCGCCGCCGATTCCGCTGTCGCGCGCTTCAGGGAGCGTCGACAGCCAGAGCGATGCCGGAAACGACCACGCGTCGAGCAGCGCAGCACCGGCCTGGAAACGGTCGAAACCAAAACGTGCGCGCTGCGTGGCGTCATCGACATCGGCCTCTTCGCCGAATGCCGCGACCACGCCCAGCAGCCCGACGTCGGCCAGCAAGCCGAGGCTGAACGCCTCCGAAGCAGGCAGATTGCGCTGTCGCCGCGCCAGCTGCTGCAGCGCCAATGCACGCGTCAGCGCGCGCTTCCAATAGGCGCCGAGATCGAACCCACCGCTCCAGCGCTGCGCCGCGTGGACCAGACTCAGTCCGACCGCGAGCCGCGCCAGTGCGGACACGCCGATGCGCATCACGGCGTCTTCCATCGCCACCGTCTGACGCAGTCCCGCGTACAAGGCCGAGTTCGCCATCTGCACCGTCTTGGCCACGAGCAGCGGGTCGGCCCTGGCGATCCGGCACACTTCGAACACGCCGACGTCGCGCCGCTCGACCGCCTGCATCATTTGCAGCGCAACCGCGCTCGGAGACGGCATGGGCCTGCGGCCGGCGCACAGCTCGGCATGGATTCGCGCGTTGCGTGCTTTGAGCTGTGTCAGGTCCATGTGTCCAATCGTAGCCGCCCAATGGTAAACGTCGGCCTGTGACCCAGCAACCGATGGACGCGCCAACTGCGCAGCCGCGGTTGTCCCGCAGGTGTGGTATTGCCCGACTTGTTCAACGCGCGGAAGGTCGAGCCTGCGGCGGCACCGCGTCCGTTGCGTCCGTTGTCTCGCCCTGCTCGATCCGCCACAGCCAGGCCAGCAATTCGGCGACTGCGACGTACAGCGCCGGCGGAATCTGCGCGTCGAGGTCGACGTTCATCAGCAACTGCACGAGTTGCGGCGATTCATGCACGTAGACGCCGGCCTCCCTGGCGCGTGCGATGATCGCTTCGGCGATCGCGCCGCGCCCCTTGGCAACGACCTGCGGCGCTGCCCCGGAATCGTCTTGCTGGTACCGCAGCGCGACGGCCTCGCGCGGCGGCGGCGGTGCTGCCGAATCGCTCATCGCGCAGCTCCTGGATCCGACTGCTGCAAGGCGATGTCGTCGAGTTGCAATCCCGCGGCCTGCACCGCGCTGCGCAGCGCGTCGCGTTGCGCGCGCAACGCGCCCGCTGCCTGCGCCGCGTGCTGCAGGTGAACGCGCACATGCTGGTCGGCACCAAGGTGCACGGTGGCCACGAGCGAGCCCAGCCGCGGAAGGTCGAGGCGCAACACCGAGGTCCACCCGCGTGCCCCCTGCGCGTCGCCTTCGTCGTCGGGTCGCGCGCGGCCTTGTTCACGTTCGATGCGCCATTGCATGTCCTGGCCGGGCCAGACCTGGCCGACCCAGACCACTGCGCCCTGCGCCAGCGTGGCGAGTTGCTGCTGCACCAGCGCATGCAACTGCGCCGGCAGCTGTGCCGTGTTCGACGCGTTGGCCATGGCCTGCGCCTGCATGCCGGCGTACACATGCAGCGCCTGCTGCGTGCGCAAGGGAACGCCTGCGGCGTCGGCCATGGTCTGCCCTGCCGCCGCAGCCTGCGCTGCGGCCGGCTGGCCCGGCGCCGGCGCGCCATCGGTCGGCGCCGCCTGCTGCGATGCCGGGGACTGCGTCGGCGCCTGAGATGACTGCGGCGCGGAAGGCGCCGACCCGGTTGCCGCCGGCGCCTGTGGCAACACCAGAGGCGGCGCCGCGGGCGGCCCGGCAAGCGCCTCGCGCAGCGTCTGCGGCAACGCCGCCAGCAGGCTCGACAAACGCCCCTGCGGCTCGCTGAGCAGCGCAAGCGTGGGCAGCTGCCCCTGCACCCAGGCTGCCAGATGGCTTTCGTAGAACAGTCCGCTGCTCTTGACGCTTTGTTCCAGCGCACCAGCCAGCTGCGCGCTCGCTCCGGCAGCCGGATCGGCCCAGACGGCAGTCGGAGCGCGCACCGCGGCAGCCGGCTGTTGCTGCAGTTCGCCGAGCAGCTGCGCGGTCGACGACAGCTGCGCCTGCGCCTGCGGCGCGGCGCCGGCCGCCGCACTGCTGCCGGCTCCTGCAAGGAGCAACAGCGGCTTGGCGCCAGGCTCGCTGAGCACGACCATCGACAATTGCTCGCCGACTGGATGCTCGCCCGGAAGCGTGGTCGCGAGCAGGGTTTCGCCCAGACGCAGCAGCACCTGCCCGTCGGTCTGCGCATGGATCACTTCGGCCACCACGCGCGATCCCGGGGGCAGCGCCAGCGGAACCGTCGTGCTGCCGACCACCGGCGGCAGCCGGGCGCCCAACGCGCTGCTGTCGGCAACCAGGGCCGGAAGCAGGCTTGGCGCGCCGGGCAGGCTGCTCATCGCATGCGATTCCGGGCGACGCCTGCCGGGCGCGTCATGACGCGCCCTCGTTCAGGCTGAGCATCAGTTCGGCCTCGGCCTCGCTGAGCGCGCAGCGCGCGGCGATCTCGCGCACGCTCATGCCCTGAGCGACCAGCTGGCGCATCAGCGCGAGCATTTCTCCGCGCAGCGCATCGGCCGCCGGCGGCGGCGCAGCGGCGGGCTCCGCGCCGGTCGCATCGCCCCGTCGTCGCGGCTCGGGCGCTGGCGCAGGCTCGGCGCGCAAGTGGAACGTCGCCTCCGCCGGGGGCTCCTCGGTATCGCGTTGCGCCGACTCGGCAACGCGCTGCTCCAGCGCTGCGATGCGTCGTCGTTCCAGTTCGAGCTGCTGCACCAGCCTGCGCAGCATGGCCATCAACGCGCCCTGCAAGCCGACGACCAGGACGATCAGCGCCAAAAGAAAATTCAGCATATTAAAAATCGATGGCGTACAAAGCCTGCTTTCGACGATCGCATTATCGCCGCCTCAGGCCAATTCATCGATCCGCCCGCCCCGCTCACGCCGCTGCGCATCGCCATCTGGGTGTCGCTGCTGCGCCGGCTTGTCTTGATTCGACTCGCCGTTCTCGCGCTGCGGTACGCGCGGTCGCGGCGGACGGTCGCGGCGTTCGTCCAAGGGTCGCAGCGGCGCATCGCGCTGCACCGGCCCGATCGAGTCCGCGTCGGTCATCGCTCCTCCCTGCCCGGACCCTCCGGGCCACGTTGGCCGCCAGCAGCACTGGCGCGCGACCTTCAGGGCGCGAAATAGCCCTGCAGGCGCCCTTCGATCATGCGCGGATTTTCGCCTTCGGCGATGGCGACCAGACCGTCGACGATCAATTCCTGCAACTTCGACTTCTGGTGCACGATGCTCTTGAGCTTGTTCGCCACCGGAAGAAAGAACAGATTGGCCGATCCTACACCGTAAATCGTCGAAACGAATGCAACCGCGATTCCACTGCCGAGCTTGGCCGGGTTCGCCAGGTTTTCCATGACGTGGATCAGGCCGAGCACCGCGCCCAGGATGCCGATCGTCGGCGCATAACCTCCGGCCGATTCGAAGACCTTGGCCGCCTGTCCGTCCCGGTGCTCCAGGGTACCGATCTCGTGTTCCAGGCTGGCGCGGATCTTGGCCGGGTCGGCGCCGTCGACCAGCATCTGCAAACCGCGGCGCGTGAACGGATCTTCGATGTCGTCGATCAGCGCCTCCAGCGCCAGCAGACCGTTGCGCCGGGCGATTTCGCTGCATTGCAGGATGAAGCGGATTTGCCGCTGCGGATCGACCTCCGGAGGCCTCACGACCCAGGGCAACAGCCGCAGCGAACGCAGGAAGGTCGAAAGCGGATACTGCAGCATCGCAGCTCCGGTGGTGCCGCCGATGACGATCAGGAAAGCGGTCGGCTGGATGATGGAGCTGATGTGCCCGCCCTCGAGCAGCTGCCCGAGCAGGATCGAACACAGCGCCAACGCCAGTCCGGCGATGCTCAGGATATCCATCGTCGTCTCCGCGCGCGTGGCAGCAGGTCAGCGCGCCGGCGCCGCGCCATGCGCCTGCAGGCTGGCGCGCAGGCGCATCACGGCCTGCTTCATCAGCTGGCTGACGCGCGATTCGCTGACTTCGAGGACCTGGCCGATTTCCTTCAATTGCAGCTCCTCCTGGTAATACAGCGACAGGATCAGGCGCTCGCGCTCGGGCAATGCCAGGATCGCGTCGCGCAGGTCGCGCTCGAGCTGCTCGTCCTGCAGCGCGGCGTCGGGTTCGGCGATCGACAGATCGGCATGGCGTTCGGTGAACTCGATGCCGTCACCCGGGCCGAGGTCCTCGAGGTACAACAGTTGCAGGCTGGTCTGCGCCAGCACCGACTGGTAAGCCTCCAGCGTCCAGCCCAGTGCCGCGGCGACCTCGGTGTCATCGGGCGGGCGCCCCAGACTCTGCGTCAACGCCTGCATGGTCTTCTGGATCGCGCGCTCCTGCACCCGGCTGCGCCGCGGCAACCAGTCCTGGCGGCGCAATTCGTCGTAGATCGCGCCGCGAATGCGGATCGCCGCGTAGGCGCCGAACTGCGCTGCGGCCTGATCGCTTCCACGCTCGAGCGCGTCCCACAGCCCGATCATTCCGGCCTGTTCCAGGTCGGCGATATCGACCGATGCCGGCAACTGCGCCGCCATCTGCCCGGCGATGCGGTGCACCAGAGGCAAGTGCCTGGTCAGGCGCTCCTCGCGTGTCTCCTGCGGGCCGTAGACGAGTGCCTTCACGATGCGTGCCCTCAATTCGGCTCGGCGGGCTGCTCGGCACGCAGCAGCTGCGACATGAAAAATTCGATCTGCCCCCCCGGCCCCTGGGGCAGAGGCCAGCTGCGAACGCGCTCGGCCAGCGCAGCGAACGCCACTGCGGCCGGACTGTGCGGCGCTGCCTCGACGACGGCGCGCTGCGCGCGTACCGCGGCGCGCAGCGCCGGGTCGAGCGGCACGCTGCCGACCAGGTCGAGCGACACGTCCAGATAGCGGTCGGTGACGCCGGCGATCTTGCCGAACAGCGCGCGCCCCTCTTTCGCGTCACGGACCATGTTCGGCAGCAGGTGGAAACGCTGCTGACCGTACTGGCGCGACAAAACCTTGATCAGCGCATAGGCGTCGGCCACCGACGCCGGCTCGTTGGACAGGACCACCACCAGATCCTGCGCCGCGCGGCTGAAGGTCAGCACGTCGCCGGAAATTCCGGCGGCGCAATCGACCAGCAGGAAATCCAGCGGGATTGCGAGCTGGCTGACCGCATCGATCAACCTGGAGTGCGCCCGCGCGTCGAGCGCCGCCATGCTGCTGACGCCGCTGGACGCAGGCAACACCCAGATCCCGAGCGGCCCGCGCACCATCACCTGCTCGAGCGACTTCTCGCCGGTCAGCACATGCGAAATGTTGTAGCGCGGAGCCAGACCGAGCAGGATGTCGATGTTGCCGAGTCCGAGGTCGGCATCGAACACCATGACCCGGCTGCCTCCTCGCGCCAGGCTGATTGCCAGATTCGCGACGACATTGGTCTTGCCGACGCCGCCCTTGCCGCTGGCCACGGTGATGACCTTGGTCGCGGGTCGTTGCAGACGGCGCAGTCCTTCGGCTTGGTCCATGGTCGGTTCCTCAGCGGCTGGCGGCAACGGCGGCCGACCGTGCATCGGGCAGCACAGCATCGCGTTGCAGCTGATCTGCAATGGTAGTCGCCGAAGCGACGTGCAAGTCCTCCGGGACCCGTTGCCCATCGGTGAAGAACCACAGCGGCAGGCGCTGCGCATGCAGCCACTGCAGCGCGGCGCCGAAGGTCGGCGTCTCGTCGATCTTGGTCAGGATGCAGGCGTCGACCGGCAAATCGCGGTAGGCGCGCCACAGCGCGTCGTAGACGTCGAGCTGCAATCCGCCGTTGACCAGCAACAGACGGGTGATGCGCTGGCCGAATCCGTGCAGCCAGCGCAGCTGTTCGCCCAGGCGCTCGTCGCGCGGGCTCAGTCCGATGGTGTCGATCAACACGAAACGGCGGTCGGCGAATTCCGCCAGCTGCTGCTCGATCTCGCCCGCGTCGCGCGCCACCGCGACCGGAACGCCGAGGATGCGGCCGTAGATCTTCAGCTGGTCGACTCCACCGATGCGGTAGGTGTCGGTGGTGATCAGCGCCACCGCGTCGGTGCCGTGGCGCAGCACCAGACGTGCGGCCAGCTTGGCGATGGTCGTCGTCTTGCCCACTCCGGTGGCGCCGACGAGCGCGTACACGCCGTCTTCGGCCAGCGGCTCGGGCGGCATGTGCAGCTCGTGCGCGAACGCGCGCAGCGCGCTGCCCAGGTCGCTGCCGCCGGCGGCCACGCCGCGCGCGCCCAGCGCGGAAAAGCCCAGCGCCTGCAATTGCGCCAGCAGCGGCGACGGCGCTGCGTCGCCCCCTCCGACCTGGGTCACGCTGGTGCGAACCCAATCGCGCAATTGCTGCAATTCGTCGCGCAGGCCCTCGAGGTCGCGACTCCACGACCCGGCCTGAACCGCCGCAGGCGCCTGCGGCGCCGGCTGCGTGCGCGCGGCGCTCGCCGGCGCCGCCGCACGCGCGACCGCAGCTGCCGCAGGAACCGCTGCGCGCGACGCCGCAGCAGCCGCAGGCGCGCGCAGCGCCGGATCGGGCGCCGCCGGTGCGACGGGCGGCAGTGGGCCGCGCATCGGCGCTGCCGACTGGCGCGCCGGCGTACCTGCGCGCTGCGCCGAGGCCGCCGTCGAAGTCCGCGCCGCAGCCGGGGCGTCGGGTGTCGCCGCCTCGGCATGCAGATGGGTTGCGTCGAAGTCGACTGCCGCCATCAGTTCGACGCCACCGACGATTTCCCGATTCGACAGGATCACCGC
>JAJZEB010000093.1 GCA_021805805.1 Pseudomonadota bacterium | reverse complement strand
GCCGAGTTCCTGTTCGACAGCCAGGACCACCTGATCCGCATCGACATGAGCGAATTCATGGAAAAGCATTCGGTGGCGCGGCTGATCGGCGCGCCTCCAGGCTACGTCGGCTACGAGGAAGGCGGCTATTTGACCGAAGCGGTGCGGCGCAAGCCGTACAGCGTGGTGTTGCTCGACGAGGTCGAGAAGGCGCACCCGGACGTGTTCAATGTGCTGCTGCAGGTCCTCGATGACGGGCGGCTGACCGACGGCCAGGGGCGCACCGTGGATTTCAAGAACACGGTCATCGTGATGACGTCCAATCTCGGCTCGCAGCAGATCATGGCGCTGGCAGGCGAGCCGCAGCAGAGCATCCGCGACGCCGTCTGGGGCGAGGTCAAGCAGCACTTCCGGCCCGAGTTCCTGAACCGGATCGACGAAGTGGTCGTCTTCCACGCGCTCGACCAGAGCCAGATCGAAGGCATCGCGCGCATTCAGCTGGCCACGCTGGAGCGTCGGCTGGCGCAGCTCGACATCCGGCTGGAGATCTCGCCGCAGGCGATCGCCGAAATCGCCAGTGCCGGCTACGACCCCGTGTTCGGCGCGCGGCCGCTCAAGCGCGCGATCCAGAGCCAGCTCGAAAATCCACTCTCGAAGCTGCTGCTCGAGGGGCGTTACGGACCCAAGTCGGTGATTCCGGTCGACGTTCGCGACGGGCGTCTGAGCTTCGACAGGGTGGTGCACTGACCGCGCTCAACCTCCGACGCGCGCGGATTCGAGGGCCCACAACCGGTCGACCACCGCCTTGACCGGTCGATTCTGGCGGCTGCGCTCGCGGTACAGGCGCACGTCCATGGTCACGCTGTGCGCGGCGCCGGCGCACGCCAGCAATCCGCGGCGGGTTTCGTGGCGCACCGCGCTTTCGGGCAGGAAAGCCACGCCGTGGCCTTCGAGCACCATCATCTTCAGACCTTCGGCCATGTCGGTCTGGCAGCGCAAGAGCAAAGTCGGCCGCGGCTCCATGCGCCCGAGGATCAGGTCGGTCATTCGCTTGAGGTAGGCGTCGCGCGCGTAGCCGAGGAACGGGACCGGGCGCCCCGATGGATCGGGCAGCCGATACGTCGGCGTACCCTGGGCGTCGCAGCGCGCGTAGGGGTAGATCGACTCGGTGCCCAGTTGCAGCATTTCAAAGCGTGCCGGGTCGAGCTGCACGGGAGCGCCCGCATGGTGGTAGACCAGAGCCAGATCGCAGCCGCCGTCGACCAGCCGCATCGCTGCGTCGTGCACGTTCAACGCCAGCACCCGGGTCTGCAGCGGGCCCACGCCGAGCTCGAGACGATGCAGCCAGCCCGGGTAGAAGGTCAGCGACAGGGTGTGCGGCATGGCGATGTCGACGACATCGCCGGCGGGCCGCTCCTGTCCGCGCAGCAGCGTGCGCGTCTCGCTCAGGTGGGCGAGCATGTCCAGCGCCTCGGCGCGGAAGGTCTCGCCGGCCTCGGTCAGCCGCGTCGGGTAGGTGGTGCGGTCGATCAGCGCCACTCCGAGCCATGCCTCGAGCGACTGGATCCGCCGCGAGAACGCCGGCTGGGTCACGTTGCGCAATTCGGCCGCGCGCGAGAACGAGTGCGTCTCGGCGACGGCGATGAAATCTTCCAGCCATTTGGTGTCCATCGGCTTCGGTGGCGCGTTCGCAGCCGCTGCCGGCGGCCATGCAAAGAACACATGATTTTATCGGCAAGAATTTCGGCAGCGCCGCGGGTTATATCCTTGAGCGTATGAACAATCTGCCCGACTTGTCGACGCTGGACGATGCGGCCGCGCTGGTCCACCGATCGGTTCCACCGACTCCACAATATGCCTGGCCTCTGCTCCAGGGGCTGGCCGGAGCCGAACTCTGGGTCAAGCACGAAAACCATACCCCGACCGGCGCATTCAAGGTCCGCGGCGGATTGACCTACCTCGAAGCGCTGCGGAGGCGCGCGCCCGGGTGTGCGGGCATTGTTTCCGCGACGCGCGGCAATCACGGCCAGAGCCTGGGTTTTGCCGCGCGTCGCCAAGGCTTGCGCGTGACTGTCGTGGTGCCGCACGGCAACAGCGTGGAGAAAAACGCGGCGATGCGCGCCCTCGGCGTCGAGCTGGTCGAACACGGCGACGATTTTCAGGACGCGCGCGAGCATGCCGAGCTGCTGGCGACGCGCGATCGCCTGCACATGGTTCCGTCGTTCGATGCGGACCTGCTTCTGGGCGTCGCGAGCTATTGGCTCGAATTCCTGCGCGCGGTGCCCGGGCTGGATACGGTGCTGGTTCCGATCGGCCTGGGTTCCGGCGTATGCAGCGCTGTGCTGGCCAGGCGGGCGCTGGGCTTGCGCACCCGCATCATCGGCGTCGTCTCGCAACATGCCGACGCCTACGCGCGCGCGTTCGAATCGCACGCCATCGCCGCAGCGCCGGTCGCCACGCAGATCGCGGATGGCATGGCCTGCCGTATCCCGGATGCGCAGGCGATGGACATCATCTGGCGCCACGTCGACGACATCGTGCGTGTCGACGACGTCGCCGTGGCCGAGGCGATGGGCCTGTACTACACGGCGACGCACAACGTGGCCGAAGGCGCCGGGGCCGCGGCGCTGGCAGCTGCGATCAAGCTGCGCGATCGCTTGCGCGGGCAGCGTGTCGGCGTGGTGCTGAGCGGGGCGAACGTCGACCTCGACGTGTTCACGCGCGCGGTCGCGGGCAACGTGCCTGCCTGCGGTGGGCGCGGCAGCGCGCTGGCCTCATTACGACAACCGTCGTAGCATGGGGCCATGCCGAGCTTCCGCCTGCCTGCCGATGAACGCGAATACGCCGTGCTGTGCGCATTGTGGGATTTGCGCAGCGCTTCGGTGCGCGAGCTGCACGAGCGCGTCGGGGCGCCCGACGGGCTGGTCTACACGACCACCGCCAAGGTCGTCGATCGCCTGCGCGACAAGGGGCTGATCGTGCGCCAGCGTCGGGGCGGCGCATTCGCCTATGCGGCTGCGGTCGAGCGCGGTGCCGTCGAGCGTGCACGGGCGCGGCAGCTGGTGGCGCGGTTTCTGGGGCCGGGTCCGCGCGCTGCGGTGGCCGCGCTGGCCGATGCAGTCGATGATCTCGATCCCGAACTGCTCGACGTGCTGGAGCGCGCCATTCGCGACAAGAAGAGGTCCGAACGTGGGGCGTGAGACGCTGCTGACGGTGCTGACGCTGTTGTTCGGCGGCCTTGTGCTGCAGCCGTTCGCGCTGCTGCCGGGGCGCGCGCCGCTTCCCGCAGCGCCGCGAATCGCTGAGCGACGCGCCTGGTTGCGCCTGTGGCTGCCGGTGCTGCCCGTGCTGGTCGTGGGTGCCTGCCTGTGCGGCTGGGCCTTGCGCGAGCCCGATCCGGTCAGGGCGCGATTCGACCACGGCATGGTCGTTGGCGCGTGCGTGCCGTTCGCCGTACTGGCATTGCGCGCCGCGCTGCGTGCAACCTGGGTGCTCGTGCGCGAGCCGGTCGAACTGCCCATCTGCACGGCAGGGCTGTGGCGCCCGCGCGTGCTGTTCAATCCGTATCTCGCGCGCACGTTCGACGAGGCTCAGATCCATGCCGCGCTCGAGCACGAGCGCGCGCACGCGCGCCACCGCGACCCGTTGCGCATCTGGCTGGCCCAGCTGGCGACGGATCTGCAGTGGCCGTGGCCTCGGGCGCAGCGGCGATTCGAAGCCTGGCTCGAAATTCTGGAGCACGCCCGCGACGACGAAGCCCGACGCCACGGCGCGTCGGGCACCGATCTGGCGGCAGCGCTCGTGGCCACCGCCCGGAAGGCGCGTGCGGCGCCGCGCACCGACCGCGGCCGCGGATGGCTGGCGGGGACCGAACCCGCGCTGCTGGGCGATCCCCGCGCGTTTGCCCGGCGCATCGAGCGGCTGCTGGCGCCGTTGCCCGACGACGCAGCTGCGGAGGCTGCAACGGGCCTGAGCCAACCGGCAGCACTGGCACTCGTCGGAGTCGCGCTGTGCACCGCGCTGGCGCTGGGTGCCGCCTTCGGCAACGATGTGCTGCACCCGTTCTTTCTTTGGACATGGCACGCCTGAGCCGGGTTCGCGCAGCGCGGTGGCCGGCCGTGGCCGAGTCGCTGGGTGCTGCGGCGCTTTGCCTGTTCGGTCTGGTGCCGCCGGCAAGCGCCACCGGGGCGTCGGCCACGGCGTACATCGCGGCGCAGGCGCGGATGGTCGTGCGCGCGCTGCACGCCTACGGCCAGGTCGAGCCGATCGCCGTCGTGCCGCTGCGGGCGGTCGACCCGGGCACCGTGCAGGGTTTGCGGGTGGTTCCCGGAAGCGCCGTCCACGCAGGCCAGATCCTGGCCCGCCTGGGCGGGTCGCGCTCGTGGGCACGCATGGTGGCGCGGCAACAGGCGCTGCGCGGTGCCGAAGCGCAGGTCCACGCTGCCGTGGACGTGTTGCGGATCGCGCGCCGGCAGCTGGCCGCCGGACTGTCGACCGAACAGCGGGTCGATGCCGCGCGACGCGCACTGGCCATCGCGCGCGCAGCGGCGATCACTGCGCGGGCACGCCTGCGCGAGGCCCGCAATGCGCGCGTCGTGCGCGCGCCGACGGCCGGGACGGTGCTTGCGGTGCAGGCGGCCGACGGCGAGCCGATCGCGCGCGGCGCGAAGTTGCTGACTTTGCAGCCCGCCGGCCGGCTTTGGGTCCGCGCGCAGTTCTACGGCGCCGACGCAGCGCGGCTGCGCATCGGCATGCAAGGACGCTTCCAGCCCTCCGCAGACGCGCGCGCCGTGGCCGTCAAGGTGATCGCCATCGCGCCGGCGATCGCTCGCGATGGCGGCGTGCGCATCGGCCTGGTTGCCGTGGCGCCGACGCGGCCTGCATGGTGGGTCAACGGGCAGTGGGGCGGGCTGACGGTCGACGCATCGGCGCGTGCGATGGTGTTGGTGCCGACGCGGGCGCTGATCCTGGACCGCGGCCAATGGTGGGTGCTGGTGCACGGCCCGACGGGCGACACGCGGCAACGGGTCGTCCCGGGTCCGACCGTGGGTTGGCAGACAGCGATCGCCTCGGGTCTGCGCGCGGGCCAGCAGGTCGTGGTCACCGACGCCTACCTCGACTACCACCGCGGCATCGCCGGCGACTACACGCCGCCCGATTGACGACGCCATGGATGCGGACGCTTCCGTACCGCGCTGGCTGCGGCGCCGGGTCCTGTGGCTGCTGGTTCTGGGCGCGCTGCTGCTGTGGGCGGTGGACGCATTCGTCCATACCCCGGTCGACGTGCTGCCGCAGTTCGACTTCCCGCAGATCGGGATCACCGTGCATTTTCCCGGCGCCACCGCCAGCGAGCTCGAGCACCTGGTGGTCGAGCCGATCGAAGGCGAGCTCCTCGCCCTGACCGGACTGCGCGACGAGCGTGCGGTGATGGGCAACGGGACCGTGCGCATCGACGTTCGCTTCCGCAACGGAAGCGAACCGCAGATCGACCTGCAGGCGGTCAACGCCGCGATCGACCGTGCGCGCGCGCGCCTGCCGTCGGGAGCCCATCCGGTGGCGCAGATCATGGGCAACGCGATCAACGAGGTCGCCGACTACACGGCGCGCATTCCGCCCGGAGTCGATCCGGCTCTGGTGCAGCGCCGTGTGCTCGCCGACATCGAGCCGGCGCTGCGCGCGCTGCCCGGCGTGCAACTGGTGCATGTGTTCGGTGCAGGTCGCGAAGCGCTCTGGATCCAACCCGACTTGCAGGCGATGCGGCGCTATGACGTCGGCGCGCCGGCGATCGTGCGCGCGGTGCGCGCACAGACCTTGCTGGCGCCGGCAGGCTACCTCACGCTCGGTCACAACGACGTGCTGATCGAGGCCCGCAGCCTGCCGCTCGGCAGCGCGGCACTCGAGCGCATCCCGGTGGCCACTGCGCACGGACCGATTCCCTTGCAGGCGCTGGCGCGGATCGTGCGCAGCGCCCAGCCGACGCACAATGCGGTGACCCTGGACGGGCGCCCCAGCGTCGCGCTGGTGGTCATGAAACAACCCGGTGCATCGACGCTGGCGGTGACCGGCGCGGTGCAGGCCGCGCTGCGCCGGACGCTTCCCGAGCTGCCGGCCGGGGTGGGCTGGGTGCGCACGTACAGCCAGGGCCACATCGTGCGCCTGATCGGCACCGATCTCGGCCGCAATCTGGGGGTCGGCGCGCTGCTCGCGGTGCTGCTGCTGTTCTGGGTGCTGGGCGCCGGGCGCGGCATCGTCGTGCTGGCGCTGAGCATCCCGCTGTCGCTGGCGCTGGCGATCGCCGCGCTGCACGCCTTCGGACAGAACCTGAACCTGATGACCTTCGGCGCACTGACGGTCGCCGTCGGCTTGCTGGCCGACGACGCGATCATCGTGCTGGAGAGCATCTACCACCGCTGGGAAGCCGGCGACGCGCACTGGCAGGGTGTCTGGGCAGGGCTGAAGGGGATTGTCGTTCCCGACCTCACCGGAACGCTGACCAACATGGCGATCTACGTGCCGCTGCTGTTCGTCGGCGGGCTGGTCGGCTTGTTCTTCATCCCGTTTTCGCTGGCGATGATCCTGGCACTGCTGGCCTCGTTCGTGGTGTCGCTGACCCTCATCCCGCTGGGGCTGGGTTTCCTCGGCGCGCGCCCTGCAACGGGCCGCGGCAGCGGTCAACGCCTGCTGCAATGGCTGCGGCGCGGCAACGAGCGCCTGTTCTTCTGGGTGTCGCGTGCGCCGCGCACCAGCCTGGGTGTGACCTTCGGCGTGCTGCTGCTCAGCCTGGTCGGGCTGGTGCTGGTGCCGATCGATTTCCTGCCTCTGCCCAACGAAGGCGTGCTGCTGGAGTCGTATACCCTGCCGCCGGGAGCTTCGCTGCTCGACACCCGCGAAGCGGTGCGCACCATCAGCCGACGCCTGCTGCGCGACCCGGCGGTCGCGCACGTGTACGCGCGCATCGGCGCGGCTTCGACGACCACCTACACCGAGCCGGCCTACGCCGGCGAAATCGAGGTCGCGCTCAAGCCCGGAATCGGGGTCAATGCGCTCGACGCTCTGGGTCGCAGGATCCAGCGCGAATCGGCTCTGCCCGGAGTCCAGCTGTCGGTCGACACGCCGACCGTCGAGCGCCTGGGCGAAAGCCTGTCCGGGCTTCCGCAGCCTTTCGTGGTGCACGTCTTCGGCTCCCGCGTGGGCGAACTGCGGCGCATCGCCGAGCGCATCAGCGCAAGGCTGCAGCGCATCCCTGCGCTGAGCAGCGTGTTCGACAACGACGGCTATCCGGTGACCCAGCTGCGCATCGAGCCGCGGGTGCGGACGCTGGCGCGGCACGGACTCACTGCGGCGACGCTGTACACGCAGCTCGAAGCGTTGCTGGACGGTCAGGTTCTGGAGCGCGTTCCCGACGGCAACGTTCCGCTGGACGTCTACATGCGCCTGGCCGACGCGCCGCAGCGCTCGATCGCCGGATTGCGCGCGCTGCCGATCCGCACGACCGGGGGATGGACTCCGCTGGGGCTGCTGGCGCGCATGCGGCTGGTGGCAACGCCGAACCAGATCCGCCACATCGCTGGTGCGCGCGCGCTCGACATCCTGGCCACGCCGACCGGACCGCTGGGCAGCACCGAGCTGGCGGCGCGCAGGGCGCTTGCGGGATTGCAGCTGCCGCCCGGCTACCGCGTGGCGTTCGGCGGGCTGGCTGCCGAGCTCGAAAGCTCGGCGCTGAGCCTGTTGCTGGCGACCCTGGCGGCCTTCGCGATCATGGTGGGGATCCTGCTGCTGCAATTCGACGGACTGCTGATCCCTGCGATCTTGCTGCTCGAAATCCCGCTGGCGCTGACCGGAGGAACCGTAGCGCTGGTGTTCAGCGGGGTCGGACTCAACGCCACCGGAATGATCGGCTTCCTCACCCTGGTGGGAATCGGGCTGCGTCACTCCATCGTTCTGCTCGATCGAGCCCGCGCCAACGAAAACGAAGGCATGCCGCTGGATCTTGCGGTTCGCGACGCGATCCAGGTGCGCTTCCGCCCGATCGTCCTGACCGCCGTCACGGCGATGCTTGGCATGCTGCCCACCGCGCTGGGCCTGGGCGAGGGCGCCGCGCCCGAGCAGGGGCTGGCGGTGGTCATCCTGGGCGGCTTGCTGTGGAGTGCGCTGCGCTCGACCAACCTGATTCCAGCGCTGTACCTGCACTGGCGGCGCAAGCAGCTGGCCCGCCAGGCCTGAGGGGCAGGCCCCGGCGCGCTGCCCGCGGCGGCCCGTGTCGTTCGCGCCGCGCGCATGGCAGGTCTGCGCACCATGGTCAATGCGTCCATGCGTCGGCGTGGCGCACCAGTTCGACCTCGATGCGCTGCAACACGTGCGTCTGCCAGTGTCCGGTGGCTTGCGCGACCAGCACCATGCCCACGAACACGATGGTGATCGCCGCCGCGGTCGTCGCCGGGCCTGCCACGCGTCCTCGCCAGCGCAGCGCGGGATCGACCGCGTTGCGCGGTGCCGCGGCGAATTGCAGACCACGCTCGACCGGGCACGACGCCACGCAGCGCATGCAGGCGATGCACTCGGGCGAGCGCACTTGCGGCAGTCGGTCGACGGCCAGGCCCGACGGGCACGCGCGAGCGCACTTGCCGCAATCGATGCAGCGTTGCGCGTCGCGGCGTACTTTCAGCGGGCTGAGCAGCGAGACGATTCCCATCAGCGCGCCGTAGGGGCACAGGTAGCGGCACCAGAAATTCTGCACCACCATCGAAAGCACGACCAGCGCGGCGAGGGTTTCGATCACCGGCAGTCCGGCTTCGCGGAAGAAGTCGAGCAGTTTGACGTCGGCCACGAGGCCGAACGGCGTGTGCATGAAGGCCCGGATCCCGGCTGCCGACAGGGCGCCGACGCTGAACACGAAAAACCCGAGCACCAGGTACTTGGTGCCGCGCAAGGGAATATCGATCCAGGGCGCAAGCCGGAACGTGCGCCCGAACAGTCGGGTTCCCGCGCGCCACAGCCACTCGGACACGGTGCCGATCGGGCAGAGCCAGGAGCAGAACGCGCGTTTGAACAGCAGGCTGATCAGGACGAAGGCCATGAACAGGAACATGGCCGCGGGATGGATCGCCGGCACGCGCCCGGTGGCGACGAAATACGCGGTGTTCATCAGGCCGACGATGGGCAGCCAGCCCTCGATTCCAGGCGGGCGAGACACCTGGATGCCATGGCCGCCGTGCTCGAGATAACGCACCCAGAGGTAGAACTGTGTACCCAGGTAGACGTTCAGGGCCATGAAAATCATCTGGGCCGCGTGCCGGAATCTCTGGGAATATTCCCTGGTGGTGCGGCGATTGATTTTCTTCTTCGTATCCAAGCTGGCATTGCGCGGTGGCCTTGAAACGACGATGACCGACTCGGGCACGTCGGGCGCGCCGCATTTCCGATGTGCGCTATGCGGGTTTTCAGGCATGGTCTTCCGATGATTTTCAGGCTTCGACGAGACGCGGTGCGCGGTGACGTTGCAGTGCGCGAAAAAGTAAACGAAATACCACTTTAGGCGCGTGACGCAAGCCCGGGTTTGACATGGAACAACTTTGTCCGTGACCGAGTCGCCGGGATGCGGATCCGCCGCGCCGATCGCCCGGCCGACGTGTTCGAGCCAGGTGGCATCGATGATGCTTGTCGATGCTCATGCAAATTTTGCATGACATCATCCAAAAATTGCATTGGCGTTGCGATGGCGGCGCTCATATATTGCGCGTCGGCCCTTGTGGCGCGCCGTTCGAATACATTTTGACGGCCCGCGCAATGCGCATCGTGCAGCGGGCAGAGGGACCGAATGTAGGGCGGGCGGGTTTTGCCGGATGGTCGCTTGAATCGACCTGTGGCGTATTACAAAATATCATGCAATGAAAAACATCCAGATGGAATCGAATGCCCCCGGGCTGTCGTATGTCGACCCTGAACCCAGCAGTCCCTGGCGGACGTACCTGGCGCAGGTCGACCGGGTGCTTCCGTACCTGGGCGAGCTGGCGCGCTGGGGCGAGACGCTCAAGCGCCCGAAGCGCGCGCTGATCGTCGACGTGCCGATCGAGATGGACGACGGCACGGTGCGGCATTTCGAGGGTTTCCGGGTGCAGCACAATCTGTCGCGCGGCCCCGGCAAGGGCGGGGTGCGCTTTCACCCGCAGGTCACGCTCGAAGAGGTGATGGCGCTGTCGGCGTGGATGACGGTGAAGAACGCCGCGGTGGGGTTGCCGTACGGCGGCGCCAAGGGCGGAATCCGGGTCGATCCGGCGCAGCTGTCGCGCAAGGAGCTCGAGCGCATGACTCGGCGCTACACGAGCGAGATCGGAATCATCATCGGTCCGCAGCAGGACATTCCGGCACCGGACGTCAACACCAATCCGCAGATCATGGCGTGGATGATGGACACGTATTCGATGAACATCGGCGGCACGGCGACCGGGGTGGTGACCGGCAAGCCGATCACGCTGGGCGGCTCGCTGGGGCGCGTGAAAGCCACCGGGCGCGGGGTGTTCGTCACCGGGCGCGAGGCGGCGCGGCGCATCGGACTGGATCTGGCCGGCGCGCGGGTTGCGGTGCAGGGCTTCGGCAACGTCGGCGCGACGGCGGCCGAGCTGTTCGCCGCGGCCGGGGCGAAGGTGGTTGCGGTGCAGGACCACACCGGCGCGGTGGCGCACGAAGGCGGCCTGGACGTGGGCGCGCTGCAGCAGCACGTGCACGCGCACGGCGGGGTCGGCGGCTTCGGCGAGGCGATCGACGCCGAGGCGTTCTGGCAGGTGCCTTGCGATGTGCTGATTCCGGCGGCGCTGGAAGGACAGCTGACCGAGGCGCGGGCGCGGACGACGACTGCGCGGCTGGTGCTCGAGGGAGCCAACGGGCCGACCTTGCCGGCGGCCGACGACGTGTTCGCCGACCGCGGCATCCTGGTCGTGCCCGACGTGCTGTGCAACGCCGGCGGCGTGACGGTGAGCTACTTCGAGTGGGTGCAGGATTTCTCGAGCTTCTTCTGGAGCGAGGACGAGATCAACGCGCGGCTCGAACGCATCATGATCAACGCCTTCGAGGAAATCTGGGGCACCGCCGAGCGGCTGAAGATCACGCTGCGCACCGCGGCGTTCGTCGTCGCCTGCGAGCGGGTGCTGCAGGCGCGCGCCGAGCGCGGGCTGTACCCCTGAGCGCGCCGGTCTGCGGCCAGGCCAAGTCAGAGATTGTTCGTTTCCCGAGCCGGATTTCGGCGGCTCGGGAGATGTTCATGCAGTGGAAGTTCCGTTCGATAAAAGAAAGACATCTGGAGGAGACTCATGAAAGCAGGAATTGCAATGCTCGCGATCGGTGCCGCGATGACCGCCACGCACGCCGATGCGCTGACCG